>NZ_JAYPMU010000009.1:0-41521 GCF_038130085.1 Halopseudomonas sp. | reverse complement strand
CCCGGCATGATCTGGTGTTTCGGGTGGGTTGCCTGGCTGTTTTTTGGTTTGGGTGGGGGGTTTGACTAATTTGCCACACCCCCCACACTGGTTTCTGGCGTTTATTTATCCCTTGTTCTGGAGTTTCTGATCATGCCTGTCGGTCTTGGCCCTTTGCCTGTGATGCACCCTGTACCCGGTTTTCGTCTTGGTATTGCCTCTGCGGGCATTAAGCGAGTCGGACGCAAGGATGTGGTTGTCATGGAGGCGGCTGAGGGCTCAGCTATCGCAGGCGTGTTTACGCTTAATGCCTTCTGTGCGGCGCCAGTCACCCTGTGCCGTCAACGCATGGTCAGCGCGCCGCGCTATCTGCTGGTGAACACCGGCAATGCCAATGCAGGGACCGGCAAGCCCGGTATGCTGGCTGCTGAGCGAACCTGTGATGCACTGGCTCAGTTGGTTGGGGTCGCGCCTGAGCAGATTTTGCCGTTCAGTACCGGCGTTATTGGTGAGCTGCTGCCGGCCGACAAGATCATTCCGGTGTTGCCTGCTGCGCTGGATAATCTGTCCGAGAACAACTGGGCCGTTGCGGCTGAAGGCATCATGACCACTGATACCCAGCCCAAGGGCTGCAGCCGTCAGATTCAGATTGCCGGCCAGACCGTTACCATCACCGGTATCTCCAAGGGTGCCGGCATGATTCGCCCGAACATGGCTACCATGCTGGGTTACGTTGCCACTGATGCGCCGGTTGCACAGTCGGCACTACAGTCACTGCTGCGCGAAGCGGCGGACCTGTCGTTCAATCGCATCACTATCGATGGCGATACCAGTACCAACGACTCTTGCATGCTGATCGCCACCGGCAAAGCCGCTATTGCCCCGATCGACAGTGTCAGTGCCGAAGGCTACGCCGAGCTGTCAGCGGCGATAAAAGAAGTGCTGCTGGTGCTGGCGCAGGCAATCGTCCGTGATGGCGAGGGCGCTACCAAGTTTGTCACCATTCAGGTCAATGGTGGCGGCAACCGCAACGAGTGTCTGGATGTGGCCTACGCTGTTGCTCACTCGCCACTGATCAAGACCGCGCTGTTTGCCTCTGATCCGAACTGGGGTCGTATTCTGGCCGCGGTCGGCTACGCCGGTGTGCCGGCGCTGGATGTCGAAAAGATCGACGTCTACCTGGATGATGTCTGCATTACCCGCCAGGGCGGTCGTGCGCCGGAGTATGTTGAGGAGCAGGGCGCTCGTGTCATGGCGCAGGAAGAAATCACCATCCGCATCGAGCTGGGTCGTGGTGACTTTAGCGAGACCTTGTGGACGACTGATTTGTCTCACGAGTATGTGCGAATCAACGCTGAGTACCGTACCTAATCCGTTGCCGCGCAGGCGTCGGCGGACAGTGCCGCCGACTCACTGCGTAGCCTGCCTACCCGGTTGATGATCAAGCGTCTGCCGGGTTGGGCCGGACTTGCCGGGCACAGGCGCAAGGTCCCGGCAAGAAAGCCACCATCCACACGCTCTGATTCTCCCATCGGGTTGTAGCGCAGATAGCGGGCGAGTTCTCCTGTCGCCCTGATAACAGCCACCTTTGCGGCTACATCCTCCTGCAGCAATGTATCGCCAGCATCCAGCTGCGCATTTTGATTGCTGTCGACAAAGACGTGCCATCCCTCGCTCCAGAGGCCATTCCGCGGTGCCATGACCACGGCCTGATTGCGACTTATGGCTTCCTCGCGCGCCAGCCGGATGCTCGTGGCGAGTTGGTCGCGGGCTGCATCCAGGCGCCGCTGCTCCAGCATGCCACCGAGTGATGGCATGCCAAGAGTGGTCAGCAGGCACAGCAATGTCAACGCTACCAGTAGCTCAATCAGGCTGATGCCTGAGTATGGGTGGTGGTGTCTCGTGTAAACAATTTGGCGCATTTCGACGTCATTAACCCCTCGTCCCGGTGATCTGACCGGCCATCGTCCAAGCCGCGACGTTGACCTTTGGCCTTTTTATAGTGCCCGCGGTACTAGGAGGGTTGTTTGGATGAGATATGTGAAGGGCTTCACTTTGATCGAGCTACTCGTCGCTTTGGTGGTGGCTGCGGTCATTCTAGGGCTGGCGGTACCGAGCATGCGGACCATGATGGCAAACAGCTCACTCAGGTCGACGGCCGGTGATCTTGCATCGGCGCTTGGTGCGGCAAGGATGCAGGCGCTCAGCATGCGCGCCGATGTGACTGTCAGTCCCGCTGGCGGTGGCTGGAGCAGAGGATGGACGGTTGACTATCCCGCTGCGTCGGCCGAGCAGGACAAAACCTTTACTCCTGAGGATGGTGTCACCGTAGGCCGGGAGGATGCGGCTGGCGGAGTGACTTTTGTCGCTCAGGGCGGGGTTACCGGAGGTGGTGCCGAGTTTTCCGTCTGCTCATCTGAAGCACGTCCCGTGCGCGGCTACACCCTCGAGCTTTCGTTTCTGGGCAAAGTGACTCAGACAGAGAAAGGGGATTGCCCATGAATCATTCGAGCGCTTGCCTCGGTCGTCAGAGGGGCGTGGGTATGCTGGAGGTGCTGGTTGCCCTATTAATTGTGGCATTTGGTGCCTTGGGGTATGCCGGTTTGCAGCTGACCGCATTGCGCAACAGCGGTGATGCCAATGATCGCGCTCATGCCGCGATGATCGCACAGGACGCCATCGAGCGTATCAAGTCCAATCCGGCTCAGACTGATTACTACGCGACTGCAACTAATTGGCCTGCCAGCGCCACGGGCGAATCCGGCAGCCCGGAAGATTGGAAGGCTTGCATGGACGCGGCGTGCAACTCGGAAGAAATGGCGGAATGGGATATCAAACAGTTGGTATGGGCTGCATCCACTAGCCTGCGCGGCGGACGGGTGATGGCGATGGACTGTGCTTTCAACTCGTTGGGTTGTGTGATCGTCAGTTGGGAAGACCAGGCGCCGGCGCAGTGCGTTAGCAACACGGGTATCAACACCGCGGACGACAGCAAGTGCCTGGTAATGGAGATTCAGCGATGAAGCTGCCTCAGGCCGGATTCGGCCTTATCGAACTCATGGTGGCGCTGGTGTTGGGGTTGATCGCCAGTGGTGTCGCCATGCAACTGTTATTGGTTAACAACCAGACTTTTGCATTACAGCGTGTCAGCTCCTCTCTTGAGGATGACGGACAGATGCTGCTGCGCTACATGATGGCTGATATTCGTCAGGCCGGCCGCGGAACGGCCGTCGACGGAACCATTGAACCAGTCGTTTTCGATAACACGCAAGTCGCCTATGCACAGGAAGGCTCCAGCGGATCCAACGACGAACTGGTGATCAACTACTTCGGTGTTCGTGACTGCCAGGGTGGGGGCGACGGGTCCGAACAGGAAATCGTCAATCGCTACTTTGTCGACAACCAGGGCGTGTTGTCGTGCTCAGGTAGTCTGAGTGGCGGCGTCGCAGAGCTGATGTCCGGGGTAGAGAGCTTTCAGGTTCAGTACGGAATTGACACCAACGTGAACGGCGAGCCTAGCGTTACCCGCTACGTCAATGCCGGCGGACAGGGTTCCAATCCGGTGGTATCGATCCGCTTTGCGGTTCTGCTTAGTAGTGACAGCAACATTCAGGTGGATGCAGCGGCCAGCACCTTCTATCTCGCCGATCAGGTTATCAATGTTGCTGCTGACGCGCGCCTGCGGAAGGTTTTCCGCTCGACCGTGATGATCCGTAACTACGACTGGGATGGTGTCTGATGAAAGGTTCAGCCAACTACGCACATGGCCAACGCGGCGTGGCGCTTGTGGTCGCACTTCTGGTGCTGCTGATGGTGTCGGTGCTAGGGCTTTCGGCAATGCGCTCCAGTGTCTTCTCCGCCAAGGTCGCAACCGGCGTGCAGTCCGACGTGATGACATTCGAAGCAGCTGAAACAGTCATTGTCAGTACCTATGGCGCGCTAACAGCGTTGAGTAACGAGCAGCTTTACAACGCAGTGGACGGCCAGGCTGCGCGCTATTGCATGAAGTCGGCTGGGGCTGCGCAGGGGGCGTGTGGTAGCACCGACTTCATGGATGTGCGGGGGCTCTTGCAGGCCGAGTCATACAGTTATCTTGATGGATTCAGCCCGATCAGCGGATCTCAGGTGAGCTCCAGTGGTGGCGCCGGGGTGTTTGTGGATTATCGGATCAACATTCTTGGCGAAAGCGAGATGGATAATTACGGCATCGAGAACCATCACCTCCAGGAAACGCTCAAGCGCGGCATCAAGCCCGGCGCTGAGATTAATTAGGGAGAGCGTACACATGATCAATTTGAAAACACTATTGGGTTCGAGGCTGCTCGCGTGCTGTCTTGGGCTAGTAATCCCGATGGCTGTCCAGGCGGATGACACCGAAATCTACTTTGCCCGGGCGAATGCTGAGAACGCCCAGAACACGCCGAAGGCCAATGTGCTGATCATGCTCGATACGTCGGGTTCGATGCGTAACTGCCGCACCGGGTCGGGGAGCAACTGGTGCAGCGATGTAGATAACCGCCGGATCACTCTGCTGCACGATGCCATGAAGCAAATCATTGCAGACGCCCCTAGTACCGTAGAAATCGGCTTTGGGCGTTTCCGTGGCAGCTCCGGGGGGCAGATTCTGCTGCCGGTGATGCCGGTTAATGACGTCACTCGTCCTTATTTCCTGAATGCGTTGAATCGCCTGAACGGTGGCCAGAATGACCCTTACCCAAGCGATCGTGCGCAGCCATCCGGCAGCACGCCGACCTCGTTGGCTTTTGACGATATGGCCGACTACATGCTCGGGCGCCGCAATCGTACCGGTATTTCTTACAGCGACTCCTATATTGATGTTGACTCCAACTCGAATGACAACAAAGCCTGTATCAGTAACGCGCCGGATGTGGAGATATGTCGCGAGGAAACGCAATGGTCTCCTCCGGTAGAAGTGGATTATTGTGACCCAGCGGTCGCTGGCTGTACCGTTACCGATACTTGGGAGGAGGTAAGTTATTGCGATACCGACAGCGCTTTCTGCCGTTTGAGCGACTGGAGTGACTGGAGTCGCAGGTCTTGCAGCCCGCGCGGCGCGTTGTGTGAGCGTGAGCGTTACTGGGGATTCTGGTTTTATCGCAC
This sequence comes from Halopseudomonas sp., assembly GCF_038130085.1. NCBI lineage: Bacteria > Pseudomonadati > Pseudomonadota > Gammaproteobacteria > Pseudomonadales > Pseudomonadaceae > Halopseudomonas > Halopseudomonas sp. Next base: position 36,421 of record NZ_JAYPMU010000009.1, on the reverse strand, counting down.
GCGTAACTACGAAGAGCGTAATCTCATCTATTCGCTGAGCGAGCAGGCCACTGTGCAGGTTTGCGAAATTGAAGAGGGCGGGTGTGACGATGAGCGCGCTATCGTCAGCGGTAATAACTTTGTTTCGCCGGTCAACACTGCAAATCAGTGCGAATCCAACCATATCATTCTGTTTACCGACGGCGCGCCGTCTGGTGATGACCCGGAGGATGTAGGGCTGGTCAGTTGCGGACGAAACTCCTACGACTGTCAGGTCAGTATCGCCTCCTACCTCAACTCAAGTAGCAATAGCGTCAGTACTCCGATCAAGACACACAATATCGGTTTGTATATGGGCGAAACCACGCTCGCGAACATGCAGTCGGTATCGGCTGCGGGTGGTGGTGAGACCTATGACTCGGACAGCGCTGAAACCCTGCTGGAAGCATTCCAGAGCACCCTTGACCTGATCGATGAAGATGCCCGCTCAATCTCGGCGCCCGGTGTGGCGGTGAATGCGATGAACCGCTTCCAACATCTGGATCAGCTGTATTACTCGGTGTTCCAGCCCTTCGAAAGCAGTTACTGGAACGGTAATCTGAAGCGTTACCAAGTCGTGGATGGCGAAATTCATGGCCAGAACGGCTACGCGGTCGACCCGGCAACCGGTTACTTCCGGGTAGGCTCGCAAAGTGTCTGGAGCACGATGGTTGATGGCCCGGACGTGACCAAAGGGGGCGCGCGCGAGCAAGTCGGTACTCGCAGCCTCTTCTATACAACGTCCGCGGGCGGTGATCTGCAGCAAATGAACTGGTCCAGCACCAGTGCGCCTAGCAATACCCAGCTCGGTCTCTCAGCGAGTGCCACCGCTGCGGATCGTACTGCGTTGCTTACCGAGCTCGAAAGTATGTGGGGTGATCCGCTGCATAGCGTGCCGGTCATGGTCAACTACGGTGAGGATGCCGAAAACAATTACGTGTTTGTTTCCACCAATGGAGGCATGTTGCACGCGATTGACACCGAAGACGGCTCTGAAGCCTTTGCCTTTATGCCCCACGAAATTTTGCAGAAGGCTAATCAGTACACGACCAGTCGCCCCGGCCTGCGAGGGGATAATACGCGTCAGACTTATGGTCTGGACGGTAGCTGGGTTGCCTGGCGTCAGGGTGGAACAAACGCTCTGGCAGCACCTGAGGCCGTGTATCTGTACGGAGGCATGCGTCGTGGCGGCCGTAACTACTATGCGCTGGACGTCACAGACCCAGCCGAGCCTTCGATGCTGTGGCAGGTCAATAATGACTCTACCGGCATGGCCGGCCTCGGACAAACCTGGTCGACACCGACGCTAACCAGCGTGCCGGATGGTGATGGTAACAACGTGCCGATCCTGGTAGTGGGTGGTGGTTATAGTCCGTCCGATCACGATGGCAATTCCGCTCTTTCAGCAAGTGACCAGATGGGTAACATGGTCTACTTCCTCAACGCGAGTACAGGTGAGGTGCTCTGGTCCGCGGGTGGTCGTAATGACGCTACGCAGTCAGTCACAGATATGAAGTGGGCGGTGCCAAGCGGCATTGCCGTTGTTGATATCGACTTTGACGGTGTGGCGGATCACATGTACTTCGGTGATTTGGCAGGTCAGGTATTCCGCATCACTGTCAAGGATGATGGTCAGCATGTGGTTGACCGCATTGCGAATCTGGGCGGCACTGGCAGCGCGCGTCGTCGTTTCTACGAGGCGCCTGCAGTTGGTCTGGTGCGTGCGAATACCGGCAATGAGCTTTACGTTGTGATCGGCTCTGGTTACCGTGCGCATCCGTTGGATGAAACGACGACCGATGGTGTGTTTGTCATCAGAGATAGAACCGCTTTGAATGGATCTGGCGCGCAGACGCTGGCGACTACCGCGAATATGACCAATGTCACGGCGGGTGGGCAACCTCTGTCTACTGCCCGTGGCTGGTATTACACCTTCAGCGAGACGGGTGAGAAGGCTCTGGCGTCGCCGGTCATCTTTAATGGCCGGATTCTGTTCACGACCTATGCCCCGACCGTTGATCAGGAGTCAGAAAATCCCTGTGCTGTGCGATATGGCCGAGCCTATCTGCATACCGTCAATCTGATAACTGCGTTGCCTGCCGCGCTGTCGGATGATCTGCCAACGCCTGCATCCCGCAGCCAGGCGCTTCAGCAGTCAACCCCGGCTCCCACGCCGACGCTGCTGGTTGATGACGAGGGGAAGGTAATTACCATCGTTGGTACTGAGGTGGTGGGCGAAGGCGCGCTGGGCGATCCGCGCCTGCGCAAGCGTCGCTGGATGCAGCTTCCGCCTGATGAAGCCAATAGCATCAGGCAGTCAAGTGTTGTCGAAGAGGAAGATGGAGACGAAGGTGATCAGGGTGAAGATGAATAAGTCGCGGGGTTTTACGCTGATCGAGGTCATGATTGTTGTGGTGGTCGTGGGCCTGCTGGCGGCGATCGCCTACCCTGCCTACACCTCATACATCGAACGGGGGCTGCAGCGCGAGGCGCAGGGGCAGATCATGGAGCTTGCCAGCGCGCTTGAGCGCCATCGCACCAAGAACTTCTCCTACCAAGGTGCGACTGTGGCCGGCTTGGCGCCTGAGTTGAATGCGAACGTCAATTACACTACTCAGCTCAATATTGGCGGCACCAATCAGACATACCAGATTGTGGCTACGCCACGGGGGCGGATGGTTGGTTCGGATACGCTGACGTGGCGCAGCGACGGTACGGCGTCGTGGGAGTAGCGCCAGCAAGCTATCGGAGCGCCTAGCGGCGCTCCAGTAGTACCCCTGATTCCATGTGATGGGTGTAGGGGAATTGATCGAACAGAGCGCACCGCACTACGCGGTGCGTTTTTGTAAGCTCCTGCAGGTTTTCCGCCAGCGTTTCCGGATTGCAGGAAATGTACAAGATACGGCGGTAGCCTTTGACCAGTTCCAAAGTCGCCGGGTCGAGCCCTGCGCGTGGCGGGTCGACGAACACGGTACCGAAATCAAAGCCACTCAGATCAATGCCTTGCAGACGACGGAAGGGGCGCACGCCGGTCAGCGCCTGAGTAACCTCTTCGCTGGCGAGTCGGACCAGTGTGACGTTTTCCACGCCATTGATGCGCAAGTTTTCCTGTGCGGCACGTACCGAGCTTTTGGCCAGTTCGGTGGCCAGGACGCGGCGGAAGCGCGTGGATAGCGGCAGGGTAAAGTTGCCGTTGCCGCAGTACAGCTCCAGCAAGTCATCGTTGTTCTCGCCTGCTGCATCCAATGCCCAGCTCAGCATATGCTGGTTTACTTTGCCGTTGGGTTGGGTAAAGCCGCCTTCAATCTGCTGGTAGTGCCACTCGCGGCCAGCGACCTGCAGGGTTTCTACCACATGGTCGGTCTGCAATACGCGTTTCTGGCCGCGACTGCGACCGATGAGCTGGACGCCGAGCTGCTCGGCCAGTGCCTTGGCAGGAGCATCCCAGTTGTCATCCAGCGGGCGGTGGTAGCACAGGGTTATTAGCGCCTGGCCGGACAGGGTGGTGAGGAACTCGATCTGGAACAGCTTGCGACCCAGGATAGGGTCGGCCTTGCACGCATCCAGAAGCGGCATCATCAATGCGTTGATCTGGCGGCTGGCAATCGGCAGCTGTTCGATCAGGATCGGGCTGCGCTTGTCGCCCTGCTCGAACATAGCGTAGTAGGGCGTGCCTGCCTCGTACCAGAGGCGGAACTCTGCACGCAGGCGGAAATGCTCGCGAGCCGACTCGAACACCTCGGGTGCTGGTGCCTCGAACGGTGCAAGTAATGCCTGCAGGCGCTCGCGCTTCTCGTCAAGTTGCGCTTCGTATTGCTCGGGGTGAAATGCGGTACTCATCAGCTGAACAGCGCCAGTTTGATAACGAACAGGCCAGCCAGGATGTACAGGCTGGGGTTGAGCTCACGCCAGCGCCCGGCAAGCAGCTTGATCACGGTCCAACTGATGAAGCCGAGGGCAATGCCGTTGGCAATCGAGAAGGTCAGCGGCATCGCGAGGGCGGTAACTACTACTGGCGCCGCTTCGGTCAGGTCGTCCCAGTTGATCTGTACCAGGCCGTGGGTCATGAGCACGGCAACGAACAGCAGGGCAGGCGCTGTTGCGTAGCCGGGAACGGCTGTCGCCAGCGGTGAGAAGAACATGCTTAGCAGAAACAGCAGTGCGACCACGCAGGCAGTCAGGCCGGTACGGCCGCCGGCACTGATGCCAGCGGTGGACTCGATGTAACTGGTGGTTGTGGAGGTGCCGAGGGCCGCGCCAGCCATGGTGGCGGTGCTGTCAGCCATCAGGGCGCGACCGAGTCGCGGCATCTTGCCGTCCGCTTCGACCAGATTGGCCTTCTGCGCGACGCCGATCAGGGTGCCTGAGGTGTCGAACAGATCAACGAACAGGAAGGCGAATACGACGCTTAACAGGCCAACTTCAAGGGCGCCGTTGATATCCAGCTCAAGGAACGTTGGCTTCAGGCTGGGAGGCGTAGAAACGATGCCGTCGAGGTGGCTGAGGCCGAGCATGAAGCTGGCAGCGGTGACCAGTAGAATGCCGATCATGACTGCGCCAGTCACCTTGCGGTAGGAAAGCGCTACGATGATCGCGAACCCGGCTGCGGCTAGCAGAGGCTCGGGTTGGCTCAGTTTGCCCATCGTTACCAAGGTCACGGGGTGGTCGACGACCAGTCCGGCGCTTTTGAGGGCGATCAGGGCCAGGAACAGGCCGATGCCTGCTGCGATGGCTGAACGCAGGGGCAGCGGGATGCTGTCGATGATCCATTCGCGGATGCGGAACAGGCTGAGCAGGAAGAACAGAAAGCCGGAAAGGAATACGGCACCCAGCGCGACCTGCCAGCTGTAGCCCATGGAGCCGACCACGGTGTAGCTGAAGAAGGCGTTCAAGCCCATGCCGGGGGCCAGGGCGATAGGGTAATTTGCCCACAGCCCCATGATCAGCGAGCCGATGGCAGCCGCGAGACAGGTGGCGACGAAGGCGGCGCCCGGGTCGATACCGGCGTCGGCCATCATCATCGGGTTGACGAAGATGATGTAGGCCATCGTCAGGAAGGTAGTGACGCCAGCAAGTACTTCGGTGCGTACGTTGCTGCCGTGTTCGCGCAGTTTGAACAGTTTTTCCAGCATTTTGGCGGCTTTCCGGGCAGGAGGGCAGAAAGCGACGCATTGTAGCTTATTCGCCGCAGCGGGTGAATTTTTGCCGACAATGTGTCAGGCTTGTCGGCCATTTTTCAAGCGGAGGCTCGCCATGAGCAACATGATTGATACCGACGAGAAGCGCGTCAGCTACGGCATTGGCCGTCAGATGGGCGAGCAGCTGCTGGCCAGCAATATTCCTGATCTGGCGCTGGAACTGGTGGCTGCCGGTCTGAAGGACGCCTTCCAGCAGCAGTCCAGCCAGGTACCAGAGGGAGAGCTGCAGGCGGCGTTTCAGGTGCTGCAGGGCAAGATGCAGGCGGCTGCCGAGGCCGCTGCGGCACAGGCTGCTCAGGCTGGCGTTGATTTCCTGACTGAGAATGCCAAGCGCGAGGGTGTGATCACCCTTGAATCGGGTCTGCAGTATGAAGTGGTTACCGCAGGCACGGGTGCAACTCCGGAAGCCAGCTCTACCGTTCGTACCCATTACGAAGGCACGCTGATTTCTGGTGAAGTGTTTGACAGCTCTTACAAGCGCGGCCAGCCCGCCGAGTTCCCGGTTGGTGGTGTCATCGCTGGCTGGACTGAAGCCCTGCAACTGATGCAGGAAGGTGCAAAGTGGCGCCTGTATATCCCGTCCGAGCTGGCCTATGGTGCTCGTGGTGCGGGTAACAGCATTCCGCCGCACAGTGCGCTGATTTTCGATATTGAGCTGATCAAGGTTCTCTAATCGCAAATCGAAGGTAGAAAAAAGGCACGCAATGCGTGCCTTTTTTTGTGCGCTGGAGGTGAGGGATCAGAAGCTGCGTTTTACCGCAAAGCGCGCAAGTTGCTCCAGAGAGTCACGATAGGTCGAGGGCGGCAGTGCTGCCAGCAGTGCGACGGCGCGGTCGGCGTGCTCTTGGGCAAGGCGTGCGGTGTAATCCAGCGCACCGCACTCGGTGACGGCTGCTCGGATAGGTGCGATGTCGTCAGTGCCACCTTTTTGAATGGCGCTGCGGACCAGTGCTGCCTGCTCGGTGGTGCCGTTGCGCATGGTATAGATGAGAGGCAGGGTGGGTTTGCCTTCGGCCAGATCATCACCAACGTTCTTGCCCATCTCGGCAGCGTCGCCGCTGTAATCGAGCAAGTCATCCATCAGCTGGAATGCAATTCCGAGCGCATCGCCATACTGGCGCAGAGCTTCGGTCTGTTCGGCGTTTGCTTTGCTGAGAACGGCTGCGCTGTGGCATGCAGCCTCAAACAACATGGCCGTTTTGCTGCGAATCACTTCCATGTAGGTCGCTTCGTCGGTATTGGCGTCGCGAACCTTGGATAGCTGCAGTACTTCGCCTTCTGCGATCACGTTGGTCGCGTTGGCAAGGATACGCATTACTTCCATTTCACCGAGGGCGACCATCATTTCGAAGGCTCGGGAGTAAAGGAAGTCGCCGACCAGAACGCTCGGCGCGTTGCCCCAGAGTGCATTTGCAGTAGAGCGCCCGCGACGCATGTCGGAGGTGTCAACGACATCGTCGTGCAGGAGGGTAGCGGTGTGCAAAAACTCAATGATCGCTGCCAGCGAGTGTTGCTCAGGGCTGTCAGCATCGCAGGCGCGGGCGCTGAGGAGAACGACCAGAGGACGCAGGCGTTTGCCGCCAGCGCTGATGATATAGTGGCCGATCTTTTCCACGAGAGGCACTCTGGAGTGCAGTTGTTCCAGGATCAGCTGGTTGACCGCAGCGAAGTCTCCGGCGACCGGCTCGTAGAAAGGCAACGTGCTCATTGATTGCAGTATTCCAGAAAAGGTTCCGCGGCATGCTAGGTTGCGGGCCCCAAGCTGTCAAGGAAGGCGGGACTTGCAGGTTTGGCAAGGCTTGCTTAATGGCGGGCGGTTGAGTAAAATCCGCGCCCTGAGATAAAGCATCCCTGTTTTGACAATGGCAAGGTCGATTTCGATAGGCGAAGTCACTTGCAGCCATGCCAGCCAATAATCATTTCACTAAAGCGCTGGGTGAGCAGGATTACGGAGAAAGCAAAATGTACGCAGTCATTGTTACCGGCGGCAAGCAATACAAGGTCGCTGAAGGCGAGTTCCTGAAAGTAGAGAAACTGGACGCTGAAACCGGCGCCAGCATCGAGTTCGACAAAGTTCTGCTGGTTGCAGACGGTGACGACGTCAAGATCGGTGCTCCGGTTGTTGAAGGTGCCAAGGTGACTGCAGAAGTCAGCGCGCACGGTCGTGGTGATAAGGTTCGTATCATCAAGTTCCGTCGTCGTAAGCATCACATGAAGCGTCAGGGCCACCGTCAGTGGTACACCGAAATCAAGATCACCGGCATCTCTGCCTAAGCTGATTCAGGAGAGTAAAGACTCATGGCACACAAAAAAGCAGGCGGTTCCACGCGTAACGGCCGCGATTCAGAATCCAAACGACTTGGTGTGAAAATGTACGGTGGCCAGGCCATCGTTCCGGGCAACATCATCGTTCGCCAGCGCGGCACCGAGTTCCATCCTGGCAAGAATGTCGGCATGGGCAAAGATCACACTCTGTTCGCTAAGGTCGAAGGTGTGGTCAAGTTCGAAGTTAAAGGCAAATTCGGTCGTCGTTACGTTAGCGTCGTAACTGCCTGATAAGCCCCAGCTTCTTAAAAGCCCTGTCTTGCGACGGGGCTTTTTTGTTTGTAGCGTATCTATTCCAATAGCCCGTCCCGCTTGGGAAGGGGAGATAAATGAAATTTGTTGATGAGGTAGCCATTACGGTTAAGGCCGGTGATGGTGGTAATGGCTGCATGAGCTTCCGTCGTGAGAAGTTCATTCCCAAGGGTGGCCCGGACGGTGGAGACGGCGGTGATGGCGGTTCCATCTATCTCGAGGCTGATCCTAACCTGAATACGCTGGTGGACTACCGCTATACGCGTCGCTTTAATGCGCAGCGCGGCGAGAATGGTCGTGGCAGTGACTGTACTGGTGCAAAAGGTGAGGACATGGTTCTCCCGGTGCCGGTTGGAACTACCATCATTGATGCGGGTACTCAGGAAATCATTGGTGACCTGACCGAGGCTGGTCAGCGTCTGCTGGTGGCTCAGGGTGGTTTCCATGGTCTCGGTAACACCCGCTTCAAATCGAGTGTGAATCGGGCCCCGCGCCAGACGACCCAGGGTTCGCTGGGTGAGTTGCGTGACCTGAAGCTGGAGCTCAAGGTGCTGGCGGATGTGGGGCTGCTGGGGTTGCCGAACGCGGGCAAGAGTACGTTTATTCGCTCGGTTTCTGCGGCCAAGCCGAAGGTTGCTGACTATCCGTTTACCACCATGGTGCCGAATCTTGGTGTGGTTGACGTGGGGCAGCTTCGCAGCTTTGTGATTGCGGATATCCCGGGTGTTATTGCCGGCGCTGCTGATGGTGCTGGCCTTGGAACGCGCTTCCTCAAGCACTTGTCGCGTACGCGTCTGCTGCTGCACTTGGTCGATATGGCGCCGCTGGATCAGTCTGATCCTGTCGAGGCGGTTGAGACCATCATTCATGAGTTGGGCAAGTTCAGTCCGTCGCTGACGATGCGCGAGCGCTGGCTGGTGCTGAACAAGTGTGATCAGTTGCTGGAGGATGAACAGCAGGCGATTCTGGATGATGTGGTTGAGCGTCTGGAGTGGGAGGGTCCTGTGTACGTGATCTCCGCTTCCGAGCGCATGGGTACCGCTGAGCTGGCGAAGGATGTGATGAATTGGCTGGATGAACGTGAGCATCGTCTGGTTGAGGATGAGCAATACGCCGAGGAAATGGCGGAGCTGGATCAGCGTATCGAGGACGAAGCGCGGGCGCATATTCAGGCCTTGGATGATCGTCGCGCTCTGCGCAAGCAGGGTATTTCGACTGATGATCTGGATGATGACGACGATGAGGATGACGAGGACGGTCCGGAGATTTTCTACGTCCACTGATGCTTGTCTGTCTGGTAGGTATGTTCCGTGGTGGCGGCCGCTGCCACTGCGGTTTGTCTTTGGCATTTTGTTGATGGAATCAGCATGCGTGAAAAGGTAACCGGGGCCCGTCGCTGGGTAGTCAAGATTGGCAGTGCGCTGCTGACCGGCGATGGACGTGGTCTCGATCAGGCGGCAATGGCAGTGTGGGTTGAGCAGCTTGCGGCGTTGCGCGCCTCTGGTGCTCAGGTGGTGCTGGTTTCGTCGGGTGCGGTTGCGGCGGGTATGAGTCGTCTAGGTTGGACTGAGCGGCCGAAAACGACGCACGATCTGCAGGCGGCGGCTGCGATTGGTCAGATGGGGTTGGTGCAGGCCTGGGAGTCCAGCTTTCAGCGTCACGGCCTGTCGACTGCGCAGGTTTTGTTGACCCACGATGACTTGTCCGATCGTAAGCGTTACCTGAATGCGCGCAGCACGCTGCGTGCGCTGCTGGATCTGGGCGTTATCCCGGTTATCAATGAAAACGACACCGTTATTACGGATGAAATTCGTTTTGGTGATAACGATACGCTGGGGGCTTTGGTTACCAACCTGGTCGAAGCGGATCTGTTGGTGATTCTGACTGACCGTGATGGGTTGTTTACCGCGGACCCGCGAAGCAATCCGGCCGCAGAGCTGGTCTCGTCTGCGATGGCGGATGATCCTGCGCTGGATGCGATGGCGGGTGGAAGTGCTGGTGCGCTTGGGCGAGGTGGTATGGCGACCAAGTTGCGTGCGGCGCGGCTGGCTGCGCGTTCGGGTGCTGCAACGGTTATCGTTGGTGGGCGCCTTGAGCGGGTGATTGATCGTCTTCACGCGGGTGAGTCGCTGGGCACCTTGTTGTTGTCTGAAAAGGGCATGCTGGTTGCGCGCAAGCAGTGGTTGGCCGGGCATCTGCAAACTCGTGGTCGTCTATTGCTGGACGCGGGTGCGGTCAGGGCGCTGCGCTCAGGCAAGAGCAGTTTGTTGCCGGTCGGTGTTGTTGGCGTCGAGGGCGGTTTTCGGCGCGGCGAGATGGTGGTTTGTGTCGGGCCTGATGGGCGAGAGGTTGCGCGGGGGCTGGCAAACTATGCAGCGCAGGATGCGTCGCGGATTGCCGGTAAGTCGACCGACGAGATTGCTGGCATTCTCGGTTACATCGATGACCCGGAGATGGTGCACAAGGATAACCTGGTTTTGGTGTGATGTGATTGGGCGTGCTGCGGTGCGCCCGGTCTGATGCTGATGCCTGGCTCGATGTGCGGGCACAAAAAAAACCGGCCTAGGCCGGTTTTTTTATTCAGCAAGAACTGCGAATCAAGCGGCTTCAGCCATGGCCTTGATGTGCGCGTTCAGACGGCTCTTGTGGCGAGCGGCCTTGTTCTTGTTGATGATGCCTTTGTCAGCCATGCGGTCGATGACCGGAACAGCAGCGGTGTAGGCTGCCTTGGCTTTGTCGAGGTCCTTGGCGTCGATCGCCTTGACTACGTTTTTGATGTAGGTACGGACCATGGAGCGCAGGCTTGCATTGTGGTTGCGGCGCTTCTCGGCCTGCTTGGCGCGTTTCTTGGCTTGAGGTGAGTTGGCCACCGTCTTGCTCCTCAGAAAATCTGGATGAATTAGGTACAAACAAGGCCGCGTACTATGCCGCCGGTCTTGCAGAATGTCAAGCATGTGTGAAGCTGCTTGAACGGCTCTGTTGACCGGTGGTCACAGTGGCCGAAGTGGCGGCATTTTACACTCGTGTAGCCTGACAAGGGCAAGTGCGCACCGCTATGATGGCGGTTTTATTTTGGTGCGATATTTCATGTCTCAACCTGCTGTCCCTGATCCTGCTGCACCCAAGGCACCCAGTCTGCTTCGATCAGGCCTGGTTGTCAGTATCATGACGCTGCTGTCGCGCGTGTTGGGCATGGTGCGAGATATCGTTGTCGCCGCTTATTTCGGTTCGCAGTCCGAAGCGGACGCGTTCTTCATTGCCTTTAAAATCCCGAATTTTCTGCGTCGCCTGTTTGCAGAGGGGGCATTTGCTCAGGCCTTTGTGCCGGTTCTGTCGGAATATCGCACCAAGTGCTCTCTGGTAGCGGTGAAGCAACTGGTTGACCGGGTGACTGGCACGCTTGGGCTGACGCTCGCGGGTATAACGGCGCTCGGGGTCGCTGGTGCGCCGGTCATCATCACGCTGTTTGCTCCGGGCTTTCACGGTGATGATGACAAGCTCGCGTTGGCCACCGATATGCTGCGCATCACCTTTCCCTACCTGTTTCTGATATCGCTGACGGCGCTGTGTGGCTCCATTCTCAATAGCTATGGGCGCTTTGCCGTGCCGGCCTTCACGCCGGTGCTGTTGAATGTGTGCATGATTGGCGCGACGCTGTTTCTGACGCCGTATTTTGCCCAGCCGATCATGGCGCTGGCCTGGGGGGTGTTTATTGCCGGTGTTGCGCAGCTCCTATTCCAGCTGCCATTTCTGGCGCAGATTAAGCTGCTGCCGGTTCCGCGACCTAATCGGCGCGACCCAGGCGTAAAGCGGATAATGACCTTGATGGTTCCGGCCCTGTTCGGTGTGTCGGTCAGTCAGATCAATCTGTTGTTGGATACCGTGCTGGCGTCGTTTCTGCAGACCGGCAGCATTTCCTGGCTGTATTACGCAGACCGCCTGTCGGAGTTGCCGCTGGGCGCGTTTGGTATTGCCATCGGGACGGTGATTCTGCCGGCGCTGTCGCGTCAGCACGCTGGGGAAGACCTGAAGGCCTTTGGCCGTACGCTGGATTGGGCCGTGCGCATGGTGCTGCTGGTGGGTGTGCCTGCCGCGCTGGCGCTGCTGCTGCTGGCCGAACCGCTGATTGCGACGCTGTTTCACTACGGCGCAATGACAGGTGATGATGTCGGTCAGTCGGCCGCCGCGCTGCGGGCCTATTCCGTTGGCGTGATGACCTTCATGCTGATCAAGGTTCTAGCGCCCGGCTACTTTGCCCGTCAGGACACGAAAACGCCGGTGCGTATCGCGATTATCTGCATGGTCTCGAATATGGGGCTCAATCTGTTGCTGATCTGGCCGCTGCAGCATGTCGGTCTTGCTTTGGCTACCTCCCTTTCGGCACTGCTCAATGCTGGTCTGCTGTGGTGGGGGCTGCGTCGTGACGGGGTTTATCAGGCTCAGCCCGGCTGGTTGCGATTTTCGCTGCGCTTACTGTTGGCGACGACTGCGATGGCTGCGCTGCTTCTGTGGATGGTACCTGCAACCGCGGATTGGCTGGCCTGGGGCTGGCAGCGCAAGGCTTGGGAGATGGCGTTGCTGGTAGTCGGCGGTATGGTGGTCTATCTCGGAGTGTTGTTCGCGCTTGGGTTGCGTCTGCGTGACCTACGCGGCGCGCGGGGCTGAACGGCATGACGAGCTACCCTGCAAGGCTGTATACTGCGGCGTTTCGATTGACCCACCACTGACGAGCATTATGGAACTGGTCCGCGGTTTACATAACCTGCGGCCCCGGCACCGGGGCTGTGTCGCCACTATCGGTAACTTCGATGGTGTACATGTTGGACATCAGGCCATTCTTTCGCGCCTGCGAGCGCATTCAGAGCGTCTTGGTCTGCCCGGCTGCGTGGTGATCTTTGAGCCACAACCCCGCGAGTTCTTTGCGCCTGATGCTGCTCCGCCGCGGCTGACACGTTTGCGCGAGAAACTCACGCTGCTGCAGCAGAACGGCGTGGACCGAGTGTTGTGTCTGGCCTTCAATCGTCGCTTGCGCGAGCTGAGTGCCGAGCAATTTGTGCAGCAGGTGCTGATTGACGGGCTTGGGGTGCGTCACCTGGAGGTCGGTGACGACTTTCGTTTTGGTTGTGACCGCTCCGGCGATTTTGCCTTTTTGCAACAAAGCGGCAGCGAGCACGGCTTCACTGTTGAAGCGGCTAATACGGTCGCCGAGAACGGCGAGCGCATCAGCAGCAGTCGCTTGCGTCAGGTGCTGGCGGACGGCGACTTCATTCTCGCTTCGCTGTTGTTGGGGCGTCCGTTCAGTATCACCGGGCGTGTGGTTTACGGGCAGCAATTGGGCCGCACTATCGGCGCACCAACGGCCAACGTTCAGCTCAAGCGGGTAAACCCGCCGTTGCACGGGGTTTACCGTGTCAGCGTCGAGCTCGACGGCGTGGTGCGCAAGGGTGTGGCCAATATCGGTAAGCGTCCCTCGGTCAGTGGGGATGGCAAGGCGCACCTGGAAGTGCATCTGTTTGATTTTGCTGGCGACCTGTACGGTCGCCGGCTGACTGTTGTGTTTCACCAGAAGTTGCGGGACGAAAAGCGTTTCGACTCGCTGGACGCATTGCAGGCGGCGATCGAGGCCGATTTTGCTGCCGCAAGGGCCCAGTGGGGTCTGTAAATTTTCCGAGAGCCTGATAGAAAATGACCGACTACAAAGCGACACTGAATCTGCCCGCCACGGATTTTCCGATGAAGGCCGGGTTGCCGAACCGCGAACCGCAGACGCTCCAGCGTCTGGACGGCTTGTATCAGCGGATTCGGGAAGTCAGCCAAGGCCGGCCGCAGTTCATCCTGCACGACGGCCCGCCCTACGCCAACGGTGTGATTCACATCGGTCATGCGCTTAACAAAATCATCAAAGACATGATCATCCGCTCCAAGACCCTGTCGGGTTTTGATGCGCCCTATGTGCCGGGCTGGGACTGCCACGGCCTGCCAATTGAACACAAGGTTGAGACCACTCACGGCAAGCATCTGCCGGCAGATCAGGTCCGTGCGCTGTGCCGCGAGTACGCGGGTGAGCAGGTTGCCCTGCAGAAGGCAGACTTCATTCGCCTGGGTGTGCTGGGCGACTGGGATAACCCCTACCTGACCATGAACTACGCCAACGAAGCGGGCGAAATTCGCGCGCTGGGACGTATGGTTGAGCAGGGCGTGGTGTTCAAGGGCCTCAAACCGGTCAACTGGTGTTTCGACTGTGGCTCTGCGTTGGCTGAGGCCGAGGTGGAGTATCAGGACAAAAAGTCGGAGGCCATCGATGTCGCGTTCCCGGTGGAGGATGCCGACAAGTTGGCCGCCGCCTTCGGTTTGAGCGCGCTGCCCAAGCCGGCAGCCATCGTTATCTGGACGACCACCCCGTGGACCATTCCCGCCAACCAGGCGCTGAACGCTCACCCTGAATTCAATTACGCGCTGGTCGACACTGGTGATCGGCTGCTGGTACTGGCAGAAGATCTGGTTGCTGACTGTCTGGCGCGTTATGGACTGGAAGGCGAAGTGATTGCGACAGCAGCGGGCGCCGCGCTGGAGCTGATCAACTTCCGTCATCCGCTTTATGACCGTCTGTCTCCGGTCTATCTGGCGGAATATGTCGAGCTCGACGCTGGTACCGGTATCGTTCACTCGGCTCCCGCCTACGGCGAAGACGACTTCCGTACCTGCAAGCAGTACGGCATGCACAATGACGACATCTTCAGCCCGGTGCAGAGCAACGGCGTCTACGTTCAAGACTTGCCGTTCTTTGGCGGCCAGTTTATCTGGAAGGCCAATCCGGCCATCGTTGCCAAGCTGGAAGAGGTGGGTGCGCTGCTCAAGCATCAGAGCATCCAGCACAGCTACATGCATTGCTGGCGTCACAAAACGCCGCTGATCTACCGCGCCACCGCGCAGTGGTTCGTCGGTATGGATGTCCCGGTTGCGGGTGGTGAAACCCTGCGCGAGCGTTCGCTCAAGGCCATCGACGAGACTGACTTCGTTCCCGCCTGGGGCAAGCAGCGCCTGCATAACATGATCGCTGGTCGTCCGGACTGGTGTATCTCCCGTCAGCGCAACTGGGGCGTGCCGATTCCGTTCTTCTTGCATCGCGAGTCGGGCGAGTTGCATCCGCGCACCGTCGAGTTGATTGAACAGGTCGCCCAACGCGTCGAGCAGCAGGGCATTGATGCCTGGTTCAATCTCGATGCGGCCGAACTGCTGGGTGACGAAGCGGCTGAGTACGAAAAAATCAGCGACACGCTGGATGTGTGGTTCGACTCCGGAACCACCCATTGGCACGTGATGCGCGGTTCGCACCTGATGGGCCATGATCAAGGTCCGCGTGCCGACCTGTATCTGGAAGGTTCCGACCAGCACCGCGGCTGGTTCCACTCGTCCCTGTTGACCGGTTGTGCGATCGACGGTCACGCGCCTTACCGTGGCCTGCTGACGCACGGCTTCACGGTCGACGAGAAGGGCCGCAAGATGTCCAAGTCGCTGGGTAACACTATCGCGCCGCAGAAGGTTAACGACACTCTTGGGGCCGACATTCTGCGTCTGTGGGTGTCTTCTACTGATTACACCGCGGAAATCGCTGTATCTGATCAGATCCTGCAGCGCAGCGCCGATGCGTACCGTCGTATTCGCAACACCGCGCGCTTCCTGCTCTCCAACCTGAGTGGCTTCGATCCGGCGACCGACGCGCTGCCCCCGGAGCAGATGCTGGATCTGGACCGCTGGGCGGTTGATCGTGCTCTGCTGCTACAGCAGGAAATTATTGAGGCCTACGATACCTACCGCTTCTGGAACGTGTACCAGAAGGTGCACAACTTCTGCGTGCAGGAGCTGGGTGGTTTCTATCTCGATATCATCAAGGATCGTCAGTACACCACGCAGGCCAACAGTGTGGCGCGCCGCTCTTGTCAGACCGCGCTGTATCACATCGCCGAGGCGCTGGTGCGCTGGGTTGCTCCGATCCTGTGCTTCACCGCAGAAGAGCTCTGGCAGTACCTGCCGGGCGAGCGTAGCGAATCGGTCATGCTCAATACCTGGTACGAGGGGCTGGAAGCGCTGCCGGAAGGGCAGGCGTTGGGTCGCGAGTTCTGGGCTCAGGTGATGGGTGTGAAAGAAGCGGTCAACAAGGAGATGGAGAATCTGCGCAATGCCAAGGTGCTGCGCGGCAATCTGGAAGCCGAAGTGACCCTCTACGCGGACGACAATTTGCGTGGCGCGTTGGCCCAGTTGGGCGATGAGCTGCGCTTTGTGCTGATCACCTCGCAAGCCACACTGGCTCCGCTGGCAGATGCCGGCGAGCAGGCGGTGGCGACCGATTTACCGGGGCTCAAGCTGCAAATCGTCAAGTCCGACGCAGCCAAGTGTGCGCGTTGCTGGCATTTGCGTGCAGACGTCGGCAGCCACGCCGCTCATCCGGATATCTGCGGTCGCTGCGTTGAGAACATCGAAGGTGCTGGCGAGGTACGCAAGCATGCCTGATGTCCGCAAGGGCAGTCTGATCTGGCTGGTGCTGTCGGCGCTGGTCATTGTGGTCGACCAGCTGACCAAATGGGTGGCTGTGTCGGAGCTGCACCTGTACCAGCAGGTGCCGATCATCGATGGCCTGTTCAGCTTCACCCTGGCCTACAACACCGGCGCTGCGTTCAGCTTTCTGGCCGACGCCAGTGGCTGGCAGCGCTGGCTGTTTGCCGTTATCGCAGTTGTGGTAAGCGTGGTGCTGTGCGTCTGGCTGGCAAGGCTGGATCGCAGTAAGAAGCTCGAAGCCATCGCCCTGGCGCTGATTCTGGGCGGCGCGATCGGCAACCTGTATGACCGGGTGATTCATGGCAAGGTGACCGATTTTATTCTGGTGCACTGGCAGCAAAGCTGGTTCTTCCCGGCCTTCAATATTGCCGATAGCGCCATTACCGTTGGCGCGGCACTGTTGCTGTTCGACATGTTTTTCGGCAGGAAGCCGGAGCAAAATTGACCGTCAGCCCGCGCATGCGGGCACGGCTTTCCAGGCGAGATTCCCATGACAGAAACACGTATTGGCCACGAGTCCGAAGTAACCCTGCACTTTACCCTCAAGCTGCCCAATGGCGACGTGGTCGATACCACAACCGACAAGCAGCCGGCGACCTTCAAAATCGGCGATGGCAGCCTGCTGCCTGGGTTTGAACAGGTATTGTTCGGCCTGAAGTCTGGCGATTGCCGCAGCTTTGATATCGAGCCGGAGCGCGGCTTTGGCCCGGGCAGCGAGCAGAATATCCAGACGATTGCGCGCGACCAGTTCGACGAAATGGAGCTGGAGCCGGGTCTGCTGGTGATCTTTGCCGATGCCGCAGGCGGCGAGTTGCCTGGCGTGGTCAAGCAGGTGCATGATTCTGTGGTCGAGGTCGACTTCAATCATCCGCTGGCCGGCAAGGTCATCACCTTTGACGTCGAGATCGTCGACGTACGCTAAGCGCGTCAGCGCTCGGCCCATTTTTTCGATACTCCAGCGAGGCTTTTCATGCAGATCAAACTGGCCAACCCCCGCGGCTTCTGTGCCGGCGTCGACCGAGCCATCGAGATTGTCAATCGCGCGCTGGAAGTGTTCGGCCCGCCAATCTACGTGCGGCACGAGGTCGTCCATAACAAGTTTGTGGTCGAGGATCTGCGTAATCGTGGTGCGGTGTTTGTAGAGGAGATCGATCAGGTGCCGGATGACGTGATCGTCATCTTCAGTGCTCACGGCGTATCTCAGGCGGTGCGTCAGGAAGCTGCGGATCGGGGTCTTAAGGTGTTCGATGCGACCTGTCCGCTGGTGACCAAAGTACACATGGAAGTCACGCGCTACAGTCGCGAGGGCCGGGAATGCGTTCTGATCGGCCATGCGGGCCATCCGGAAGTAGAAGGCACCATGGGGCAGTATGATGCCAGTAACGGTGGCGCCATCTACCTGGTGGAGGACGAGGGCGATGTTGCTTCGCTGCAGGTACACAATCCTGAGCGGCTGGCGTTCGTTACTCAGACCACGCTGTCGATGGATGACACCGCACGAGTGATTGATGCGCTGCGTGCACGTTTCCCGGCCATTGACGGTCCGCGCAAGGATGATATCTGTTACGCGACCCAGAACCGTCAGGACGCCGTCAAACAGCTCGCCAGTTCATGTGATGTGGTGCTCGTGGTCGGTAGTCCGAATAGCTCCAACTCGAATCGCCTGCGTGAGCTGTCAGAGCGTATGGGGACTCCTGCCTACCTGATTGATGGTGCTGACGAAATCCAGGCTGGCTGGCTAGAGGGTGTGCGGAATGTCGGTGTGACTGCTGGAGCATCTGCGCCTGACGTTCTGGTGCGACAGGTCATCGCTCACCTGCACGCACAGGGCGCTACCGGTGCTGAAGAGCTGGCAGGCAAGGAAGAGAACATTGTGTTCAGCATGCCAAAGGAGTTGCGGGTTGTTGATCTGTCCTGAGGTGTTGAGGGAGAGCTGAGCGGCCGGAAGGGGTGCGAGATTCGTGCCCCTTTTTCTTTCTGTCAGCTGGTCCAAAGTCCGCGAATGGCGGCAACACCCTGCGCGCCGGCAGCCCAGGCGCGCTGCCGGTCATCCGGCCCAACGCCGCCAAGCAGATAGACTGGTAGCTTGCACTGGGCCACCAATGAGGTGGCCTGATTCCAGCCGAGTGGTGTCGCGTCCGGGTGAGAAGCGGTGGCCAGCAACGGCGACAGGGTGACAAAGTCGACTCCCAGACTCTCCGCCATGAGCAGCTCCTCAGCATTGTGGCAGGAGGCGCTCAGCCAGCGGTGCGCTGCCAGAGGGCGATCGCCCTGGGTGCTGAGCTGGTGCAACTGAGCTGCAGTCAGGTGCCAGCCGGTGCATGCGCTATCGGGAGGGCTGTCACCCTTGAGGATGAAGGTTGCATGCTGTTCGAAGCGGGCGAGCACGGTTTGGCTAAGCGCCCGGTACTGGTCTGCGTTGAGTTGGGTCTGGCGCAGCTGAATAAGCCTTACGCCTGCCTCAATTGCCCGCTCAATCCCGCTCAATAGCTCTGCGGTGCTGCAGTCAGGTGTAATCAGGTATAGATCAGGCAGGCGCGCGGCGCTCACGATGGGCTGATTGGCAGCGGGGAAGGCGTAGTCCGGCAGTTGCTGCTCAGAGACCCAGCGTACCGGCTGGCCTTCTGCACCGTGCGCGGTGCCAGTGAATGAACTGACTTCCCAGACGTCGAGCCGGATGTGCTTGTCCGGGTAGTCGTGGTGCAGATCAATCAGCGGCCGAGCCTCGCGAACCTCGATGCCGAGTTCTTCGCACAGCTCGCGTTGCAGTCCGTCGTAGCGAGATTCGCTGTCCTCCAGTTTGCCGCCCGGGAACTCCCACAATCCGCCCTGATGGGCGCTGTCGGGACGTTTTGCAATCAGGATGTGGCGCTGGGCATCGCGGATAACCGCCGCCATGACATGAATGCGGCGCATGATCAGCGCTCCGGTAGGTCTTCGGAAAAGACGTCTTGCTCGTCGTCAGGGCGCCCCTCAATCACGTGCTCTTCGGCGGCCCAGGCGCCAAGGTCGATCAGGCGGCAGCGATGGCTGCAGAACGGGCGTTCAGGGAAGCTGGCGTCCCAGGTTACAGGCGCTTTGCAGGTGGGGCAGTTGACCGTCAGTGTCATGGTTGCACCTCCAGCAGTTGCAGATAGTGTTGGTGTAATGCGTCGACTTGTGCGTGTAGAGCAGCCAGGTCGCTGTCGTTGGTCAGGACGTCGTGGGCGTGCCGCAGGCGTTCTTCGCGTTGTGCCTGTGCCTGCATAATTGCGCGTACCTGGGCCTCAGGTACCGCGTCGCGCTGGACTGTGCGGGCGAGTTGCATGGCCTCGGGTACGTCCACGACGATTATGCGCTTGGTCAGTGCGTTCTGGCCTGATTCAACCAGTAGCGGCGAGACCAGCAGCGCGTAGGGAGACGTTGCTGACTGTAAATCGGTGATGATCTCGTCGCGAATTAGCGGGTGCAGCAATTGCTCCAGCCACTGGCGCTCGGCTGGCGCGGCAAAGACCTGCTCGCGCAGGGCGGCGCGGTTGAGGTTGCCGTCCTCAAGCAAAATCTCGTCGCCGAAGCGATCGACGATATGTTTCAGTGCGGGCTTGCCGGGTTGAACAACGACGCGGGACTTCTCATCCGCATCGACGACGTGGATGCCGTGCGCGGCAGCGAAGCGATTGGCGGCGGCGGTCTTGCCGCTGCCGATACCGCCTGTCAGGCCAATGATCATCGGGTACTGCTCCTCGGATTTACTGCGTGACCGGTTCAAAAACCAGCGAATTGCAGATACTGGCTGGTGATTGTCTCACCCCAGATCAGTGCTATCCAGCCAGCAATGGCCAGATAGGGTCCGAAGGGCAGTGGGGTGCTGTTAGCGGCACCACGAGCCTTGAGAATGATAATGCCGAGGATTGCTCCAACCAGCGATGACAGCAGAATCGTCAGTGGCAGAGTCTGCCAGCCGCCCCAGGCGCCGAGCATAGCGAGCAGCTTGAAGTCGCCATAGCCCATGCCTTCCTTGCCAGTGATCAGCTTGAACAGCCAGTAAACGGACCACAGGCTGAGATAGCCGGCGATCGCGCCCCAAAGCGCGGTATGCAGGTCGGTATAGAGGCCGAAGCTGTTGGCGATCAGGCCGAGCCAAAGCAGTGGCAGCACCAGTGCGTCCGGCAGCAGTTGAGTATCTGCGTCGATCATGCTGAGGCTGATCAGGCCCCAAGTCAGCAGAATCATGCCGGCCGCGGCCCAGCCGAAACCATACTGCCAGGCAACCGCCATCGATAGTGCTGCGGTCAGCGCTTCGACTAGCGGGTAACGGGCGCTGATTGGGTGACGGCACTGGCCGCACCGGCCGCCCAGAATCAGGTAGCTGATGATTGGCAAGTTCTGCCACGCCTTTATCTCAGTCTTGCAGTGCGGGCAGTGGGAGTGCGGCAGCAGGAGGTTGTAAGTCTCACCGGGCGGGTGCTCGGTGTCAGGCTGGAGCAGCTCCAGCGCTTGCTGACGCCACTCCCGTTCCATCATGCGGGGTAAGCGGTGGATGACAACATTGAGAAAACTGCCGACGATCAGTCCTAGCAGCCCTGCGAGCAAAACAAAGGCCAGCGCGTGGCTGGCCAGGTAGTCAATGAGCGGCATGGGTTAGACGACGTTACCCAACTGGAAGATCGGCAAGTACATGGCGATAATCAAGCCACCTACCAGAATACCCAAGACCGACATGATGAGCGGCTCAAGCAGCGTAGTGAGGTTATCAACCTTGTTGTCTACTTCCGCTTCGTAGTAATCAGCGACTTTCTCCAGCATGCCGTCGAGGTTACCGGACTCTTCACCAATCCCGGTCATCTGGGTGGCAAGAGAGGGGAACACGTTTGTGGTGCGCATTGAAAAGTTGAGCTGTGAGCCGGCTGAGACGTCTTCTTTGATCTTCATTACTGCGTTGTAGAACACGACATTGCCGGCTGCGCCAGCCACAGAGTCCAAGGCGTCAACAAGCGGAACACCGGCTGCGAAGGTGGTGGACAGGGTGCGAGCGTATCGCGCGACAGCTGCCTGGTAGACGATATCGCCGACGACGGGCGCCTTGAGGAGCGTTCGATCCTCAAAATCGCGAAACGCCTTCGATCTTTGGTGTGCCTGCGAGTACGCGTAGCCTATCGCGATAATCAGCACCAGTGCGATAAACCACCACGACTGGAGCCACTCTGATATGCCGATCACGAAAAGGGTGAAGGCTGGTAGTTCCGCACCAAAGTTGGCGAATACATCCTGAAAGGCGGGTACGACCTTCAACAGCATGATGGCTGTCACGATGACAGCAACCACGACTACGGCGATGGGATAAGTCATCGCCTTCTTGATCTTGGCCTTGAGCGCCTCGGTCTTCTCCTTATACGTCGCGATGCGGTCAAGCAGCGACTCCAAGCGACCGGATTGTTCGCCTGATTCAACGAGGTTGCAGAACAGGTCGTCGAAGTACTTGGGGTGCTGGCGAAGCGAGTCAGCCAGCGTGTTACCAGCTGCGACATCATTCTTGATATCGGTAACGAGCTTCGCGACGCTTGGGTTCTCTGCGCCCTCGGCGATAATCTCGAACGCCTGGATGATGGGTACGCCAGACTCCATCATGGTCGCCAGCTGACGGGTGAAGAAGGCGATATCCAGTGGTTTGATCGGCTTGGGGCGCTTGGCAAACAGTGTGGATTCGCGCTTGATCTTGGTGACCAAGATGCCTTGCTTGCGCAGCTGGGTCTTGACCAGCGCCGCGTTCTCTCCCTGCAGTGAGCCTGAGATCTTGGTGCCCTTGCGATCCTTGCCTTCCCATTTGAACGGGTGAAGTTTGTCTTCTTTCGCCTTCCTGGCTGCAGGTTTTTTCTTCAGTGCGGCTTGTTGCGCCATGACTTAATCCTTGGTCACTCGGTTGACTTCCGCCAGGCTGGTGACACCCTCTTCAACCTTCATTAGGGCGGACTGGCGCAGGTTTCTGAAACCCTCACTCTGCGCTACGTCAGAGATCTGAATTGAGTTGCCGTCTTCCATGATGATGCGCTGCATCGCCGGGGTGATCTTGACGACTTCATAGATACCAACACGACCTTTATAACCGTCTTTGCAGTTTTCGCAACCCACGGGGCCGTAAATTGTTAGGCCTGTATCAATTTTATCTTGGGTGAAGCCTTCTTCAAGAAGCACCTCGTTGGGTACTTCCATGGGCTTCTTGCACGATTTGCATAGGCGACGGGCCAGCCGCTGGGCGATGATCAGGTTGACGGAGGTGGCAATGTTGAACGAGGGCACGCCCATGTTGCGCATCCGGGTGAGGGTTTCGGCTGCACTGTTGGTGTGCAGAGTCGACATGACCATGTGGCCTGTCTGCGCCGCCTTGATCGCAATCTCTGCCGTTTCAAGGTCACGGATCTCGCCCACCATGATGATGTCTGGATCCTGACGCAGGAAGGCACGCAGCGCTTGGGCAAAGTCCAGGCCCTGTTTCGGGTTGACGTTGACCTGGTTGATGCCTTCGAGGTTGATTTCCACGGGGTCTTCCGCGGTGGAAATGTTGCGCTCCATGGTGTTGAGGATATTCAAGCCGGTGTACAGCGATACGGTTTTGCCTGAGCCCGTGGGGCCGGTAACCAGAATCATGCCTTGGGGCCTAGCCAATGCTGCGAGGTACATCTTCTTCTGATCTTCTTCGTAGCCCAGGGCATCAATACCCATCTTGGCGCTCTCCGAGTCAAGGATACGCAACACAACCTTCTCACCCCAGAGTGTTGGTAGGGTGTTGACGCGGAAGTCGATTGCCTTGTTCTTGGAAATCTTTAGCTTGATGCGACCATCTTGCGGCTTACGGCGTTCCGCCAAATCCATGGAAGACATGACTTTGAGGCGTGCTGCGATACGGACCCCTAACTGTGAGGGCGGTTTTGCTACTTCGTGCAGCACACCGTCGGTACGAAACCGCACCCGGTACATTTTTTCGTACGGCTCAAAGTGCAAGTCTGAAGAGCCCATTCGCACGGCGTCCAGCAGCATCTTGTTGACGAATCGCACAATAGGGGCGTCATCTGCCTCGCTGCCGCCATCTGCACGGTCTTCGTCCTTGACGGTTTGTACATCAAGGTCGTCGAGATCTGCGTCGCCGATGTCACCCAAGCCGCCAGTCGGGCTATCCAGATACTTTTCTATGGCGTTCAGCAGCTTATCGTCTTCGACGATGACTGCATCGGTCATCAGGCCGGTATGAAACTGGACGTCGCTTAGTGCTTGTTGGTTGGTTGGATCGGAAATCGCCAGATACAGCCGTGAGCCGCGTTTGAACAGCGGCATCACGTTGTGCTGGCGAACGAGCTTTTCGCTCACCAGTTCCTTGGGTTGGGCTTCCTTGTCCAGGGAACTGAGGTCAAAGTAGGGGTAGCCGAACTCTTCGGCGCAGGTCATGGCCAGTGATTTGGCATCGGCCAGTTTTTTCTGTACCAGGTGTGTGATCAGCGGAATCTTTTCCTGGTTTGCCTGCTGGCATGCTTTGGCAGCCACTTCGGCCTCAATGAGGCCTTCTTGCACGATACGTCGTGCGAGCCCTGAAAGAGCGGGGGTTTCCATGTGGCAATAGTCCCAATCTGCAAAAACGTCAATGTTGCAGACTATAGTACAGTCGCCGCTGTGATTGAACTGTCTGCGTCTGCTGGTTGTGCGTGGGTTGTCGGTATTTGCATTGATTTCCGGCCCGGTCTAAATGCGCAGGGTGACAAAAAATGTCACTTTTTGTCGTACACCGTTCGGCTCGCGTGTTGGTATGGCGACTAAGAGCCATTGCACAGGCCGTAGATCACTCCTTTGCACGTTGGTCTGATATTTGCTTTGATCTTGTGAGCCGCACGGCTATTTCACTTAAAGGAGTACAACATGAAAGCTCAAAAGGGTTTTACCTTGATCGAACTGATGATCGTGGTTGCGATCATCGGTATTCTGGCTGCTATCGCTCTGCCGGCCTACCAGGACTACACCGCACGTGCCAAGATGTCTGAAGTGGTTCTGGCTGCCAGCTCTGCTCGGACTTGTGTAACTGAAACTGTTCAGGCCAAAGGTCAGTCTGCTACTAGCAACTTGAGTCAGTGTGGTGGCGATTTCGAGGCAACTCGTTACGCGACTAACCTTCTGGTTGGTACCACGGGTATCGTGACCGTAGAAAGTCAAGACGACATCGATGGTGTAACTATCGAGCTTTCTCCGGTTTATCAGAGCTCTTTCCACATCACTGAGTGGATCTGCTCCGCCAGTGTTGTAACCGCTCCTGCCAAGAACTCCTGGCTGCCGGGTTCTTGCCGCTAATGCGGGCATGTTGTTGATTTGAAAAAGCCCCGCAAAGCGGGGCTTTTTCATGTTATAGAAAACTTGGCGTGTGGAACGTTATGACTAAGGTGGTTGCGCTTAGGTGCCTGTTGATAGCCTTTGCTTCAGCACTGCTTTTCCTGGTTTATAAACAAGGCTTTGGTGGTGCCCTTTTTTATGACGACTATGGAAATCTGGAAGGCTTATCCAAGATTACCGATTTGCACTCAGCGATGGCCTTCACCTTTGATGGTTTCGCTGGCCCTCTAGGCAGGCCCATTGCGTTGGCTTCATTTGCACTGCAGGCGAATGGCTGGCCAGATAATAGCCCTGGTCTTCTTCTGGTTAATACGCTTATCCATTTTGTTAACACGCTGCTGATTGGTGCGCTGGGTTACCTGTGTGTACGCGTCAGCAGCCATTGCTCCGTGAATCAGGCATTTTTTGCGGCTTTTGGTGCTGCCATTCTATGGGCAGGTTTGCCTTTGTTGGCGTCAACCTCATTGATTGCCATCCAGCGCATGACGGGGCTCGCGGCATTATTTAGTCTCTTGGGGTTGGTCGGTTTTGTGTGGAGCTACCGGCTGTACTCGGTGTCCCCTGTGCGCGCTTTGTTTGTTCAGTTCTTTTTGCTTGGGTTGGGCACTTTGCTGGCTATGTTCAGCAAGGAAAACGGTGCGCTGACGCCTCTGTTTGCACTGGCAATAGATATCTTGGTGCGCAAGCAGGCGCTTGGGGCGCGCGCGCACTGGACACACAAGGCCAGGCTAGCAGTGCTGTTTCTAGCCTTGGCGGTTTTTCTTGTTTATCTGTCTCCGCTGATGCGCAACTATTTCTGGGTGTCGGATGTGCGCGGCTACAGCGTGTGGCAGCGGCTCCAGATCGAGCAGGTAATACTCTGGGAGTACCTGAAGGCATTCTTTGCGCCTGTTCCATCGTTGTTCGGGCCGTTCCACGATGACTATCCGAGAACTCCGAACCCGCTACACGCAATAGGCGCGGCTGTTGGCTGGCTGATGGTGTTGTCGGCAGCAATATGGCTGCATGTGACAGGTAGAACCCGTTGGCCGTTGTTTGCACTGCTCTGGTTTCTGTTTGGCCACCTTCTTGAATCTACCTCCATTCAGCTGGAACTCTATTTCGAGCACAGAAACTACCTCCCTGTTTATGGCATTTGCTTGGCTCTAGCTTTTGGGGTTGCAAGTGTGCCAATGGCATATCGTCGTTTGGCCATCTTGGTGTTCGGCTTGTTCGTGCTACTTCAGTGGGCTGTGCTGCTCTCGGTGACGACCATGTGGGGGCAACCGATCAAAGCGGCTAATGTGTGGGCTGCCGAGCGGCCTGCTTCATCTCGGGCCGTAACCCACGCTGTTTTTCTAGAGCTGTCCGGTGCCCAGGACACGGTTGCAGATCTGAACTACCAACATATTCGCAGGCAGCGATACGAGTACACGCTGTCTTTGCTGGATCGAACCATTGAGCACTGCCCCGGTTGTGTCAGTGTTCAGCTGCAGGCAGTAGGCTACGCCTGCAAGCTGAATCGGTACGAAGAGGCCCGGCAGCGATTAAAAAGCACGGTTTCTTTTGCTGCTGGTGCGGAAAAGCCGCGTTCTGTGGTTGACGGGTTATTTGGGTTAAGAGAATTGATTCAGAATGAAGCTTGCGGCGACCTCAACGGTGAAGACTTGTTGAGCCTGATCAATGCGTTATCGGGCAGCCAGCTTTTCAAAATCAATCATATAAGCACGCGTATTTATTTCCTGGCGGCGGCCGTGGCCGAGGATCTCGGGCGCGATACTGAACGTGATCGATATTTGCTGGAGGCAGAAGCGGCCTCCCCGGTGGCGCTACCCGTGCTGCAGTATCAGGTTTCTGCGGCGTTGGCGGCCGATGATCATTCTTCTGCGCTGTCTGCCATTGAGCGGCGCTACCCTTTCGTTGAGGAAAACACCGGGGTGATGACAAAAGCAGTGCTTGACGAGCTTAAAGCGGATCTATTGGAAGAGCGTGAATCAAATAACGACTCACAAAGGCAGGCGAATGAGTAAGAATCTGGTTCTGGAGTCGGACGTGTCGATTGTCATACCGGCAAAGAATGAAGCTGTTGGTTTGGCTGGCATGCTGGAGAAGCTGATGTCGGCAGGGCGATGGAAAGAAGTTATTGTCGTTGACGATGGCTCGACCGATGAAACAGCGGCGGTTGCAGAGGCGGCTGGTTGCGTGGTCAAGCGCCATCCCTACTCAAAGGGCAACGGAGCGGCCATCAAAAATGGCGCAAGGTCAGCCACAGGGGACGTTATCGTGTTCATGGACGGCGACGGGCAGCATAACCCAGCAGATATTCAGCGTTTGCTGACTCGGCTGAATGAAGGGTACGACCTTGTCGTGGGGGCAAGACAAAAGGGCTCCCAAGCCAGCGTGGGGCGAGGCGCAGCGAACGTTTTCTACAACAGGCTCGCCACCTATATGACAGGACATAAGGTCGAAGACCTGACTTCTGGGTTTCGGGCGGTGCGTGCTGACAAGTTTCGCGAGTTCTTGTATCTGCTGCCAAACGGCTTCTCGTATCCGACTACCTCAACTATGGCGTTTTTCAGGGCGGGGTACTCAGTGGCCTACGAGCCTATTCACGCGGCTCAGCGCGTTGGGAAAAGTCATATCAAGCCGCTGAAGGATGGCGTTCGGTTTTTGTTGATCATCTTTAAAATCGGCACGCTCTACTCTCCGCTCAAGCTGTTTGCACCGATTGCCGCGTTGGCGTTTCTGCTTGCGTCAGTCTGGTATGGCTATACCTTGAGTGCGTTCGGGCGATTTACCAACATGAGTGCATTGCTCTACACCGGCAGCGCGATGGTGTTTCTCATGGGGCTGATATCAGAGCAGATCACCGCGTTGATGTACCGGGAGGGGCGCTAGTGACTCGTGTGAAAGGTATGTGGCAGGTATGACCTCTGATTTGAAAAAGGTCTGGTTCATTCTTACGCCGAGTGAGCGCAGTAAGTCCATTTTGATGATGGCGCTGGTGGTTTTGATGGCGTTCGCTGAGACAGTCGGAGTGGTATCTATCATGCCGTTTCTGTCTGTACTTGCACGTCCTGAAGTGATTCACGAAGTTGCTGCCCTTAAATGGTTATACGAGCGGCTCGCGCCGGCGGATGACGGGCGGTTTATCTTGATGCTTGGTTTGGGGTCTATTGCGTTGGTAGTCGGCTCCTCTTTGTTCAAGACATTTACCCTTCATTCCATTAACCGGTTTACCTATTTTTTGCGTCACGGGATTAGCGCTCGGTTGCTATCCCGTTATCTGGCGCAGCCTTACGAATTCTTTCTGACACACAACCCTGCTGAATTGGCTCGCAATACCCTGTCAGAAGTAGATCAATTGCATGGGGGGCTGATCAAACCCTTGTCCCAACTGATAGCCCAAGGGGCTGTCGTTTTGGCTATGGTCACGGTGTTGTTTCTGTATGACCCATGGGTCGCTATTGGTGCGGCAGCGCTTGTGGCGGCGCTGTATGGCAGCATCTATGTGTTGGTGCGCAAGCGTCTGGTGCTGACGGGGCGGGCGCGGCAGGAAGAGAACGGTGCTCGCTTCAAGGCCTGCAATGAAGTTCTTGGTGGCATCAAAGATGTGAAGGTCACCGGTGCAGTGGAAGCTTACCAAGCGCGCTTCCAAGCGGCATCGCGTGGTTATTCGCGGCATCAGGCAAACGCCGAAACATTGAGCCAGTCACCGCTCTATATTGTTGAGGCTGTTGGCTATACTGGCCTAATTACTCTATCGCTGTTCCTGATTCAGCGTAGCGAAGATATCGCTCAAGTGTTGCCTGTACTTGGTCTCTACGGCTTTGCCGCATACCGCATTTTGCCATCGGCGCAGATCATGTACCGGGGTTTTGCCCAGCTAAAGTTTTCCTCCGCTGCGCTCGACGTCATCTATCAACATCTTAGGCTTCCGGTACAAACAAATCCGTCTGGCACGACTGCACTGCGCCCGACACGGAGTATTCGGCTTGAGGGCGTAAAATTTGCTTATCCATCAACACCAGAAAAGCCAGTTTTTGAAAATTTCAATCTGAGTGTGCCAGCGAACACCAGTATGGGCATCGTCGGGGCTAGCGGAGTGGGTAAAAGCACCCTGATGGATTTGCTTCTTGGTTTGCTGAAGCCGCAACAGGGGCGCTTGTTGGTCGATGATGTGGAAGTAGATGTTTCGAATGTAGCGAGTTGGCAGCGCGCCATAGGTTATGTGCCGCAGCATATTTATCTGGCCGACATGAGCGTCGCTGAGAATATCGCTTTTGGTGTGCCAAGAGGCCAGATTGACATACGGGCGGTGGAGGACGCCGCGCGGTTGGCGCAGATTCATGATTTTGTGCTGACTGATTTACCACGGGGCTACGACACGCCAATTGGTGACCGCGGTGTGCGCTTGTCCGGGGGGCAGCGGCAGCGGGTGGGAATCGCAAGAGCCCTGTATCGGGATCCTCCTGTATTGTTTATGGATGAGGCAACAAGTGCACTCGATAGTGAGGCTGAAGCAGCAATCACCGAAGCTATTGGTGTTTTGTCAAGCCTCAAAACAGTGGTTGTAATCGCTCATCGTAAAACCTCGCTTGGTTTTTGCGATCAAGTTCAACACCTCGGGACGGAAAGGTAACGGACTCATATGAGCTTGCTATTGAAAATACCTGGCCTTCGTATTGTTGCTCGGTTGCATGAATATATTACTCGCTTAGCTCCTCTAGAAGAGTTCGACGACTACGATGCGTATTGGCAGGAGCGTGCGGTAGACGAGGGAAGTACGCGAGAGCTGGATAGGTTCAAAGTAATTGCCGGTTTAATTCAGGAGCAAGAAAGTGTCTTGGATATTGGTTGTGGGGATGCCTCATTTCAGCAATATCTTGCTAGGGTGAAGCCAGGATGCAAGTCGCTAGGACTGGATGCGTCTTCTGAGGCTGTGCGAGTTGCTCAGGAGCATGGATGCGCGACTAAAGTGATTGACACCGATTTGCGGCTATTGGAACAAGTTGGGTGTGATTGGGACGTCGTTACATTGATGGAGGTGTTGGAACACATTCCTGATGCAGAAAGCGTTATGCGGCAAGTAATTGAGCTGAGGCCTAGGCGCATTTTTGTGACAATTCCGAACGTCGGGTGCCTGAAGCACAGATTTCGCCTGATGTTTGGTGGTAGATTTCCGATAACGACTATTGTTTATCACATGCGCGAGCATCTGCGATTTTGGACGGTTAAGGACTTCGAGCAGTGGGCAGAAACTTTTGGGCTGGAAGTCTGTTCTGTCCAAGGGCAGTTTTCGTTCGGGGATGATATGGTTAAGTTTGCGGTAAAGAAATTCCCTGCATATTTTGCACCTCAGGTGATTTATGAACTGCGTTCGCGGAGATGAGTGCTGGTGAATATTCTACGCAGATTTTCCGCTGTTGCCCGCACGGTTCTGACTCGGCGATTTGTCTATGGCTACATATATAGCTTTATATGCGATTTCTTTTCTGTAAAGGAAAAATTTGTGTTGCTGGAATCGCACCATGGATCGGACTTTTTTGGTAGTCCTTATTATCTGGCGTTAAATATTGTTTCGGATGCGAGATACGATAGTCTGCAATTGATTGTAGTGGCCTCGCGCAGGCGAAAAGCATGGGTATTGGGTAGGTTGGGGGCGGGGCGGGTTAAAGTTGTGAGGCCTCGCGGTCTTGCTTATGTCTATTATCTTGCAGTGTCAAAATGGTTGATAAGCGATGTTACCTTTCCTTTGTATTTTAGCCGTAGAGAAGAACAGTGCTATTTGAATACGTGGCATGGTACCCCTCTGAAATCACTAGGGCGAGATACGCCTTTTGAAGCGTTTTCTTATGTCGGGAATACTCAGAGGAATTTTCTGCACGCCAGTTTCATTCTTGTTCCTAATCGGTTTACTGAAAATGTATTGCTAGATGCGTACATGATTAGGAACCTGGGGGATAGAAAGCTTGTCAGAAGAGGGTACCCACGTAACGATGTACTTGTGAACTCAAAAGCTAAGTCCCTGAGTGCGTCTCGTTTTGATGTGGCCTTTATGCCTACTTGGAGAGGGGACTTTTCTACACGAAAGGCAGAGTCTCTTCGGCTTTTGGAGGCATTGAAAGTTTTTTTAGATTTTTTAGATGATCACCTTCCTGTAAATTTTACTATATGGGTTAGGCTTCATCCTCAGGTGAGTGGGAAGTTAAGTTTTGGTGGTTATGATCGGGTTAAGTCGTTTCCTGTAGAAAGGGAACCATATGAACACCTATCCTGCTGTCATGCGTTAGTGACGGACTACTCTTCGGTAATGTTTGATTTTGCCTGTACTGGGCGCCCAATATTTCTTTATGTGCCAGACTTAGATAGTTATCGATCTGGGCGTAATATGTATATGGCGTTGGAGGCGCTCCCTTTTTTTAAAACCACGAATCACCATGAACTACTTGGCGCGTTGGTCGAATCGCAAAGCTTTGTGCAAGGCTTGGCTCCAACGTATGCTGGTTTTTTGGAAAAATTCTGCCCGTGGGATGAAGGGGTTAGCTCAAAAGAAGTGTGCGACCAATTTTTTGGCGGACTTGAGGCTGAGTGTGCATTGAGTGTCGCTCATCCTTTAGGGAAGACGAGAGTTTTATTTTACGTTGGTGCGCTTCTGAATAATGGGATCGCTCGCTCATTTCAGACTCTTTTGCCATTGCTGGATGATGATAGATATGAGATCACGGTTTTGGCTGACTCCAGTCATGATAGGGAAGCAGCGGAGGAATATTTTCTCTCTCTCGGTCGTCATATCAAGTACATTCCTCTTGTCCTGAGTGTATATGTGTCGCCGCTTAATTTGATTGGAGTAGCGAGCCTTTACTTTTTCAGGGCTGACTGGTTTGGCGGGAGTGGCGTGTTAAGGAAAATCTGGAGTAAAGAGTGTTCTCGGATATTTGGAAACTCTCAATTCGATGTTTTTGTGAATTTCAATGGATATTCTTGGCGCGCAGCACTGCTGTCACTTGGTCTAGATTGTAAAAAGGTTGTTTACGTTCATAACGAAATGGTTAAAGAGGTGGCAGCTAATAGGGTTTTTGATTCGAGGTTGCTGCGCCTTTCATATGAAGTTGCAGATTCGGTAGCTATTGTTCGGGAGGGTGTGGAGTCCGAGTACTGCGAAAAGGTTTATGATTATCGAAATAAGGCGGTATACACGCCAAATCCTCTTTTGATTGACGTCAGTGCTCGCGCGGCTGAGCCTTTGGCAAACGCATTTTACCGAGGGGTAGAGGCGGAAGAGTATCAAAGAGTCGAGCGGTGCTTTAGAGATGGTCAGAAATTTTCATTCGTAAATCTTGGCAGGTTTTCTCCTGAGAAAGGTCAGTTAAGACTGATCGAGGCGTTTGAACAGGTCTGGCAAGAGCACCCTGATACTCAACTCTTCATTGTTGGTAGCCATGGCGTACTCTTAGATGAAATAAGGGCGCGCCAGAAACGCTCACCTGCACGCGAGTCTATTTTTATTGTGGTGGGGTCCAATAATCCTTTTCCGCTGGTAAAACGCGCAGATGCATTTGTGTTTTCTTCCTTCTATGAAGGTATTGGATTAGTGCTTTTTGAGGCTATGCAGCTTCGTATGCCTGTTATCTCGACAGACATTCCCGGGCCCAGTGAACTGCTTTCAGAAGGTTATGGTCTGCTTGTTGAGAACAGTGTTGGGGGGCTTGTATATGGGATGCTTGAAGCTCTTCAAGGTCGGGTTTCTACAAAGGCGTATGATTTTTACGCGCATAACGAGTTCGCAGTCTCTCAGTTCGATAAATGTATCGATCAAGCTTTAGGTCGTTGATATGGAAAAAAGAGTTGTTACTTTCGGAACGTTTGATGTGTTCCATGTAGGCCATCTTCGGATCTTAGAAGGAGCCAGTCGACTGGGTAGTTCCCTCGCCGTGGGTGTATCCAGTGACTTGCTCAATATGAGTAAGAAAGGGCGAACACCGGTCTATTCCCAGGAAGAGCGCATGGCGATTGTCGCTGCGCTTCGTTGCGTAGACTCGGTATTTGTTGAGGAGTCACTTGAGCAGAAGCGCGAGTATCTCATTCAACACAAAGCAGATGTGCTGGTCATGGGAGACGATTGGGCTGGCAGATTCGATGAGTTCTCGGATATCTGTAAGGTTGTCTACCTTCCTCGTACTCCGTCAATCTCGACCACCACTATCATTGAAAAGATCCGGCTTTAGCCATCACCACTCGCTAAGGCGTTCTAAACAGCGCTGTGTTGCTTTGCCATCCGCCCAAGCGCCATAGATGTCCGTGAGAACCGCACTGTGTTTCTCTGCGTGTGAGCGCCAATACTCATCAGGTTGCTCTATCGCTCGTTCCAGTTCTTGCATGAGTGTCTTCAGACTGCAGACTAGTGCGCCGAATCGATACTCTGGCCCCAACGAAAAGCCTTTTCGGAACGGGGCAGGTACATCGAGGAACAGGGTGGGGCGGCCGAGTAAGAGGTAGTCGAAGGCGATGGATGACCAGTCACAGATCAGTACGTCACTAACTTGCAGAATGCTTTCGGTATCAGTCCATTGATTGCTCGGCATCCTGCAGATGTTTGAGTATTCCCGCCGCACCTCGGTGCCGCTGCTATTGAGGTGCGTACGCAAAATCACGGTAGCGTTGTGAGCCCGCGCCAACTCTGACAAGACCGTCAGGAACTCGGTTTCATTGTGGCCGAACGGGTAGAGACTCCTACCTTGAGTGTCTTGCGCCCAAGTGGGAGCAAACAAAATGATGGCACCATCTGCAGGTAGCTTCAGATGTTCGCGTAGTTCGATGTTGGTGTGTGCGGGTTGTACGAGGGCGTCGGTTCGCGCGTATCCGGTAACAATCACTTTTTCAGGCGCAAAACCATAACGCTCAATGTAAAGCTCTCGATGCAGAGGGGATGCAACCCAGACCTCGTCGTAGGTGCGCTGTAGCCTGAAGTCGTCTGCATCGAAACCTTTGAAGGGTATACCGTGCCAAACATCGAAGCATTTAAGGCCCGTTTTGCGGTACGCAGGCAGTAGCGGCTCCAGGCTGTGGAGGCCATGGTCGCTAATGATGGCTTTACTGCGTGCGAGTAGTAAGGCAGCACCGGGAGTACACGCCCATTGCGCACGGATGCCTTGAGCGTGGAGCGCAAGGCAATAGTCGCGATCCATACTCAAGAAAACGGCATCAGGGCATTGTTGATATAGCGGCAGCAAATTTCCGTTCAATTTGTGACCGTACAACGTTACTGCCGATTTTTTTGATAGCGGGCGAAGTAGCAACCCAACGGTTGCCTGTGCTGCGAACGAAAGCAGCTTAAGCCAATGCGAGGGTTTTGACTTGTCTATTTTCATGCGGCCTGCTTGCTAATCGCCGAACTGCCAAGGGCTATGTGCAGTTTCTTAGCAAACGCCTCCCAACCGAATTGCGCCGCGAACGACCGAATGCCGTCCAGATCAGTCACCGACGAGAAGTGGCTGATGATCCCCTCGGATAGTTCGGTATAGTTCTCAGGCTGTGCCAGCTTTCCGCTTTGCCCTTGGGAAACTGCGTCAATTACTCCCCCCGTCGCAAAGGCAACTGTCGGCAGCCCATGCGCTGCAGCCTCAATCGCGACCATCCCAAAACCTTCAGGATCGTTCGGTATATGGCGTACAGGGAATACGTGGACGTCAGCTGCTTCATACGCGGTGGCCAGCAGGGCGGGGTCTGTGATGACGCCGAGAAACTTGATGTGGTCGCCGACTCCCGATGCATCTGCCTGGGCCTGGATGCTTTCGACGCTCTGAATACCTGCGCCAAGAGAGTTTTTGGGGGCTTCGCCTACGACTAGTAGCACGGCATTGGGTTCTGCTTTGACGATGTCGGGAAGGCTAAATTCTACAAATTCGCGTAGGCCCTTTCGGGTGGTCAGGCGGCCGACTGAGAGCAGTATCTTTTTGCCTTCGAGCCCGTGCTGTTGTTTGAATGCACTGATGCTGCTTTCGGGTTTTCGTGTCTTGGGCAGGGTTACTCCCGGAAATACGATACTGATTCGGTCCGGCGCAACGCCGGCGGCAAGTGCTAGGTCACGGGTTGGGGTGCTGTTTACGATGACACGATCGAGTTTCTTGAAGGTTGGGCGCCAGAGTCTACGGTAGACCGTGTGGTCGGCCGTGATGTCGAAGCCGTGCAAGTAAGCAGCGGAGCGTACGCCGCATAGTTTGCTGAGCAGCCACGCGGTGGGGGCGGTTAGGCCGCTGCCAGCCAAAATGGTATCCGGGCGCCAGCGCAGGGCGAGCCAGAGGCCTTTCAAAAACGTGACTATAAGAAATAACGGTAAAGGTTTGAGCGGTGCCTCTCTAAGTGTCACGTTTTCCGGCTTGCGTGCTGCTGACCCGCTAGGCCCGATGACTTGAACTTCCGCATATTTGGAAATTTCATCGGCCATATGCCAGTTCAGGCGCTCCATACCGCCGATTAGGGGCGGCAGGTTGCGGGTAATAAGCAATATTTTAGATGGAGGGCTCTGTGGCATCTGCTGTGTATTGTCCTTGGTCCGACAGTCGATTTGTCAGTTGTGCAGTGTTTTCAATCCACATCTTCGGAAGCTACTGGTAAGAAGCCGCTTGGAACTGTAACTGTAGCTCCGCCTTTACGGCGGATGCGAGGCTTTCAGCGAAAGTTGCGGTGATGTGTTGACTGTCTCTATAGACAATAGTGCCGTTTATCAGGGCTCTGCATATCCTGTCAGGACAAACCTTCCCATTCAGGTCTATCACATGAATGCGTGGTTGCATGGTGGCGACCCGATTCAGTGCGGTGATGGTTGCGGATCGATAGGGATCTTCAGCCCGGGTATGACAATTCTCGCTATCCTTCATTGGTAGTCCGTGTCGCTCCAAGCACGTTACGCCGTTCATCCCAAGTGCATAGGTTGGAGCCAGGATTGCTACCTGCTTCGCGGTCATAGCGTCTTCTTTAAGCAAGCTGAGGGTCGCTTGTTCCCATGTTGATTCATCCAGGTCATAGCTGCCTGCGGAGCCCACGATCAGCAGATCGGGGGTTAGCTTGTTGATGTATTTCGCCGCGTCCCTGCGCCAATCGCTGCACTCGGTGTAGATGCGACCGAGTCGTCCGTAAAAGATCGGATGGTCGACAATTGGGCAAGAAGATTTTGTGATTACCTCGATTCTCCATTGGCCTGTTTCCAGTTCAAGGGCGCCCTTAATCGCAGGGAACCACTGAAGTCCAATGCTGTCGCCCCATACTACGGCGATCTTGGGAGCATCCTTCGCGCCGAAATGGCAGACCTTTACTTGCGCTGAACTGTACCAGTCGTCGCAGCCATGTCTATAAATCTCAGGGGCATCCATACGAGCCAGTGCGAAAGGGGATTCCGCCTGAGCGACAAGGCGATCTGTTGCGCTGTTATGCCATTTAATTAGTTGAACGTTGACCAATGCGATTGCGGCAAGGCTAATCACGATTTGCCACTTTGTGCTTATGCGCGCGGCTCGGTGTTGACGAATTGGGTTCTCGATCAATCGATACGAGAGGTCGGCGAGGGCAAAGGAGGTCGCTACAAGCAACAGTTGTGAGTAGAGGCCTTTATCGAGCAGTAGATGTTGGCCGACTACCAAAACGGGCCAATGCCACAAGTATAGCGAGTAGGAAATGTCGCCAATATACTTTAGGGAAACGCTGATCAAATCAGATTTGCGCATCACCCGCGCCGATCAACTGAG
>NZ_JAYPMU010000008.1:0-157220 GCF_038130085.1 Halopseudomonas sp. | reverse complement strand
CGAACACCCCGATCAGATATGGTCGGGGTGTTCTTCTTTGCGCGAATGGAAAGTTGGGTGCCCCGGGCTAGACATGGCTGCACCCACCCCCCTCGCTCAGCTTCACTCGTTACATCCCTGAGCAACTCGTCCTTCCGGCTTATTCCGTGCTCTGTTCATCTCCGAAGGCTGCTAAGCTGCACTGACGCAGAGGAGGGGATATGGGCTTATATGATCGTTATGTCTTGCCGAAGTTGATTGATACCGCCTGCGGGATGGGGGACGTGATGGCTAGGCGGGCCCGTCTGGTACCTCAGGCACAGGGAGAGGTTCTGGAGATTGGCATCGGGACAGGACTCAATCTTCGCTATTACGATCCCGCTAAGGTGACACGCTTAATTGGTGTTGATCCTGCGGCACAGATGCAGACGTTGGCGCAGCAGCGCAGTGCTTATCTTGAGTTTCCTATCGAAATGGTCGCGGTCGACGTGCAGGGCATACATGCGGACGACGGTCGGTTCGACACCATTGTCATGACGTTTACTCTTTGCAGTATTGGTGACCCTTTGCCTGCCTTACGGGAGATGCGTCGAGTGCTTCGTGACGATGGGCGGCTGTTGTTCTGTGAGCACGGCCTTGCCCCGGAGCCAGGTGTTCAGCGGTGGCAGCATAGACTTACGCCCTGGTGGAAGCCGCTTGCAGGCGGCTGCCATCTTGATCGGGATATTCCTGCCTTGATTCGAGAGGCTGGGTTCTCCATCGAGCAGCTTGAGACTGGCTATATCAAAGGACCGCGTCCGATGACCTTTCTGTATGAAGGGTTTGCAACGAAGGGCTGATAATCCATCAGCTACAAACAAAAAGAGCGCCCCTAGGCGCTCTTTTTGTTTGGGATGGGATCAGGCGCGGCCCCACTCCACGTCTTGGAGGTGTCGCCACATGATCTTGCCGGTAGGGGACTTTGGAATGCTGTCGGTGAAGGAAACCATCTGAGGGCACTTGTAGGCCGCCATATTTTCATGGCACCAGCTGATGATGTCTTGTTCGGTGGTGCCTTCCTGACCCGCTGCGAGCACAACTACCGCTTTGACGGACTCGCCGCGGCGCTCATGCGGAGTGGAGATGATGCAGACTTCCTGAATGGCAGGGTGCGCGTACATCAGTGACTCGACCTCTGCAGGCCAGACCTTGAAGCCAGAAGCATTGATCATCCGTTTGACCCGGTCGACAAGGAAGAAGTAGCCCTCTTCGTCGTAGTAGCCAAGGTCGCCGGAGCGGAAGAATCGATGCCCATCCAGTTCGACGAAGGCTTCCTCTGTGGCGTCCGGACGGTTCCAGTAACCTTGGAAGATCTGTTCGCCACGCATGATGATCTCGCCGGTTACGCCTGGTTCTACTTCCTTGAGCGTCTCGACATCGATAACGCGCGAGTCAACGCCGATGAACGGAATTCCCAGGCACTGTGCTTTGCACGCCTGTGGCGGGTTAGCGTGCGTTGCCGCTATGGTCTCGGATAGGCCATAGCCTTCCATATAGATCAGGCCGGTCTTCTCTTTCAGCTTGGCTGCTACTGCTGCCGGCATCGCAGCACCACCGCCACCGATACCAGTGAGGGAGCTGATGTCGTATTTGTCGATATCGGGATCGGACAGCATGTCGATCACCATGGTCGAGATGTTGCGCCAGGTGTTGATCTTCAGGCGCTCAATCAACGTTGCGGCAACCTTGCGATCCCAGCGGGTCATCACCACCAGCGTGCCACCAGCATAGAGCGTCGAGTTCATGCACGACTGCATGCCGGTTACGTGAAACATAGGGACTGACACCAGATGAATGCAGCTGTGCTGGGTGTTCACCCAAGCCGCGCCGTAGACGGTGGTTGCCATGACGCTGTGATGGGTATGCACGCAGCCCTTCGGGTTGCCGGTGGTGCCGGAGCTGTACGGAATGACGCAGAGATCATTAGGCCCTGCCGTCAGCGGCCCGGGGCGCAGGTTGGCGCTGAGCGCATCCTGCCAGCGACTGACACCAGCCGACGTGCCGCTTGTTTCCGGCTCACTTACCGCCTCAGGTAACGGCAAGTCAGTCGGGTTCTGGACGTACTCGCTGTAGGCGCTGACGATCACCTCGCGCAGGCTGCTCTTGCCGACGTGTGGAGCCACAAACTCGCTCAGCTCTTGTGCGCACAGGGCGATAGGGGCTTGGGTATCTTCAATCAGGTAAGCAAGCTCGGCAGTGCGATTCATTGGATTGACCGGTACCACGACCGCATTGGCGCGCAGAATCGCGAAGTATCCGATGATGTACTGCGGGCTGTTCTGCATGTACAGCAGGACCCGATCACCAGCCTGTACGCCAGCCTTTTTCAGGTAGCCGGCCAAGCGCTCGGATTGGTCTTGCAGCTCCCGGTAGCTGATATCGGTGCCGTAGTAATGGATGGCTGGGTGTTCAGGGTAGCGTAGCGCCGAGACGGTGATGTTGTGATACAGGTTGGTTGCGGGCAGCTCTAGCGTGCGGGGTACCTGCTCCGGCCATACTGCAAAATGACGATCAAACATACATCCAGTCTCCTGTTGTTGTCGGCGCTGTGGCCACTGGCTGGCACCAACTGTTGTATTTGGGCACGGTTGCAGCATAGGGGAACGGCGAGGCAGGAGGGAATCAAACTGCGCTCCCGTGTTGGCAGGCAATAAACAGCGCTTAGTGGGCGTCCCGTTGAGGGGCGCGGATCGGGTATAGTTAACGGCTTAGGGTAACGCTAGGACGTGACCACGCGAGAGGGCCGCAGGCATGACACAGAATCAGGTAATCATCTTCGATACCACACTGCGTGACGGGGAGCAGAGCCCCGGCGCGTCCATGACCAAAGACGAGAAGCTGCGCATTGCCCGCGCGTTGGAGAAGCTGCGCGTCGACGTGATTGAGGCCGGCTTTGCGATTGCCAGTCCGGGCGACTTCGAGGCAGTCAAGCTGATCGCCGACACCATTCAGGACAGCATTGTCTGCAGTCTGTCCCGCGCGGTGGATGCCGACATCGATCGTGCCGCGGAAGCGCTGGCCGGTGCCAACGCCGGACGCATCCACACCTTTATCGCTACCAGTCCAATCCATATGGAGCACAAACTGCGCCTGCCGCCGGATCAGGTTGTTGAGCAGGCGGTCAGAGCGGTCAAGCGTGCTCGCAATCTATGCCCGGATGTGGAGTTTTCCTGCGAAGATGCGGGGCGCTCGGAAATCGACTTTCTCTGTCGCATCATTGAGGCGGCGATTGATGCCGGCGCGCGCACGATTAATATTCCGGACACTGTCGGTTACGCGATTCCGCATCAGTTTGCCGACACCATTCGCCAGATCATCACCCGTGTGCCAAATGCCGACAAGGCGATCTTCTCGGTCCATTGCCACAACGATCTTGGCCTTGCCGTTGCCAACTCCCTGGCAGCAGTGACCGCGGGTGCCCGCCAGGTTGAATGCACGATCAACGGCCTGGGTGAGCGGGCCGGTAATGCGGCGCTGGAAGAGATCGTTATGGCGATCAAGACCCGCAAGGATCTGCTCAATGTGGATACCCGCATCCAGACCGAGAACATTCTCGCGGCGTCGCGTCTGGTGTCCGGCATCACCGGCTTCCCGGTACAGCCGAATAAGGCCATTGTTGGCGCTAACGCCTTTGCGCATGAGTCCGGTATTCACCAGGACGGTGTGCTCAAGCACCGCGAAACCTATGAGATCATGAGCGCTCAGTCGGTCGGCTGGCACACGAACAAGCTGTCTCTCGGCAAGTTGTCCGGCCGCAACGCCTTTCGCTCGCGGCTGGAAGAGCTGGGTATTGAGCTGAGTGGTGAGGCGCTGAACGCCGCCTTTGCACGCTTCAAGCAACTGGCTGATCGCAAGCACGAAATCTTCGACGAAGATCTCCAGGCGTTGGTGACCGATACCCTGACCGAAGTGGAAGAGCACATCCGTCTGATTCACCTTGAGGTGACTTCCTGCATGGGTGAGGTGCCGGTTGCCCAGGTGCAGTTGATCGTCGATGGCGAAGAAAAGGCGTCGAGCGCCGAAGGCTCCGGACCGGTCGACGCGACCTTCAAGGCGATTGAGCAATTGATCGGCTCGCAGTCCAGTCTCCAGCTGTATTCCGTCAATGCGATTACCCAGGGTACTGATTCGCAGGGCGAGGTCACTGTGCGGTTGGAGAAGGCTGGACGTATCGTCAACGGTAACGGCGCTGACACCGATATTGTGGTTGCGTCTGCCAAAGCCTATATCAACGCCTTGAACCTGATGCGTGAAGGCGCGTATCGCGCCCATCCGCAGGCGGCGGACGTTTGATGTACGAAGCGACTCGACTCGCCTATCTGGAGGCGCTAGGCGTCACCAACTGGATTCCTCGTGAACCTCTGGCGGTGGCTCCGGCGCGCACTCCTGCGTTGTTGTTGCCTGAGCCTGAGGCACCTGCGCCAGGGGGGGCTGAGCTCCGTGCCGAACGCCCCGCAGCTGCGCCTCGCATTGAAGTACCGCGACCAGTGAAGCCATCAGTG
Source organism: Halopseudomonas sp. (assembly GCF_038130085.1). Lineage (NCBI taxonomy): Bacteria > Pseudomonadati > Pseudomonadota > Gammaproteobacteria > Pseudomonadales > Pseudomonadaceae > Halopseudomonas > Halopseudomonas sp. The sequence continues at coordinate 152,700 of NZ_JAYPMU010000008.1, read as the reverse complement.
ACTCCTGTACCGAGTACTCCGCCGGCGCCGCCCCCTGCTCCTGAGCCTGTGCAGAAAGGTCCGGCGGCGGAGCCGGTGGCCGCGTTCTATCTGCAGCTGTGGCAGTCTGGCCCGTGCATGCTGCTGATTGAGACGCCGGAGCCTGGGCTGGAAAGCGCGATGCCCGGATTTATTCTGCTGCAGGACATCTTGCGTGCGGTGCAGCTACCGGAGCGCCCGACGCTGGTTGGCGACTTTCGTTGGCCGCTCAACCGCAACCCGCAGCTGGACCGCAGTGCTGCGGCTGCCAATCGTGGCTTGCTGGCGTTTCTGCAGGCGCGGCTTGAAGCGCGGCAGATCGTGTCTGTCGGCTGTTTTGGAGCGATGAACACCCTATTGGTTGAAACCGATCTAACCCAGGCCGACGCGCTTTTGGGTTGTGAGGAATCTGTTGAAGGGCTGCCACCTGTGTGGTTTGCGCCCAGTCTCGACAGCCTGCTGAAACGCCCGCAGGAGAAGGCGGCGTTGTGGACGTTGTTGCGCCGTGTGCGAGCGCGCTGGCAGGAGAAGTCATGAGTGTGTTGTCGTTTCGCCGCATGCAGGAGTCGGATCTGGATGCGGTGCTGGCAGTCGAGTTCGCTGCGTTCAGTCACCCTTGGACGCGCGGCATCTTTCTCGATTGCGTCCGCTCGGGGCATGAGTGCTGGATCGCCTTCAGTGGGCAGCAGCAGGTCGGTCATGGGGTGCTGTCGGCGGCGGCGGGGGAATCGCATCTGCTTAATATCACCATCAAGCCTGAGAGCCAGGGCAACGGTTACGGCTTGGCGTTGCTCGACCATCTGATTCAGCAGGCCAAGGCTCGTGATGCCGAGGTCACTTTCCTTGAGGTGCGTGAGTCCAATCAGAGCGCTGCGCGTCTATACGAGCGTTACGGCTTCAATGAAATCGGTCGACGCAGAAATTATTATCCAGCGGTGGGCGGGCGCGAAGATGCGCTGGTGATGGCCTGTCCACTGATCGACTGACCCATGTCCAGCGCGCGTCGCAATGGCGCAATCGCCGGACTGGTGATATGTACGCTGGCGTGGGCTGGCAATGCGCTGGTGGCGCGGGCCAGTGCAGGCATGCTGCCACCGATCGGGTTATCTTTTTGGCGCTGGTTGACCGCACTGCTGTTGTTGTTGCCGTTTACCTTGCCGAGTTTGTATCGGTACCGTGATTTGCTTGCAGTGCATTGGAAGCAGATTGCGGCACTCGCAGCACTCAGCATTTCTTCCTACAACACGCTGCTGTATCTGGCTGCGCAAAGTACCACTGCAATCAATATCACGTTGGTCAACACCGGCCTGCCGGTGGCGGCATTTATCTGGTCGGTAGTGCTGCTGCGGCAATGGCCGACACGACTGACACTGTTGGGCACCTTGCTGTCATTCCTCGGCCTGCTATCAATCCTGAGCGGTGGCAAACCCTGGCAACTGCTGCAAATTGGCTTCAATCGGGGCGATTTGATCATGGTGTTGGCGGTACTCACCTGGGGGCTTTACTCCGTGCTGTTGCAGCGTTGGTCCGTCCCGGTCCCGGGGTTTACCCTCCTGGCCGCGATGCTGTTGTTTGGCGTGCCGCTGCTACTGCCGTTCTATCTCTGGGAGCTGAGCTCCCGTGGCGGTATGCCCTGGTCGCTGGAGGCGTTTGGCGCGATTGGCTATACCGCAGTGATGGCTTCGTTGGTTGCGTACTCGGCGTGGAATCATGGTGTGCGCGTGTTGGGGCCGGCAACAGCGTCCCTGTTCAGCTACCTGATGCCGATATTTGCCTCGCTATTGGGGATCTTGCTGCTCGATGAACAATTGCACGCTTATCACCTCGCTGGCGGTGCACTGACCTTTGTCGGTTTGCTGCTGGCCACTAGGCAGGGACGGAAGGTATGAACCGTCTATGTGTTATTCCTGGCGACGGGATCGGTCATGAAGTTATTCCGGTTGTCGTTGCTGCGCTGCAGCGGTTGCTTCCCGCCTTGCAAGTAGTGACCGCTGAGGCGGGGTGGGAGTGTTTTCAGCGTAACGGCCGCTCGGTGCCAGAGCAGACATTGGAGCGCATGCGCGACTGCGGCGCTGGCCTGTTCGGCGCGGTCTCGTCACCCGCGCGTAAGGTCGAGGGGTATCGCAGCGCGATTCTCACCCTGCGGCAGGCGCTTGGTCTGAACTGTAACCTGCGGCCAGTGCGCAGCTGGCCAGTCATCTCGCCTCGCAGCGGTATCGACATGATCATCCTGCGGGAGAACAGCGAGGGTCTGTATGTCGGTCGCGAGCACATGCAGAGCGAGGACATTGCTATCGCCGAGCGGCAGATCAGTCGGCCTGCGTGTGAGCAGTTCGCCGCGCGCATCGTCGAGGTGGCGGAGCAGCGCAGTGCTCGGCGCATCACGCTGGCGCACAAGGCCAACGTCCTGCCTCTGACCTGCGGGTTGTTCCGTGATAGTTGCCGTCAGGTGCTGGCTGAGTGTGGCTGGGATGCGCAGGTGGATGAGCGGCTGGTAGACGTGGCCGCCTTGCAACTGGTGGAGTCACCAGAAAGCTTTGACGTGCTGGCGACCACCAACCTATTCGGCGACATTCTGTCTGATTTGGCCTGCTATTGGTCAGGCGGACTTGGCATGGCGCCCTCGCTTAACTGGGGGCAGGGCATAGCACTGGCCGAGCCTGTGCACGGGAGTGCGCCGGATATTGTCGGTACCGGCCGAGCCAATCCGATTGCAGCGCTACTGAGCGCGGCCTTGTTGTTGAGATATCACGGGCAGCAACCGGAGTTGGCTGAGCGACTCGAAGCGTCCGTCGAAGCGTTTTTGGCTGAGGCGGGTTCGGTTGATTTTGCGGATCGGACTACGGAGATTATTGCCGACGGCGTGATCAGCAGGCTGTAGCGCGAGGATCAGGCGGATACGAAGGCATAAAAAAAGGCCTAGCCGAAGCTAAGCCTTTGAAAAGGTTGGTGGCTACACCGGGACTTGAACCTGGGACACCAGCATTATGAATGCTGTGCTCTAACCAACTGAGCTATGTAGCCATCCGAGGCGCGCATTATTCATTTCTGCGGAAATGTTGTCAACCCTGTTTCCAAAACTTTTTTATCTTCTTTTTCAATTGTTTAACCCGAACCCGCTTGCAGCGGGCAGTCGGGCGTTTTTTGCTTAGCGGCTGTCGAGTTGCATGGGTACGCTGACGCCGTCGGCGCCGCTGTCGTCGTTGACGCTGACGTCGATCTGGAACACGCGTTCAGCTTCCAGTCCGGCACGTTCGATCAGGTAGCCCTTGATGTTGCCTGCGCGAAGTTGGGCTAGTCGGCGGAGCATCAGCTCGCTGCCTCGCCAATGCTCGAGCACTGCCTGGCGCAATTTTATGGCGCGTTCTTCTTTGTCGAGCTCTGCCCATTCTGCTGGTGGCTGCTGCTTGAGTTGGCTCCGGTAGATGGCTTCCAGCAGCACGCGTTTGTCGTCTTCGTCGACGATCAGCTCACTGGGGTCGGCTGGCAGCTTTTTACCGCTGCTCTGCAGGATCTGGTACTGCAGGCGCTGGTATTCGCTTTCCAACCGCGTAGCGGCCAGTGGCGGGCCGTCCTGTTTAATGGCGCTCAGGCCTTCAATTTCCAAAATGAGAGCGGGGCGCTCCTGCAGCGCCTGAGCTAGGGTATCCAACGCACTCTGGGCCGCGCCGTCGAGTTCGGCGCTACCGGCAGCGAAGCTGACCTGGCTGATGTCCTGGTCGTTCCCTGAAACGAGGCCGGCAATGAACTTGAATGGGGCCTGGGTCGCACGCAGCAGCAGGTTACGGAGGGTTTTCCAGACAATCGGCATGACGCTGAACTGTGGGTCGTTGAGGTCGCCCGAGACCGGCAACGATAGGTCGATATTGCCCTTGGTGTCCTTGAGCAGCGCTACGGCAAGACGCACCGGCAGATCGACAGCATCCGGGCTATCGACTTTCTCTCCGAGCTGAAGGCCTTCCAGCAGCAGCTTGTTCTGGGCGTTTAGCTGGCCCTGCTGGATGCGGTATTCGAGATCCAGGTTCATGCGCCCCTTGCGGATGCGGTAGCCTGCAAATTTGCCGGAGTAGGGCGTTAGGGTCGTCAGCTCGACGTTGCGAAAGCGGGTGGCGATATCGAGGCTATTGAGCGGGTCGAAGGGAGTAAGGCCTCCCTTGATGGTGACTGGCGCATAACGGTCAACGCGGCCGCTGATATCGACGGCGGCGACCAGGGGGCGCTGGTTGTCGATAGTGCCAATTTGGCCGTTAAGCTGCCCCATGGCGGTGGCGAAGTTGGGTGTGAGGCTGAAATCCGCGAAGTTGGCGGAACCGTCGCGCACGGAAATCCCGCCAATGCGCAGCGCCATTGGCGGTTTGCTTGCCACTTGGGTGTTCTGCTCCGGTTGGCCCGGTTGCTTTACCACCAGATCACTGAAGTTAGTAGTCAGGTTTTCGTTGATGATGAAGCGGACATAGGGGCGCTGCAACGAGATGCGCTCGATGCCGAGACTGTCGCCCTGATAGTCGATGCCGGCAACCTGAATGCTTTGCCACTTGAGCAGATCACGCTTGCGCGCGGAGTCGACAACGTGCAGTTGGTTGACGCTGGCATCGCCAGTGACGCCCATATCAAGCGGCGATGTGCCGAGCAGTTGCAGCTTCAGATCGCTGTCGAGCAGGCCGCTACGCAACTGAATGCGAACCAGCGGCTCAACGTAGGAGCGGGCGAGCTGCAGGTTGATATCGCGGGTGCTGATGTCGAAATTCGCTGCGATGGGCTGCAGGCTGATCTCGCCGCTGGCGTTCACGTGGCCGTCCCCATTCACGCCGGTGTCTACGGTCAACTTGAAGGGAGCTGCCGCGGCACTATCAAAATCGCTGAGGGTGAGATTGAACGGCGCGAGTTCCAGGCTGACGTTTCTTTCAGGAAGGCGGTCCTGCAGGTGCAGCTGGTAGCCGATCAGCTCGGCGTTTGCCAGTTGCAGCTGCCAGGCTGGAGCGGGTTCCTCTGCTTCGTCGGCATGCTCGGCGGGTGCACTGTCGCCGTCAATTACATCGGCTTCAGTATCGTTCGTAGCGCTTGGTTGGGCGGTGCGGGTTGGCGCGGGTATCAGGCTGAGGATGTCGATTTTGCCATCCTCGGTGCGTGCTGCCCAGGCTTCCAGGCCCTGACTCTGCACGCTGCCCAGCCGTGCCTGGCGGCTGGCGAGGTCGAGTGAGCCGTCGCTGACATCCAGTGAAGGGACACGCAGTAATGGCTTTTCACCCCTGTCGATTACCAGTTCGCGTAACTTGAGGGCGGCATTGCTCAGACGTACGTCGGTGCGTTCTGATAGGTCAATGTGATAGTCGGTACTGGCGCTGACGGCGCCGCTGCGTAGCAGCAGCGGCAAGCGTTCATGCACGTATGGCCAAATGGTGTGGAGCTCGGCGGCCTGCAGGCTGATGCTGCCGCTGGACCGCAGTGGAACCAGGCTGAGTTCTCCTTCCCAGTCCAGAGCAGCGCCATAGGGGCCGGCAGCGGCCAGTGTCATATCACTGCTGTTGTCGGGCAGGGTGCTCAGATTGTGCAGCTCTACAGACAGGTCGTCATAGGCAAATTCGACGGGCTCCGACGGGCGCAGGTCTTCGAAGTTGAAGCTGTTCTTGATCAGGGCGATGCGATCGAGCACTACCGGAAAAGGCTGGGCGTTCGGGTCTTTCTCTTTCGGCTCCGATGGAGGGAGGTCGAACAGATGCAGCAGGTTCAGCTCGCCCTCGGTGTCGAAGCGGGCGTCGACGTGAGCACGTTCGAGTTCGATGTTGGAGAGGTGCAGCGCGCCGCGCCAGAGGCTGTCGAGCTGTACGTTGGCGTAAGCTCGGCGGAAGGCGAATTGGGGGGTATCTGGCTCGCCGATGTGCAGATTCCAGACTGTTGCCTCGAAGCTGAACGGGTTGAACTCGACGCGTTCCAGCTTTGCGGGAACGGTTGCCAGTCGACTGAGTTTCTGGTTGGCAACGTGCAGGACGATTGCGGGCAACAGCAGAGTACCTATCAGGCTGTAGGCAAAAACAGCGATCAACAGTGAAACAAGCAGAGTCTTCTTGCGTAAGCGCATGGGTTTCTCGCAGCAGCACGGAGCACCGGAGAAGTATGGCACGGGAATCGCGCTGGTGCGGTCTTTATGGTCAATGTTGCGATGGTCTTGAGTCTGGCACGTATGGCATGCATCGCTAGCGCGCAAGCGCTTTAAGATGGCTAACAACAACAAGACCCAAAGGATGAGCATAATGCGCAGGTTTGCGGCCTGGCTGGCGGTGCTGGTTGCACTGGTGATCGGGGGCGGGTGGTGGCTGAGTCGAGCGCCCTCATCCGATCTGATCTTTTATGGCGGTCCGATTTTGACCGTCAACGAACAGAATCAGGTCGTCGAAGCGCTAGCGGTGAAGGATGGGATGATCGTCGCGGTTGGCGACCTAGACTCGGTCATGATTCACCGCACGGCGACCACGGACGTGATTGATCTGCAGGGGCGGGCATTACTGCCGGGCTTTGTGGCGGCTCATGAGCATCCCACGCTGACGGCGGTGTTCAGCGGCGCGCACGACCTTTCCGGATTCACCCACCAGAATAATGAGCAGGTGTGGGCGGCTCTGGAGAAGGCGGTGGCCGAAACAGCGCCGGGTGAATGGGTCTACGCTGGAGGGCTGGACGCCATTCTGGTGCCGGATCTCAAGGTCCCGATGCGTGAAGCGCTGGACCAGTTGGCGCCGGACAACCCGGTGTTACTGATCTCACAGACGCTGCACTCGGCGTGGGCCAACTCCAGAGCGTTTGAGGCTGCCGGCGTTGACGCAGAGACTCCGGACCCGGGGCTGGGCTCTTACTATGAGCGAGATCCCAGTGGGGCCTTTACCGGCTTTATCGCCGAAACCCGCGCCATGGCACCCTTTGTCGATGGCTTGCGCGCGCCGCTAGGGCTGGTGAGCCGCTATGGCGATACGCTGGATGGATACATCAGTCAGGGATTCACGTCGGTCGCCTCGTTGGGGTACAACTTGCCGCCGTGGATTGCCCGCCTGGTAGCGCTGCGCGACTTTCATCCGCGCATTCGACAGTTCTTCTATCTGGTCGACAGCGAGCTGAAATACCTACCGGAGCGGCCGGATCATGGCGATCCCTACTTTCGTGTGCTCGGCGTGAAACTATGGCACGACGGCTCGCCCTACACCGGCAGTATGCTGACGTCGGTTCCGTATCTGGACAGCCCGCTGGGTAAAACCCTGGGTATCGAGCCCGGCAGTCATGGTGCCGGGATGATTACGCAGGATGAACTCGTCGACCGTATCCAGCGTTACACCGGGCAGGGCTGGCAGGTGGCAATCCACAGTCAGGGCGATGAGTCCAACCGGCAGGTCGCACAGGCGATTCTCAAGGCGCTACCGGCTGAGTCGGTGACGCGGCAGGTCAGGCTGGAACACTCGGTCATGTTGCCGCAGGATCTGCTGCCCGCGCTGGCCGAGCGTGGCGTCAGCGCGAGCTTCCATATCAATCACATTCTCTACTACGGTGATCGTCTGGCCGACTCGATCATTGGCCAGCGCGCTGCTCAGCAGGTGTTGCCGGTGCGTCGTGCCTTTGAGTTGCAGATGCATCCGTCGTTGCACGCCGATAGCCCGATGTTTCCGACTGAGGGCTTCAGTCTGATGCAGACGGCGGTGACCAGACAGACCTCAACGGGGCTGGTGCTGAACGCTGCGCAAGCGATTGATGTGCGGCAGGCGCTGCGGGCCATGACGATCAACGCCGCGTGGCAGCTGGGTATAGAGCAGCAGGCAGGGAGTCTGGAGGTCGGCAAGTGGGCGGACTTGGTTGTTGTCGACAAGAATCCCTATGCGGTGAACGCCGAGCATCTCGACGACGTAAAAGTGCTGCAGGTGTTCGTCTCTGGGCAGCAGCAGTTTGCTCGACAGTAGCAGCGGAGTGTTGAGGCCGTTTAGCCAGCCTCGCTAGGTAAAGCGGTATCGGTGGGCTGAGACGCGTATTCTCGAAACCAGCGGACTGCGAGTTGCGCCAGCTGCTCTGGTTGCTCCAGCTGAATCCAGTGTCCGCAGCCTTCGATACGCTGATAGTGCCATGCGCTGGTAACGAAGTTCCCGGAGTCGAGCATTTGCTCTTCAGTCAGGTAGGCATCTTCGCTACTCCACACGCCCAGGGTTGGGCAGTGGACTTGCCCCCACTCACCGAATACGGCCTTGCGCAGATTTTCGCGGTACCAGTTAAGGGCAGCGGTGAGGCGCCCTGGGCGTGACATTTGCTGCAGGGCGCGGTCACCGTGCTCCGTTTTACCCAGCCAGCGGCGTAGTCCGCCAGCGCGCAGCAGGTACCACTCACAGAGGCTACGCAGTTGGAACCAGAGCACATACAGACCTTTGCCCAGCTTCTGTTTCAGACCGGCGCGGCCATAGCTCTTGGGGTGTCCGACGGAGACGGCAACCAGCGCCTGTACGCGCTCAGGGTGTTGCAGAGCCAGCGCCCAGGCAATGGCTGAGCCCCAGTCGTGGCCCAGCAGACAAACCGGTTGTTGAATGCCCAGCGCATCGAGGATCGCCGGCGCATCTGCGACGATTTCGTCGATGCGATAGCTGGCGCTGTCGACTGGGGCGTCGGTTTCGCCATAGCCGCGCTGATCGTAGGCAATGACTCGAAACCCGGCAGCCAGCAGGGTGGGAGTCATGGCTTGCCAGACGTCCAGCGAGTCGGGGAAGCCATGCAGCAGGAGCAGCGGTATGCCCTCGCCCTGATCGAGCACGCGAAAGGTAAGGCCGCGTGCCTGGATCATCTTGAACGCTGACTCGGTTGGCGTCTTGCTCATTTGCCGTGTCCTGTTTTGTTTATTGTTATTGGCGCAGCGCTCTATCCAACGGCGCCGTCAGATGGCGGTCATTCTTGGGGAAATGCAGCGGCTTGTGTCGTCATTTGTTGATGGAATAACGGCAAATCCGGACACAGTTGTTGCGAGAGGGGAGAGGGGAAGGCGGCGAACTCACCCCGGCAGTGTGCCGGGGTGAGCGGTGCAAGAGGACTGCTTAGACGTTGAAGCGGAAGTGCATTACGTCGCCATCCTTGACGATGTATTCCTTGCCTTCCAAGCGCCATTTGCCGGCTTCCTTGGCACCGCTTTCGCCGTTGTACTGAATGAAGTCGTTATAGGCGACTACTTCGGCGCGGATAAAGCCTTTCTCGAAATCGGTGTGGATGACTGCAGCTGCCTGAGGTGCGGTGGCGCCGATTTTCACGGTCCAAGCGCGCACTTCCTTCACGCCGGCGGTGAAGTAGGTCTGCAGGCCCAGCAGCTCGTAGCCGGCACGGATCACTCGGTTCAGGCCCGGCTCTTCCATACCCATGGTTTCGAGGAACATCTGCTTTTCCTCGTCGTCATCCAGCTCGGCGATTTCTGCTTCGATCTTGTTGCAAACCGGAACCACGACTGCGCCTTCTTCGGCGGCGATTTCGCGCACCACGTCCAAGTGCGGGTTGTCTTCAAACCCCTCTTCGGAGACGTTGGCGATGTACATGACCGGCTTGTTGGTCAGCAGGTGGAAACCCTTGGCCAGCTGGCGCTCTTCCGGGCTGAGGTCTTTCAGCAGCGAGCGCGCAGGCTTGCCGTCTTCAAAGTGCGGGATCAGCTTTTCCAGCAGCGCCTTCTGTGCGACTGCTTCCTTGTCGCCACCCTTGGCGTTGCGGGCAACGCGCTGCAGTTGCTTCTCGCAGCTTTCCAGGTCGGCGAAGATCAGTTCCAGGTCGATGGTTTCGATATCGCGGCGCGGGTTAACGCTGTTGGATACGTGAATGACGTTTTCGTCTTCAAAGCAGCGAACCACGTGCGCGATGGCGTCGGTCTCGCGGATGTTGGCCAGGAACTTGTTACCCAGGCCCTCACCTTTGGATGCGCCTTCTACGAGGCCAGCGATATCGACGAACTCCATGCTGGTCGGGATGACGCGCTCGGGTTTGACGATGGCGGCCAGGGCGTCCAGGCGGGCATCGGGCATGGGTACCACGCCGCTGTTCGGCTCGATGGTGCAGAAGGGGAAGTTCTCGGCACCGATACCGGCTTTGGTCAGTGCATTGAACAGGGTAGATTTGCCGACGTTGGGCAGTCCGACGATGCCGCAGTTAAAACCCATGGTGTAGTCCTCTGCCGATGGTTCGGCGCAATGAGATTCAGGCCTTGAAGCTGTGCAGGCGTTGCATGACAGCGGTCCAGTTGCCTTCGACCATGCCCGGCAGCTCGCCAATGGCTTCGTCGATGCAGGCGTCCAGTGCGTCCTGCTCGGCGCGGGGCGCGCGGCCCAGTACAAAGCCGGTCACCTGTGAGCTGTGGCCAGGGTGGCCGATACCCAGTCGCAGGCGGTGAAAACCGTTGTTGTTACCCAGTTTGGCGATAATGTCGCGCAGACCGTTGTGTCCGCCGTGTCCGCCACCTTTTTTGCACTTGACCACGCCCGGTGGTAGATCCAGCTCGTCGTGGGCAACGAGAATTTCTTCCGGTGCGATGCGATAGAAGCTCGCCAGCGCGGCGACTGCCTGACCGCTGCGGTTCATGAAGGTGGTGGGAATCAGCAGACGAATGTCCTGACCGTTAATGCTGATGCGAGCGGTCAGGCCAAAAAACTTGCTCTCCGGACGCAGGCTGGTGTTGTGCCGTGCGGCCAGACGCTCAATAAAAAGGGCGCCAGCGTTGTGACGGGTCAGTTCGTATTCCGGCCCGGGATTTCCCAGTCCAGCGATCAACTTGATTCCCTGCGTCACAACGGGCGCCCTCTTCAGAGTCGTGCGGGAGATTACTCCGCGGACTCCTCGCCTTCAGCAGCCGGCGCGTCAGCAGCAACGCGAGCAGCGTGGACGTTAGCAACCGGCAGGTTGTGATCAGCGCCCTGAGCCAGAGCAGTGATAGCAACGCCTTTCGGCAGCTTCAGGTCAGACAGGTGAACGATCTGATCCAGTTCAACGGCAGCCATGTCGACTTCGATGAACTCAGGCAGATCTTTCGGCAGGCAGTGAACTTCCACTTCAGTCATGGTGTGGGAGATAACGCCGCCTTTCTTGACGCCTGCGCAGCTGTCTTCGTTAACGAAGTGCAGCGGAACGTTGACGGTCACTTCGTGGCCAGCAACAACGCGCAGGAAGTCAGCGTGCATGATCACCGGCTTGGCCGGGTGACGCTGCAGTGCTTTCAGCAGCACGTCTTCTTTTTTACCGTCTACAGACAGGCTGATGACGTGGGAGTAGAAAGCTTCGTTTTCCAGGGCTTTCTTCAGTTCGCGTGCTTCCAGAGCAACGTTCTGAGGAGCCTTGTCACCACCGTAAACGATGGCGGGAACCAGATCAGCGTTACGACGCAGGCGGCGGCTCGCACCTTTCCCTAGGTCGGTACGCGCTTTCGCATTCAGAGTGAAGTCGACCATTGGTAGTCTCCTTGCTAATTCACCCGGGCGTTTGCGACCAACGCACCGAGCGAGAGGTGATGCCCTTGTGGGCAGTTAAATCAGCGAGCGTTCCTTAACGGAACATCGCGCTGATGGATTCTTCATTGCTGATGCGGCGCATGGCTTCGGCCACAATCGGGGCCATGTCCAGCTGGCGAATACGCTCGCAGGCAGCAGCGGCCGGAGTCAGCGGAATGGTGTTGGTCACCACCAGCTCGTCCAGCACGGAATTAGTAATGTTTTCGATTGCCTTGCCCGATAGGATCGGGTGGGTGCAATAGGCATAAACCTGAGCCGCGCCGTGGTCCTTCAGGGCCTTGGCTGCGTGGCACAGGGTGCCAGCGGTGTCGACCATATCGTCAACCAGTACGCAGGTGCGGCCTTCAACGTCACCGATGATGTGCATGACTTCGGACTGGTTGGCCTTCGGGCGGCGCTTGTCGATGATCGCCAGATCTACGCCGAGGCTCTTGGCAACAGCGCGAGCGCGGACTACGCCGCCGATGTCCGGAGAGACGATCATCAAGTTGTCGAAGCGCTGGTCCTGGATGTCGTCGATCAGTACCGGCGAGCCGTAGATGTTGTCTACCGGGATATCGAAGAAGCCCTGAATCTGGTCAGCGTGCAGGTCAACGGTGAGCAGACGGTCAACACCAACGGTGTCGAGCATGTCGGCAACCACCTTGGCGCTGATCGCTACACGGGCAGAGCGGGGGCGGCGATCCTGGCGGGCATAACCGAAGTAGGGGACTACCGCGGTGATACGGGAGGCGGAAGAGCGACGCAGCGCGTCAGCCATGACCACCAGTTCCATCAGGTTGTCGTTGGTCGGTGCGCAGGTTGGCTGCAGGATGAAAACGTCCTTGCCGCGCACATTCTCGTTCAGTTCGACGTTGACTTCACCGTCGCTGAAGCGGCCGACGGTAGCGTCGCCCAGGGGAATGTGCAGTTGACGCACGACGCGCCGTGCCAGATCGGGGTTGGCGTTCCCCGTGAAAACCATCATCTTGGACACGCAGCAATACCTTTTGTGGGTAGTGGCTTGGCGGAGAATTCAGGTCTGCGGGAATGCCGATACGGCCTCAACCAGCCAGACATGAACTGTTCTGTACTTGATTGCTGCCGGAGAGAAAAATGGCAGGGGCGGCTGGATTCGAACCAACGCATGGCAGGATCAAAACCTGCTGCCTTACCGCTTGGCGACGCCCCTGTATCTGTCCGGATGCACGGCTGCATCCGTCATGCTTGCTTTTGCAGTTCGCGGTGTAACGGGGAAACGTTACAACCTCTTGCTACAAAACTTCGCAGTGTGGCTGGCAACCGGGCGCGAACTTTATCAGCTTCGCGTTCGTTTGGGAAGGCCCCAAACAAGCAACTGCCAGTCCCGGTCATCTTAGCTTCACAATATTTGTTTAGCAAGATCAACGTGTTACGAATTTCAGGGTAACGCGTTGTGACGACCGGCAAGCAGTCATTCCGACCACCGCCTTCGACGAAGGCCGCTAATGTAATGGGCGATGTGTTTCGCGTCAACCTCTCATCTGAAAAAATTTCAGCGGTACTGACGTGGCAGTCCGGCGCAACCACCAAAAACCAGGGTTCGGCCAGCTCGACCGGGGTCAGTTGCTCGCCAACGCCTTCAGCCCAGGCGGCGTGGCCGCGGACAAAGACGGGGACGTCTGCGCCCAAGGTGATGCCGATCTCGGCCAATTGGTCGATGCTCAAGCCGGTTTGCCACAGGTGGTTGAGGCCAAGCAGGGTGGTCGCCGCGTCTGAGCTGCCACCGCCGATGCCGCCGCCCATGGGCAGTACTTTGTCGAGCTGAATGTCCGCGCCAAGTGTTGTGCCACTGGTCTGCTTGAGCAGTCGGGCGGCGCGCATGATCAGGTTGTCTTCAGCATCGACGCCAGGCAGGTCGGTCAGCAGCTTGAGTTCGCCATCGCTGCGCAGGTTGAAGTGCAAGGTGTCGCCGTGGTCGAGAAACTGAAACAGGGTCTGCAGGGTGTGGTAGCCGTCGGCACGTCGGCCGGTGATATGCAGGAACAGGTTCAGTTTGGCCGGTGCGGGCAGGCTGAGTGTTGCGGTGTTCATTCGTTGATGCCGGGTTTCCATTCGGTAATGACCAGTGTCAGTAGCAGATCGTGACCGGAGATTTGCAGGCGCTGGGGGAGATCCAGATCACCAACCTGCTGGTAGCGGCTGTATTCAATGGTCCAGCCACTCTGATTGAGTCGACCCAGTCGGCTTTGGCTGTCGAGCTGCAGGCGGCTGGTTGCATCGGGTGCAGGCAGACCGCGCACCCACCAGAGCAGTTGATCCACCGGCAAACGCCAGCCGATTTGCTGGGCGACAAGTTCTTCGGCGGAGCTGGCACTGACAGGCGGGTGTCCCGCCACCTCCAGCGTCGTCTGGTTGCGGTCACCCTGAATGCGCGTAGCGCCGCGGCCGAGGGGGCCAGACAGGCGAATGTCGTAATAGTGCTGGCGCTGTAGCCAGAATAATGTGCCGCTACCTGATTCCTGCGGGCTGCGGATGCCGAGCTTGCCTTGCAGAATCCAGCGATCCAGCGGCTCGACTTGCGCGCGGTGCGCTTTCCAGGCGGTTTGATCGCCGCCGAATTCGATGGTTTCGCGTTGATGCAGGTTGCCGCAGGCGGTCAGGGTCAGCAACAAACATAGCAATATAGGCAGGCGCAATACGGGCATGAGTTATTCGGCTTCCAGGCGATCGCGGGTACTTGGGATGAGAGTGCTTTCGGGGTCCAGCTTGAGGGCCTCGCGCCAAACCTTGCGTGCTTCGCGCTTGCTGCCTTGGCGCCAAAGGACCTCGCCCAGGTGAGCGGCGACCTCCTGGTCCGGATAGGCTTCGTAGGCCGCGCGCAACAGGTCCTCTGCGCGGTCCAGATTGCCGAGGCGGAAGTGTACCCAGCCGAGGCTGTCCTGAATGGCCGGGTCATCTGGCGCCAGATCTGCTGCGCGGGTGATAAGCGCGAGTGCGCGGTCCAGCTGGACGTTGTGATCGGCCAGGGTGTAGCCGAGGGCGTTGAGCGCCATCGCGTTATTTGGTTCTTGCTCAATGATGGCGCCGAGGTCTTCTTCAACGCCGCGTAGATTCTCCAGCTGCGCATGTAGCATGGCACGGCTGTAGAGTAGGCTGGTGTCTTGCGGGTAGGCCTGCAGTGCGGTGTTGGTTTGCGCCATGGCCAGTTCGGGGTGCGCGCCCATCAACGCCTCAATTTCAATCTGGAATAGCGTCAGACCGTGCTGTGGATGCTGATCACGGTCCTGCTGAAACTGTGCCTGCAGTGCGGTAATGCGCTCCTGCTCCAGCAGTAGTCGCGCTATTTGAACGCGCGAGGTCAACAGCTCGTTGCCGCTATCGATGCTCTGCCAGGTCAGCATGGCGTCCTCGCTGCGACCGGCGGCCAGATAGGCGCTGCCCAGGTGATAGCGCGCGGTATTGTTGCCGGGCGCCAGCTGCAGGGTGTGTTGCAGATGAACGACTGCCTCTTCGGCGTTGCCCAGTTCGAGGTCGATGAGGCCGAGCGAGAGCAGCAGGTCTGCGTCGTCCGGGTTGTCGGATGCGAGCTTCTGATACTGCACTCGGGCGTCTTTGAAGTTGCCGTCGCTGACCAGCAGGCGGGCGAGCATCAGGCGCAGGCGAATATCGTCCGGGAAGCGCTCCAGGCCGTCGTACAAGAGGCTTTCTGCGCGCTGGGTATCCTGTTCGGCGAGCAGGCGGCTGTGCAGCAGGATGATCGGCGCCACCTCTTTACTGCGCGGGTGAGATTCCAGCAATGCCAGTGCCTCTTCCGGACGATCAGCTTGCTGCAGCAACAGCGCTCGGGCGAATACCAGTTGGGCGTTGTCCGGATGACGTTCCTGCATTTGTTTGAGGCTGGTCAGCAGGGCGTTGCGAGTCTGCGGGTCGGTTTGTGCCGCGGCCAGGGCAAGAAAGTCGAAATGGGTTTCGCCATGCAGGTCCAATGCGCGCTGCATCATGTCCATCGCCTGCTCGTGCTGGTTGGCGCGCGCCAGATGTATGGCTGCAGAGCGCAGCGCCTCGGGATCCTGCGGCGCAATCTCGACCCAAAGTGCGGTCATCTCGTTGGCGGCTTCTTCATTGCCGAGGAATTCGGCAACGCGCACGGCACGCTCGGTAATCCCGGGGTCGCGGGTGCTGCGGGCCTGTTTCAGGTAGTTATCCAGGGCGATATCAAAGCGGTTGCGCTGGCCCGCGATCTCGGCGGTCAACAGGTCAAGCAGGGTGTCCTGGCGGAACTGGCCGTAGACCGTCGGCTCCGCCGGGGGGGCTATCTCCGCAGCCGGTTGCGCTGGGTTGGCCGGCGCGTTGGCCTGATCAAGGACGCTGCAGCCGCCAAGCGTCAGTGCGATCAGCAGCGCCGGCAAGGTCGGATTGAAAGTAACCTTCATAGGAGATCTCGTGCGAAACGGTGGGCTGGTTGGGGCGGATAACCACGTGCAGCAACGCTTTGAAGCATCATGACACAGGCTCGGTGACAAACCCAGAGGGGCGCTCTGAGCGGGTGTGTGCGGCATCCTGACGCCGCAATACGAGCGACCGTTGGCCATGCGGCGATTGATTGGCTTGAACTAACATAGGACAATTGCACGTTTTTGGCAGCAGCTCCGTTCTCGCAATACGAGGCATCATGGGTTTCATCGCACTGGGCATCAATCATCGGACCGCAGGGGTTGAGGTACGCGAGCGCGTATCTTTCTCGCCTGAGCAGCTGCCCGATGCACTGCAGCGTCTGCGTGCCGAAGCGGGTGCCGACGAAGTGGCCATTCTGTCGACCTGCAATCGCACAGAGCTTTATTGTGCGCAGGAGCAGCTCAATGCCGACCGCTTGGTCGAATGGGTCGCCCGCTTTCACGGTATGACCGCAGATGAGGTGCGCCGTTCCAGTTATCTGCACCAGGATGCGGGCGCGGTTAACCACATGATGCGCGTGGCCGCCGGCCTCGACTCGATGGTATTGGGCGAGCCGCAGATTCTCGGCCAGATGAAAGATGCCTGGCAGACCGCGCGGACCGCAGGCACCCTGGGGCCCTATCTGGATCGACTG
Organism: Halopseudomonas sp.; assembly: GCF_038130085.1. Taxonomy (NCBI): domain Bacteria; kingdom Pseudomonadati; phylum Pseudomonadota; class Gammaproteobacteria; order Pseudomonadales; family Pseudomonadaceae; genus Halopseudomonas; species Halopseudomonas sp. Next base: position 136,140 of record NZ_JAYPMU010000008.1, on the reverse strand, counting down.
TTCCAGAGCACCTTCAATATGGCCAAGCAGGTGCGCACCGATACTGCTATTGGCGAGAACCCGGTCTCGGTCGCCTTCGCCGCAGTCAGTCTGGCCCGGCAGATCTTTGCCGACCTGCGCCGCAGTACGGCACTGCTGATTGGCGCCGGCGAGACCATCGCGCTGGTCGCCCGCCATCTGTTTGAGCAGGGTGTCGGCCGCATCATCGTTGCCAACCGAACCTTGCAGCGCGCCGAACTGCTGAGCGAACCGCTCGGTGGTCAGGCGATTCTGCTGAACCAGATTCCCGATATCCTCGCCGAGTGCGATGTGGTGATCAGTTCAACCGCCAGCCCGCTGCCGATCCTGGGCAAGGGCGCGGTAGAGCGTGCGCTCAAGCAGCGCCGTCACAAACCGATGTTCATGGTCGACATCGCCGTGCCGCGCGATATCGAGCCGGAGGTCGGTAGTCTGGCCGATGTTTATTTGTATACCGTCGATGACCTGCACGAGGTGATCGAGGAAAATATGCGTTCGCGCCAGGGCGCCGCCGAGGCCGCCGAGCGGCTGATCGAGCTGGGCACCGGCGAATTCATGCAACGCCTGCGGGCGCTGGCCGCGGTGGATGTGGTGCGCAGCTACCGGCAGAAGGCCGAGCAGGCGCGCGATCAGGAGCTGCAGAAAGCCCTGGCCAAGCTGCAGCGCGGCGCCGATCCCGAGCAGGTAATGACCGAAATGGCGCGCATGTTAACGAACAAGTTGCTGCACGAACCCAGTGTGCAGCTCAAGCAGATGACGGCGCAGGGGCGGGTTGAAGCGCTGGCGCTGGCGCAGGAACTCTTTGCTTTGGGCGACAACGCTCCGGGCAACAGCAATACCACGGTACAAGGCGACTCATGAAAGCATCCCTGTTGAACCGGCTGGACTCCTTTGGCGAACGTTTTGAGGAGCTGTCGGCGCTGCTCAGCGACGCCGAGGTCATCAGCGATCAGACCCGCTTCCGCAGCTACTCGAAGGAGTACGCCGAGCTGGAAAGCACGGTCAAGTGCTACGAACAGTGGCGCCGGGTGCAGGGTGACATCGAAGAGGCACGCAGCCTGCTCAAAGACAGTGACCCGGATTTGCGGGCCATGGCCGAAGAAGATCTTGAGAGCTGCACGGCGCAACTGGCGGAGCTGGAAGAAGAGCTCAATCGCCTGTTGCTGCCGAAAGATCCCAACGATGATCGCAACGTATTCCTTGAAATTCGCGCCGGGACCGGTGGCGACGAGGCGGCGATTTTCTCCGGAGACCTGTTCCGCATGTACAGCCGTTATGCCGAGCGTCAGGGCTGGCGTGTCGAAGTGCTCTCGGAGAACCCGGGTGAGCATGGTGGGTATAAAGAGGTGATTGCCCGAGTCGAGGGGCAGTCGGTTTACGCCAAACTCAAATTCGAGTCTGGCGCACACCGCGTTCAGCGCGTGCCGGAAACCGAGTCGCAGGGGCGGATTCATACCTCTGCCTGTACCGTCGCCATCCTGCCGGAGATGGACGAGCAAGCCGAGATCGAGATCAATCCGGCGGATCTGCGGGTCGATACCTACCGCGCCTCCGGCGCTGGTGGTCAGCACGTCAACAAGACTGACTCCGCGATTCGCCTCACCCACCTGCCGACCGGCATCGTGGTCGAGTGTCAGGATGAGCGTTCACAGCACAAGAACCGCGCCCGCGCCATGAGCCTGTTGCAGGCCAAGCTGGTCAACCAGCAGCGCGAAGCGCAGGAGAAGGAGCTGTCCGACACCCGTCGCTCGCTGGTTGGCTCTGGTGACCGCTCTGAGCGGATTCGTACCTACAACTTCCCGCAGGGCCGGGTTACGGATCACCGTATTAACCTGACGCTCTATAGTTTGGACGAGGTCATCGCCGGTAACCTCGACAATGTGATCGAGCCGCTGCTGCGCGAGTACCAAGCCGATCAGTTGGCGGCGCTGGAGTCGGCATGACGCCGACTCTGGCCGAGTTGCTGGCCAGCGCCGAGCTGTCGGACTCGGACACTGCCCGGCTGGATGCAGAGCTGCTGCTCTGCCACGCCATCGGCAAACCCCGCACCTATCTGCGTACTTGGCCCGAGCGTCAGCCTGATGTTGAGCAAGTGCGTCACTTCCAAGCGTTGTTGAGCCAGCGTCGCAGCGGCGTGCCGGTAGCCTATCTGCTCGGCGAGCAGGGCTTTTGGAGCCTGCAGCTGGAGGTCAGCGAGGCGACCCTGATTCCGCGGCCAGACACCGAGCGGCTGGTTGAAGTCGCTCTGGAACTGGGCCCGCAGGGCGCTGCCGAAGTGCTGGATCTGGGCACTGGCACCGGGGCGATTGCGCTGGCGCTAGCGGTCGAACGTCCGCAATGGCAGCTGACTGGCGTCGACCGGGTTACCGACGCGGTGGCGTTGGCTGCGCACAACGCGGCGCGACTGCAGATCGGTAATGCCCATTTTGAGCAGAGTGACTGGTTTGGCGCGCTGGCAGACCGGCGCTTTAACCTGATTGTCTCCAACCCCCCTTATATTGCCGAGAGCGACCCCCATCTGCAGCAGGGGGATGTGCGCTTTGAGCCTGGCAGTGCGCTGGTCAGCGGTGTCGATGGGCTGGATGACATTCGTACCCTGGTGCAGCAGGCGCCGACTCACCTGCAACAGGCTGGCTGGTTGCTGTTCGAGCACGGCTGGCAGCAGGCCGATGCGGTCGCTGTGCTGTTGCGGGAGCAGGGCTTTGAGCAGGTACAGAGCTGGCGCGATCTGGGCGGGCAGCTAAGGGTAACGGGAGGGCAATGGCGTGGATGACCAGCAGTTGCTGCGCTACAGCCGGCAGATTTTGCTGCCGCAGATCGATATCGACGGCCAGCAACGGCTGCTGGGCAGCCGAGTTCTGATCGTCGGCGTCGGCGGGCTGGGCTCGCCGGTCGCGCTGTACCTCGCTGCAGCGGGCGTCGGCGAGCTGGTACTGGCCGATCCTGACCAGGTCGATCTGACCAACCTGCAGCGCCAGATCATTCATCACGCCGCCGATATCGGTCGCGACAAGGTCGCCTCTGCAGCCGAGCGGGTCGCGGCGATCAACCCTCAGGTTACCTGCCGCACGCTCCCCGTTGCCTTGGCTGACGAGGCGCTGCTGGGCGCAGTGGCTGACGTCGATCTGGTGCTGGATTGTTCCGACAACTTCGCCACCCGCCACGCGGTCAATGCCGCCTGTGTCCAATTGGCGAAGCCGTTGGTGTCCGGCGCCGCGATTCGGCTGGAAGGCCAACTCAGCGTTTTTGATCTGCGCTGTGATGACAGCCCCTGCTATCAGTGTCTGTACGGCGAGGGCGACGAGCAGGCGCTGAGCTGCAGTGAAGCCGGGGTGGTTGGCCCGCTGGTCGGCCTGGTCGGCAGTCTGCAGGCGCTGGAGGCGCTCAAGCTGCTGGCGGGATTTGGTCAGCCACTGGTTGGCCGTTTGCTGCTGATTGATGCGCTGGACAGTCGCTTTCGGGAGTTGCGGGTGCGTCGCGATCCCGGTTGCAGCTGCTGCGGGGCCGATGCATGAATGCGCCCATTGGGGTGTTCGACTCGGGTGTTGGCGGCCTTTCCGTACTGCGTGAAATCCGCCAGCTGCTGCCGCACGCAAACCTGCTTTACGTGGCTGACAGCGGCCATGTGCCCTACGGCGAGAAGCCACCCGAGGTGATTCGAGAGCGTAGTTTGCGGATCGCCGAGTTTTTGATCGGGCAGGGCGCCCGTGCATTGGTGCTGGCCTGCAACACCGCCACGGCTGCCGCGGTAAATGAACTGCGCGGCACCTTCGATATGCCGATCGTCGGTATGGAGCCTGCGGTCAAGCCGGCTGCGGCGGCGACCCGCAACGGCAAGGTCGGGGTGTTGGCGACCACCGGAACGCTGCAGAGCGCCAAGTTTGCTGCACTGCTTGATCGCTTTGCGCGGGACGTGGAGGTGCTCACCCAGCCTTGCCCAGGGTTGGTCGAGTGTGTCGAGCAGGGCGATCTTCAGGGCCCGCAGGTGCGTGTATTGCTGCAGCGTTATCTGCAGCCGTTACTGCAGGCCGAGTGCGATACGCTGATTCTCGGTTGTACCCATTATCCCTTCCTCAAACCGGTGCTGCGGGAGTTATTGCCAGCGGATATCCAGCTGGTCGACACCGGAGAGGCGGTAGCTCGTCAGCTGCAGGCGCGGCTGGGGGAAAACGCGCAGTTGCCGTTGGGCGGCAATGGTGTGGTGCGTTTCTGGAGTAGCGGTGATACGCAGCAGATGGCTCGGGTGCTGCCCGTGCTCTGGGGCAGCGAAGGTGAGGTTGAGTCGCTGCCGGTTTGAGGCGCGCTTACGAACTATCAGCTATATAACTGTCTATCGGATGCTGTTTGTTGAATATAAAAAGGAAGAAGACGCGATGAGACGTTCAGGTTTGATCATCGGCTCCGTGCTTGCGGCCATGACCCTCAGCCCTGCTGTATATGCATTGGACGGCATCACTGTTGAAGGCGGTGACAGCAGCGAGTCAACCAACGTGTGGCGCGTAGGTGCGCAATTCGATTTCGGCCGCACGCTGTGGCAAAGCGATGGTGGTGGTGCGGTGCTGACCGGCTTCTGGGATGCGGGGTATACCCACTGGAGCGGCCTCGACGCCGAGACGGTCAGTCTGGCGCCGGTGTTCACGCTGAACTTCCCGGGTGACGGCGGGGTGACACCGTTCATCGAGGGCGGTATCGGCGCGGCAATTTTTACCGAGACCAATCTGGCGGACCGCCGGGATCTGGGTTCCAAGTTCCAGTTTGAGGACCGCATTGGTGCGGGGCTGCGCTTTAACTCAGGAGCCGAACTGGGCGTACGCTGGTATCACTACTCAAACGCCGGTATCAAACAGCCCAACTCGGGTATCAACAAGTCTGCGGTGTATTTCCGCTACCCGCTGTAAGGGGGCAGGTCAGACGCTCTAGCGGCGTCTGGCCAGTTGTTGTGTGCGGTACTGTTCACGATACAGGTGGGCGAAGCCGTGCAGCAGGGGGAATACCACCGCCCAGACGCCTGCGAGCAGCAGGGCGCTGTTGCGCTCTCCAAGTGGCAAACCCACCCCAGCCAGCTCTGCGCCGGCGACATAACTCAGTGGCCCGCCGATGGCGCCGAGCAGTACTGCCCGCCAAATAGGCTTGGCACTCCACGCCAGACAATGGTTCAGCGTGGTACCCAGTAGGGCCCATAGCAGCACCAGCCAGACCGGCGCCAGACTCTCCTGGCCGACGAAGGTGAAGACACCCATCTGCAATAGGAAGGAGTCGAGCGCGGCGCCGGCCAGCATCACCGACACCACCAGCTTGCCCTCGGCAGCCCAGCTGCTGACCCAGAAAAAGTGCACCAGCAGGGCCACAATCGGAACCGCCAGCCAGTAGCTGTTGCCGCCCAGCACGCAGGCTAGCCAGCCGAGCTGGAACAGCAGGGCGTTGGCGATCAGTCGCCGGTTAGGCATGTCAGCCTCCTAAGCGCAGAAGTGTTCTCCGGGGCGGGCGTCAGGCTTGCCGAGCAGAATCTGCGCCGTGCCGATGCCACGCTCGCGGAAGCCCCCTTCGCAGTAGCAGAGGTAGAACTCCCAGAGCCGGAAAAAGGCGTCATCATACCCGAGTTGCGCCAGCTCTCCACGGTAGCGCTGCAGGTTGTCATACCAGTGACGCAGGGTTCGCGCGTAGTGCAGGCCGATGTCTTCCATGTGCAGCATCGCCAAGTCGGTATGACGGCGGGTGAGTTCGCCGATCAGGCTTACGGAAGGCAGCGAGCCGCCGGGGAAGATGTAGCGCTGGATGAAGTCGACGCTGCGGCGGGCCTGATCGTAGCGCTGGTCACGCATGGTGATCGCCTGCAGCAGCATCAGGCCGTCGGGCTTGAGCAGCGCCGCGCAGGCCTTGAAGTACGTGGCGAAGTACTCGTGGCCGACGGCTTCGATCATCTCGATCGACACCAGTTTGTCGAAATGACCTTCCAGTTCCCGGTAGTCCTTGAGCAGCAGGGTGATGCGGTCTTGCAACCCGGCGGCCTGAATGCGCTCTTCGGCGTGGCGGTACTGCTCTTGCGACAGCGTGGTAGTGGTGACACGGCAGCCAAAGTGCTGCGCGGCATAGATCGCCATGCTGCCCCAGCCGGTACCGATCTCCAGCAGATGGTCGTTCGGCCCGAGTTCCAGCTTGCGGCAGATGCGCTCAAGTTTGTTCAGCTGCGCCTGATGCAAGTCGTCGCAGCCGGGTGGGAAGATGGCTGCCGAGTACATCATGCTGCTGTCGAGCAGGCGCGAGAACAGCTCGTTACCCAGGTCGTAGTGCGCGCTGATGTTGCGGCGCGAGCCGCGCAGGCTGTTGCGATTGAGGCGGTGCAGCCATTTCAGCGCGGGTTGGCCGAGCCGTGCGAGGCCGGTTTCCATCGCATCGAGCACATCCAGGTTGCGCACAAACAGGCGAGTCACGGCCGTCAGGTCGGGGCTGCTCCAATAGCCGTTGAAGTAAGCTTCGCCCGAGCCAACGCTGCCGTTGCAGGCAATCTGCACCCAGGCTGCCGGATCGTGCAGGCGAATTTCGGCGTGCAGGCCGTCACTGTCGGGCTGGCCAAAGTGCAGCTCTTCATCCTCGGTACGTAGCAACAACGTGCCCCGGCGCAGCGCTTTCAGTTGGCGCATAACCGCCTGGCGGCAGAGACGTTGCAGCCAGCCACCGCGCTCGCGGTAGTCGCTGCTGCAAGTGAGTTCAGGTCTGCTCGGTTTCATGTCGGGACTCCTTGAGCGGGTGCGCCGCTACCGATTGAGTGGCGGCTGCATGGTCATACAGCGGGATACCTTTGAGCAGCAGGCGCAGGGCCTGCCAATAGATGCCGGTTACGGTACGCAGCACCATAAAGGGAAATGACAGCGTTTCGCGGCGCAGCAGGCTGGCGCTCAGCGGCTTGCGCTGCAGGCTGAGACTGGCATCGAACAGGCGTTGCTCGCCCTGCTGATGGGCGATATGCACCTGCACGCGCTCGCCGGGACGGCTGAAGCGCATGTGGTAGTCCGCCTGCAGCGGCAGAAATGGCGAAACATGGAAGCGTTTGTGCAGGGTAAATTGCTGCTGCTGTTTTTCTGCATCGGCTTCCATCACATAGCAGAAGTGCTCTCCCCAAGGGGTGTTGGTTACTTCGCAGATGATGCTGCGCAGTGCGCCGTGGCGGTCGTAGCAGTAAAAAAAAGAAGCCGGATTGAACAGCATGCCGAAGCTGCGGACCTGGGTCAGCAGCTGCACCGCTCCGTCCAGCTGCAGGTGCAAGTGCTCTTTGACCAGGCGCTGAGCGCAGACCTTGAGCGACTCGCCCGGTTGGCGCTCGCTGCGCAGGTAGTCGGTCTCGCGAAAACGCATAGGTGACCACCAGCGCCCGGACCAGAGGTGACTGAGTCCAAATACGTGCTGCTGTTCATCAAGGTCCAGCAGCAGCAGGCTGCAGCGATAGCGAAACTGGTGCTCGCGAGGCTGATGCCTGCGGTGCTGCAGCAGGCCGCTGTAGAGCGCGCTGCGCAGTTCCATCAGAGCGCCTCTCCGAAGTGGGAAGCCACCCTTAGTGCGCTGACCACGCCGTCCTCGTGAAAGCCGTTGGCCCACCAGGCACCGCAGAAGAAGGTGTGCTGCTTGCCCAGCAGGCTTTTCCATTGCTGCTGAGCGTTGCTGGCGGCCAGACTGAACTGTGGGTGTGCGTACGTAAAGCGGCCGAGAATTTGCGCTGGGTCGATCTGGTCGGTCTGGTTCAGACTGACGCAGAAGGTGCGCGATGCCTCGATGCCCTGCAGGATATTCATGTTGTAGGTCAGCGCCGCGGGCTGGCTGGGGTCGCCACCCAGGCGGTAGTTCCAGCTTGCCCATGCCAGCTGGCGTTTGGGCAGCAGGCGCGTATCGGTATGCAGTACCACGTCGTTGTCGGCGTATCGAATGGCGCCGAGAATCGCCTGTTCCTCATCGCTTGGTTGCTCGAGCAGCTGCAACGCCTGGTCGCTGTGACAAGCCAGTACTACCCGGTCGAAGCGTTCCTCTCCCTGACGACTGAGCAGGGTCACTCCGGTGTCATCGCGGCGAATATTCTGCACCGGGCAGTTCAGACGGATGCGGTCGGCAAAGGGAGCGGTCAGGGAGGGTACGTAGCTGCGCGAGCCACCCTTGATTACTCGCCACTGCGGCCGTTCGTTCACGGACAGCAGGCCGTGATTGCGGAAGAAGCGGATGAAGAACGCCAACGGGAAGTCGAGCATGTCACGCAGTGACATTGACCAGATCGCCGAGCCCATCGGCACGATGTAGTGGTCAATGAAGCGCTTGCTGTAACGCTGCTGGCGCAGGTAGTCGCCGAGCGTCAGTTGCGCGTCCAGGCCGCCGGCCTCGAGATCGGCTACCGCTTTGTGGTTGAAACGCAGAATGTCTGCCAGCATGCGCAGAAAGCCGGGCGACACCAGATTACTGCGTTGGGCAAACAGGGTATTGAGGTTGTTGCCGTTGTATTCCAGGCCGCTGCGCGGATCCGATACTGAAAAACTCATTTCGGTTGGCTGTGATGCCACGCCGAGTTGCTCGAGCAGACGAATGAAGTTCGGGTAGGTCCAGTCGTTGAAGACGATGAAGCCGGTATCGATGGCATGACGCTGCTGGTCGATTTCGACGTCAACGGTATGGGTATGCCCGCCGATCCAATCGCCGGCTTCGAATACCGTCACCTCGTGGCGACGGGACAGCAGGTAGGCTGTAACCAGGCCGGAAATACCGCTTCCGACAATCGCAATACGCATCAGTGCACCTCTTGGTGTCGGGTGGCGGAGGTTCTTCGGCGCCGGGTGAGCGCTACGCGCAGCCAGTCCGGCAGTGCTGCCAACAGGCGGAGCACAACGATGAATCGGCCGGGAAAGCGAATCTCCCGCTGACCACGTTCCAGACCGATAAGGATCCGTTGCGCAGCCTTTGTGCTGCTGATCTGCATCGGCATCGGGAAGTCGTTAGCGGCCGTCATCGGCGTATCGACGAAACCGGGACTGACCAGTGTCGTGGCGATACCCTCGTCGGCCAGATCGAGTTCCAGCGATTGCATCAGATAGCGTAGCGCGGCTTTGGACGCGCCGTAGGCCTCGGCGCGCGGCAGCGGCAGATAAGTAACGCTGCTGCCAACGGCGATCAGACGCGGCTGACTGCCTCGGCGCAGTAGCGGCAGGGCTGCCTCGATGCAGTTGGCAGTGGCCAGTACGTTGACCTGCATGACGCGCTCGACAAGGCTGGCCGAAAATGTCGGAAGCTCCATGTACTCGCAGGCGCCGGCATTGAGAATGGCCCAGTCCAGCCCGCCCCAGCTGGCATCGATGTGCTCGACTGCCTCGGCTACCGCGTCGCGATCGGTCAGGTCGGCGCTGATCACCAGAATCTGTCCCGGGTAGCGGGCAGCGAGGGTGAGTAGCGGCTCGCGGCGGCGAGCGGTCAGGGCCAGTCGATGGCCGTCTGCCGCCAGTAGTTCGGCCAGTGCAAGGCCAATCCCGCTGGATGCGCCGGTCAGCCAAATTCTGCGTTGTGGATTCATGTCAGTCGCCTCTTTAGCCAACGGATCAGAGTGCCGAGTACCGGTACGTGTTCGTATAGCAGGGCGCCGGCGTCGTAGTGGTCCAGGTGGCGATACGCCTTGCCCTCACGGAACCAGACCTGGCTCACGCCAGGGACACGGATTTCCTGCCCACCGGCCAACCGGGGGTGCTGGTAGGTCATTGTCCAGCAGAGCAGGGCCTGCTCATGGTCGATCGGACTAAGCTGGGTAAAGTCGAAGTGCAGCGCGATAACGTTCTCGTACAGGCTGGCGCAGTAGCTCTGCAACGCGGCCAGCCCGAACACCTCGTGAATCGGGTCACTGAAATGCACCTCAGGGTGATAGATCTGCTCGAGCAAATGCAGGTTGTCGCGATCGACGGCGGCAAACTGGTGAGCAAAATTCTCGATCAGGCTGCGTTCAATCATGCCGGTTCTCCTGCATTACGGAATGCGTCAATGGCGCGCTGGCGGCTGCTACGTAAGTCGACGATAGGCGCCGGATAGGAGCCGCCGGAGAACAGGTCACCGCTGGGGGGTAAGTGGATCTGGCGGGCTGGCAGGTGCGCCAGTTCCGGGACCCACTGGCGGATGAAGCTGCCGTCCGGATCGAATTTTTCGGACTGGCTGACCGGATTGAAAACGCGAAAGTAGGGCGCAGCGTCGGTGCCGGTCGAAGCACTCCACTGCCAGCCGCCATTATTGGCAGCCAGATCGCCGTCAATCAGATGCTGCATGAACCAGCGCTCGCCCTCGCGCCAGTCGATCAGCAGATTCTTGGTCAGGAACATGGCACTGACCATGCGCAGGCGGTTATGCATCCAGCCGGTTGCCAGCAGTTGCCGCATGGCGGCGTCGACCAGCGGGATACCGGTTCGGCCCTGTTGCCACGCCGCAAGGCCTTCCGGGTCGTTGCGCCAGGCCACCGCCTCGGTTTCCGGTCTGAACGCGCGGTGGCGCGATACCCGCGGGTAGCACACCAAAATGTGTTTGTAGAACTCGCGCCAGAGCAGTTCGTTGATCCAGCTGACAGCGCCGGGGTTGCCGCCGTCAAACTCGCCGCGGTTGGCCTGCAGCGCAGCGTGCAGACACTGACGCGGCGACAGCACACCAGCGGCAAGGTAGGGGGACAGGCGGCTGGTGGCGTCCAGGTCCGGGCGATCGCGGTCTTCGGCGTAGTCTTCAATCAGTTGCGTGCTGAAATGCCGCAGGCGTTCAGCGGCAGCCTGCTCACCGGCAGGCCAGCGTTGCTCGAGTTCTGGGCCGGCGGGCGTGAAGTCGCCGAAGTGATCCGGAACGACAGTGCTCTCGATTTCCAGAGGCTGCTGTTTGGCAGGGGCCGGCAGCAGTGCTGGAAGGTGCTGGTGCAGGCGGCTATAAGCCTGGCGGCGGAACTGGCTGTAGACCTTGTACATGCCGCCACTTTGGGTGGTCAGAGTGCCTGGGGCGAATAGCAGTTGATCGGTGTAGCGCTGGCAGTTCAGCCCCGCGCCCGAGAAAGCCTGGCTGACGGCGTCGTCGCGCTGCTGTTCGTGAATGCCATACTCGTCGTTGAAGTGCAGACTGCTGGCGCCGACGGCACGTGCGTGGTCGAGCAGCAGTGCCGGACAGTCGCTCCAGCGCTCGGCATGCAGCAGTTGCAGCGGTATCTGCAGTTGCTGCAGTTCGCTGGCGAGCGCCTGCAAGTTGCGCCGCCAGAAGTCGACCTTGATCGCGGCGTCGTCGTGGGCCTGCCAGTCGTTCGGCGTGACCACGTACACGGCGGTGACCGGGCCGCGCTGACTGGCGTGCCAGAGAGCATGGTTGTCGGTAATGCGCAGGTCGGTTCGCAGCCAGCACAGTTGCACGTTGTTACTCAAGTCACTCTCCCTTTCAGGAGGGCCGTTTACCTGGCCCTCCTTCTGTCTATTAGGCTAGATCGCGTTGCGCAGGCTGAGTTCTGGCGGATGCGGCTGCAGGTACGCCTGTTGTTGCAGGTAGGGGTCGGGGTGGCGCAGAAGGTGGTGTTGGAGCAGCGTAATAGGCACGACCAGCGGCACCACGCCGCTGCGGTAGCGGCTGATCAATTGCTGCATTTCAGCCTTCTCCGGCGAATTCAGGACCCGTTTGAAGTGGCCGGCAACGTGCTGCAGCACGTTGCTGTGGCCGCGCCGACTGGCCGGCCGACGTAGCGCGCTCATCAGCTCGCTGAAGTACGCTGCTGCGGTCTGTCGCAAGTCGTCGCCTCTCCCCGGGTTGGCCAGCAGTTGGCCCATGCGGCGATAGCTGGGTGCCTGATGGGCCATCAGCAGGTATTTGTGCCGAGCGTGAAAGGCCAGCAGACGGCTGGCGCTGATCCCTTCGCGCAGCAGCTCTTGCCAATCAGCGTAGACGATCACGCGGGTGACGAAATTCTCCCGCAGGACCGGATCGTGCAGACGGCCTTCCTCTTCCACTGGCAGGAGCGGGTTGTGCTGCATCAGTCGGGCGGCAAACACGCCTTGGCCGGTGGCAGGGGCGGGGTGGCCATTGGGCTCGTAGACTTTCACCCGCTCCATCCCGCAACTGGGCGACTTCTGCATGAAGATAAAACCACACAGATCCTGGCTGCGCGCGCTGACCTCATCGGCGTATTGCTGCAGAGCGTCGGTCACATCGAGACTGCTGTCGACGGTACCCACGGCGCGAGGTGCCTCCGGATTGCCAACCAGGCGAATCGGTTTACGCGGCGTGCCGAGCCCGATGGCTACCTCCGGGCAAACCGGACGCAGGTCGAACAGGGAGCCCAATTGATCGGTACACAGTCGCGAGTGCTTGTGCCCGGCGTTGAAGCGCACAGGGTCGCCGATCAGGCACTGGCTGATGCCGACCGGAATACGCGCAGTGGAAGCGGTTTGCATGGCTTATCTCCTGTACAGCATTTTGCTTGTTGTACAAGGATAAGCGCGATTTAAGGATTTTTGTACAAGTTTTTTAACCGTCCGTCTGCTGGTTGGGCAGGCGAACGGGTTTTTAGCTGCTCAGTGCTGGCCGAGAACCGCGTGGGCGGCGTGCCGGCCGCTCAGCCAGGCGCCTTCCAATCGACCGGCCAGGCACCAGTCGCCGCAGACATAGAGGCCCAGGTCGGGGGCCGCGAGTGCGCCCCATTCGCTGTCCTCGGCCGGGCGCGCGTAAAGCCAACGGTGGGCGTGCACCAGGGTGGTGGCGGGAAGCGCGGTGTGCAGCGTTTCGCCAAGCGCTTCAAGCAGCAGGTCCGCGACCTTGGCTGGTGGTGTCTCCAGATGGGCAGCCGCCCACTGCGGGGTAGATTGCAGAACCCAGGTGCATGCTGCACTGCGGCCAGGTTTGCTGTGGTTGGCGCAGATCCAATCCAGCGGACCCGTGCGTACGAAGGCTGCTTCGACCGGGGTGTTCAACGGGGTCGCGAAGCTCACAGACACGGCCCAGCCGGGCTCCATGCCGATTTGCTCGGCGGCTTTGGCAAGCTGCGGGGCAGCGCTCAGCAGGGGCACGGCCTGCGGCGCAGGCGTGGCGACGACGACCCGGTCGAAGGGGCCGTAGTGGTTGCCGTCGGCGTCGGTGAGCAGCCAGCCTTGCTCGTGTTTGTCCAGCGCGGTGATACGCACAGAGTTGTGCAGCGGCAGGTCTTCCAACAGCGCGCGGCTAAGAGCGGTCATGCGCGGACTGCCGACATAGCGATGTTGTTCGTCAGTGGACGGCTGCATGCCCTGCTCGTCGATGCGGTACAGGTTGGGCTGCCAGGTATCGACCCAGCCGGAGGCGTGCCAGCGCTCGACCTCCGCACGGAAGGCGCCGTGCCGGGCGGTGAAATACTGGGTGCCAATATCAAATTCGCCGTGATCGGTACGCTTGCTGCTCATGCGGCCGCCAGTGCCGCGGCTTTTGTCGAACAGTTCGACGGCTACACCGGCTTCTTTCAGCTGACGGGCGGCACTGATACCGGCCATGCCGGCGCCAATTATGGCTACGCTGGTAGGTAGGGACATGCGGGTTCCTGATGTTGAATGTTGTACCGATGATAGGCAAAAGGCCGTAAAAGGCTATACAAGTTTTTTCTTTTGTATAGCATTGGGGCGCCTGACGATAGTGTTTCGTCTCTTGGGGCTGTCGTCGGTGGCTGGTGTTCTGCGTGCGAGAGTGCAGCGGGCCAACTGACCCGTATGCATCAGGGAGGCCGAGGATGAAGGTATTACTGACTGGAGGAACCGGTCTTATTGGCCGGCGTTTGTGTCAACAGTTGCTCGACGCCGGGCATGAAGTGGTGGTCTGGAGTCGCCGGCCAGCTCAGGTGCCTGCGCTGTGCGGTGATGCGGTGCGAGGAATCGCCAGCCTGGATCAAGTGAACGACGAGCCGCTTGATGCCGTGATTAACCTCGCGGGTGCTCCGGTTGCCGATCGGCCCTGGACGGATGCCCGCAAAGAGCTGCTGTGGGACAGCCGGGTGACCTTGACCGAGGAGCTGGTGCATTGGCTGGGGCGCAGGCCACAGCGTCCGCAGGTGCTGGTCAGTGCCTCTGCGATTGGCTGGTACGGCGATGGTGGTGATCAGCTGCTGACCGAGGCGAGCCCGGCGCGGGTGGAGTACACTCACACCCTTTGTGATGCGTGGGAGCACGCTGCCAAGCGTGCCGCGTCCTACGGTATCCGCGTGTGTATTCTGCGCATTGGCCTGGTGCTGGCGCCGGACGGAGGCTTTCTGCAACGCATGCGACTGCCGTTCAGTCTGGGTTTGGGTGGCCGCATCGGTTCTGGCCAGCAGTATATGTCCTGGATTCACCATCAGGACATCGAGGCCATGTTGCAGTGGCTGATGGAGTCGCCGGATTGCCGGGGGGTATACAACGGCACTGCACCAAGCCCGGTCAGTAATCGTGAATTTACCGCCGAGCTGGCGCGGGCGCTCAATCGTCCGGCGTTTCTGCCGGCACCCGGCTGGGTGTTGAAGTTGGCCCTGGGGGAAATGTCCCGATTGTTGCTGGTCGGGCAGCGGGTGTCGCCGGGGCGTGCGCTGGAAGCCGATTTCAGTTTTCGTTTTCGCCATCTGGAGACCGCGCTTGCGGATGTGCTGCAGAGGGCGAAGTGACCTTGTTTTGTTTGCTGGAGTGAATTGATGTCTGATCGTGGGGTGTTGCTGGTTAATCTGGGCTCGCCGAAGAGCACGGATGTAGCGGATGTGCGGCGCTATTTGAACCAGTTCCTGATGGATCCCTATGTTATCGATCTGCCGTGGCCGGCCCGACGCCTGCTGGTAAGCCTGATTCTGGCCACCCGTCCGAAGGCCTCGGCCCATGCCTATGCCTCTATCTGGTGGGATGAGGGCTCACCCCTGGTCGTCATCAGCCGTCGGGTGCAGCAGGCGTTGCAGCAGCAGTTGGATATGCCGGTCGAGCTGGCTATGCGCTATGGCGAGCCCTCGATTGAAAGTGGCCTGCTGGCGCTGGCCAAGCGTCCGGGGCTGCGTGAAGTTCTGTTCATGCCGCAGTACCCGCAGCACGCCGATAGCACCATTACGACGTCTGTCGAAGAGGCGCGGCGGGTTATCGCCAAGCACGGGCTGGATATCAAGTTGAACGTGGTGCCGGCCTTCTACAGCCGGCCTGACTACATTGCCGCGCTGGCGCAGTCGGTGCAGCCGTATCTGGAGCAAGGATTTGACCATCTGCTGCTCAGCTATCACGGCTTGCCCGAGCGTCATTTGCGCAAGGCCGACCCGACTGGTTCGCACTGCCTAGCCAGCGGCGACTGTTGCGAGCGGGCTTCGGCTGCCACCGCGACCTGTTACCGGGCGCATTGCAGCCATGTGAGCCGGGAACTGTCGGCGGCGCTGGGGCTGGGCGCCGAGCAGTGGTCGCAGGCATTCCAGTCCAGACTCGGGCGGGCCAAATGGATTGAGCCTTACACCGAGGCTCGAATCGACGAATTGGCAGCAAAGGGCGTCAAGCGCCTGTTGGTGGCCTGCCCGGCGTTTGTGGCCGACTGTATCGAGACGCTGGAAGAGATCGGTGATCGCGCCCGCGAGCAGTTTATCGAAGCGGGCGGCGAGGAGCTGGTGCTGATCCCGTGTCTTAATGATCAGCCGCAATGGATCGAGGTGTTGGCAAACTGGGCGCGTGAGACGCCAGCAATGGCCTGAGCGCGGAGCACGGGTGAGGCGTATCAGCCGCGCTTCACCCACTGTGACAGGGCCAAGTGTAGGCCGAGACCAATCAGCACCCCGCCCATCAGGCGGTCGAACCAGTGGCCGAGACGGTTGAAGGCACGGCGCACAGCGTCGCGGCTGAACAGCATTGCGACCAGGCAGAACCAGGCGCCGGTCGCCAGGGCCAGATACACGCCGTAACCCGCCTGCACCAGCAGTGGCGTGTCATGGCTGATGACCACGGTAAACACCGACAGAAAGAACAGCGTTGCCTTCGGATTCAGGCCGTTGGTAATGAAGCCCTGAATGAATGCTTGTCTGGCATTCAGCTGCTTGCCCGCGGACATGGGTTGTTCGGCAGACGCCGGCTGCGCACGCAGGGCGCGGAAGCCGATGTACAGCAGGTAAGCGGCTGCCAGCAGCTTCATCAGATTGAACAGCCAGACCGACTGCGACACAATCAGGCCGATCCCCAGCAGTGAGTAGGTAACGTGCACAAAAATGCCGATACCGATCCCGACAGCTGTATACAAGCCGATACGGTGACCGCCGCTGACGCTGTTGCGAATTACGACGGCAAAATCGGGGCCGGGGCTGATCACCGCCAGCAGGTGGACCAACGCCACCAGCAGGAATTCATTCAGATACATGTGCACTCTCCTCTGGGCCGGCAATGTTACCCGCTGGAGGCGGCTGCAGACAGGTACAGTCAGCATGCAAAATGCACTCTCCACCGTTTTTCTTGATCGTGCCACGTTGGATCTTGGCGACCTCGACCTCAGTGCACTTGAGGCCGCTTGTGCGTCTTTCACCAGCTACTCGGGAACCACGCCAGCCGAAGCCGCCGAGCGCATGGCGGGGCAGCAGGTGGTGATTACCAATAAGGTGGTGATCGACCGAGCGCTCATGCAGGCCAATCCGCAATTGAAGCTGATCCTGATCGCTGCCACCGGCACTAACAATGTCGATCTGCAGGCCGCGCGCGAGCTGGGAATTGTGGTCTGCAACTGCCAGGCCTACGGCACTCCGGCGGTCGCCCAGCACACCTTGATGTTGATGCTGGTGTTGATCACCCGCTTCGAGTCCTATCGGCAGGCGGTGCGAGAGGGTGCCTGGCAGCGCAGCAGTCAGTTTTGTCTGCTCGATTATCCGATCGGCGAGCTGTCCGGTCGTACGTTGGGCATCCTTGGGTTTGGCGAACTGGGGCAGGCGGTCGGTCGTTTGGCTGAGGCCTTCGGCATGCGCGTACTGGTCGGTGCCCTGCCGGGCCGTGAGCAGCCAGGGCGGCCATCGGTAGCCGACCTGCTGCCGCAGGTCGATGTGCTCAGCCTGCATTGTCCGCTGACCGAGCAGACCCGCGACCTGATTGGTGCCGCGCAATTGGCATCGATGAAGCAGGGAAGTCTGCTGATCAACACTGGGCGTGGTGGCCTGGTCAATGAGCTGGCGCTCGCCGATGCGTTACGCAGCGGCCATCTCGGTGGCGCTGCCTGCGATGTGCTGACTGTCGAGCCGCCGGTCAATGGCAACCCGCTACTTGATGCCACGCTGCCGAATCTGGTCATCACACCCCACAGTGCCTGGGGTAGTCGCGAAGCCCGCCAGCGCATTGTTGGACAGCTAGAGGCTAATTTGCGCAGCTTCAGCAGCGGTGCGCCGCAACGTCAGGTCAACTCCTGATCGGGTGTTATCGTCATCTCATTGGAGTGGCGACGCTCACCCATTCGGGTGGGGTGATTAGGGGCAGGTCAGCCTAAGCTGGCGGGCGTCAACGGATGACGTTCGCCGCGTACCCTGCGTCCGGCGAATCCGCCAAATGGATTTGGCACAAGGATTCAGCCGTCATGGCATTCCCCTTTCACACTGCGTCCGCTCGGGCGCAGTGTGGCTTTTCTCTTATTGAAGTGCTGGTTGCATTGCTGCTGGTTGCGCTAGGCGTACTCGGCGCGGCAGCTCTGCAGCTCAATGCCCTGCGTTTTACTCAGGATAGTGCCTATCGTGTCCAGGCCAGCCTGCTGGCAACTGACTTGCTGGAACGCATGCGCGCCAATCCGGGGCAACTGGCGTCCTACGCCGGTGTCGTCGCGGGCGACTGCGTCGCCGAATCTGCTGTCCCGCTTTCCGTGCTTGGCCAAGACCGTCTCGACTTTGCTGCCGGAGTAACCTGCAGCTTGCCGCAAGGCAGTGCTCTGGTGCAGGTTGACGAGGCGCTGGTGAGGATCCGGATCAGGTGGTCGCAGGCGCGGATTGACGCTGGCGCTGACGATGAACTGCTGCTGGTGGTGCAACTCGGAGGTGGCGCGTGAGGTTGCCGGTGCGTGGCTTTGGCCTGGTTGAACTGATGGTCGCCATGTTGCTCGGCTTGACCCTGGTATTGGCCTTGGTGCAATTCCTGAGTAGCAGTCGCGACAGCTGGGCGCTGCAGCAGCAGAGCGCCAGTCAGCAGGAAGATGCGCGTTATCTACTGGGGCGTCTGGCTCGCGATCTGCGCGCTGCAGGAAGTTACGGTTGTCTGGATCTGCAGCGAGCACTGCCAGCTGGCCTGCCGCCCGAGCTCGCCCAGCCTGTGCGGTTCGACAGAGGCGTGCTGAGCCTGATTACGGCAGTCCCATCGCGGTTCTCAAGCAATCAACCACAGGCGCTGCGTGCATCGGACTTCGGTGCGCGCTGGCTGCTGGCAGGCGATTGCCAACGGCGGGTGGCACTGGGTGAAAGAGAGGCGTTGACGGTCTTGCCGGGCGATTGGGTCGTGCCATTGCGGCAGCTGGAATACCGCGAGCAGAGCGGTCGCGTTCAGGTGCGTCTCAATGGGACCGGGAATTACGAAACCCTGATCGAGCAGGTGGCGCGGTTTACGCTGAGTTTCGGCCTGGCTGCGGACGCGCAGGCGGCAGGGGTGACAGGCCGTTACCAGAGGGCGTTGGCTGACGCAGATCAGACACGGCTTCGCAGTGTACGGGTGCACCTAGTATTGGCGGCAGACATGGGCCGTGCTGCCGCCAGTCGCACGCGTGATCTGGCGTTTCGTCAGGTGACGCGTCTGCGCAATCGCCCGGATGGTTATCGGCATGATTAAGGCGCAACGGGGGGCGACCTTACCGCTGGCGCTGATCTGCCTGCTGGTCACCACTGTCGGAGCGCTTGCAGCAAGCAACTCGGCAAGGGTGCAGCAACAGCAGGCGGCCAATCTGATGTTGGCAACACGCAGCTTTCAAGCGGCGGAGGGGGCGTTGCGTATTCTGGAAAGGCAACTCGTCACCGGAGCATTGGAGGTACCCCCAGAGCGGTGTAACGGCATTTCCTGCAGTGTGCAGCTGGAGGACGTTGTTGCTGGAGCGCCTGAACGCTGGAGCCAGCTCGCAAGCTCAGGGCCGGTGGAGTTGTGGTATCGAGTCGATTGGCTTGGTAGTAGCCGTGTTCCGGCTCAGATCAGCGTCACTGGTAACAGTCGCCTGTACCGCCTAGCGGTGCGCGCGCGGGCCGGACGCAGTGAGCATACGCTGGAGGCCACCTATGCGCTTACCCTGCGTTAGTCGGCGCTGGTGCGGTGCTGCATTGGGCGTACTCTTGAGCTCCTCGGCCGCGGGATTTGAGCCGCTGAGCAGTCCCTACTTGCCCGGTGCGGCGGTGCCGGCCAACGTGGTGATCCTGCTCGACAGTTCCAGCAGTATGGCGATGACCGCCGCCGGTGATCAAAGCCGATTACAGGTAGCACGCGAGGCGATTCGGCAGTTGCTGCGCGAAAATCGGCAGCAGCGCTTTGGGTTGTTCAGCTTCAACCCTTCGGCCGGGCAAGGGACCCTGCGCGATACCGCGGGTGGCCGGTTACTAGTTGAGGTCGCGGACATCAAACCAGGTGACGCCGGAGACCAGCAACTGCTGCGACTTGAGCAGGCCCTTGACCGCCTGGCGCCAGATACTGGCGGCGATCCAGATCGCTATACCTGGACGCCGCTGGCCGAAACCCATTACGAGATCAGCCGTTACCTGCGCGGCATGGACTCGTTCTACAACGCGGACCAACCTGCCTACGAAAGCCCGTTACTGTGGCGTTGTCAGCCTAATGCAGCGCTGGTCGTCACCGATGGCTTGCCGACCTACGATGATCAGTTCCCCGCTTCCATTGCACAGGACCCGGCCGGAGCTCTGCCAGACAGCGGCGTATTTGGTTTACCTGATTGGGACCGGGATCCCGGTAACGATGTGTCGAATAGCGACAGGCAACAGCCGGGTAGCACCTTTTACCTTGATGATATGGCTGCCTTTGCGCGCGAGCTGGATTTGCGGTCGGGTGGTCAGGATGCCGCAGGAATGAGTTGGGATGACCCGCTGTTTGCCCGGCAAAACCTGCGTACCCATGTGCTTGGCTTCGGTGTTGATGATCCCCGTCTGCTGGCGGCGGCGAGGGCTGGTGGTGGGGTCTACAGAACAGTCGATGATGCCGGACAGCTGGCTGCGGCCCTGACCCACATGGTCGGGCAGTCGACTCAGCCGCGTACGCTGCTGAACCGGCAGGTGGATGGGTTACAGCTGGCCGATGGGGCACCATTGTTGATGCGCGTCTATCAGCATCCACTGGGATGGAGTGGAGAGGTTCAGTTCTGGGAACTGAGCGAGGCGGGGGAGCCGGTGTCTATGGTCTGGACAACGGATCCGGCATTTGCTGCCTCTGCGCCGCGTGGACGGATGCAAACCTGGCGGCCAGCCGATGGTGGATTGGCATCCGCGCCGGTGACGTTGGACGCAGCTGCATTCGAGAGTGTGAGCGCCGAGCAGCAGCTGATTTTGCAGCGGGCCGCAGCCCGACTGCTGCCGGGGATTGCAGACGGGGAGCAGCATCTGCTGCGGTGGCTAAGTGGCGACGCCGTTTCGGGGCTTCGCCCACGTGCACGCTTGCTCGGTGATCCCGGACGTTATGGCCCCAAGGTACTACCCGCAGGGGCGGCGTTGGCTGAGTCGGACAGCGATGGTTATCAACGCTACCTGCGCGAGCGAGCGCGACTGGGTGATCTGATGCTGGTTGGCAGTAATGACGGCTTTTTGCATGTTGTTGCGATTGGTAGCGGGCGGCGCTACAGCTACCTGCCCGCCAGTCTGTTGTCCAACGTAATGGACTGGGCGGCGCCGGACTACGCTGCCGGCCAGTGGCACCGGGCTGGCGTCGATGGTCGGGTTGCGCTGGCGGATCTGCAGCAGGATGGCGTCTGGCAGACAGTGGCAGCGACCGGGCTGGGCGCTGGCGGGCGCGGTCTGATCGCGGTGCGGCTGTATGGTCAGGCCGTGGGAGACGCGGAGCCGGGGGTACTCTGGGAGCGCAGCTCGCGTGAGCCGGGTTGGAGCGCGCTAGGGCATATCTATGCTGAGCCCCTGTTGATCGAGCACGGCGGTCGTTCGCTGCTGCTTACCGGCAATGGCTATGGCAGCCCGGCGGGCGGTGCCGCACTGCTGGTCGTTGATGCGACGAGTGGCGCGCTGCTCCGCCAGATTGACCTGCCTGATCGAAGGGATGAAGACGGTGCTAACGGCTTGTCGGCGTTGGCGCTGCAGCTGGACGCGTCAGGGCAATTGCTTGCCGGGTTTGCAGGTGATCTGCACGGCCAGCTTTGGCGGTTTGAGTTGGCGGCGGAAAACCCGGCTGACTGGCAGGTGGGCAACGGTGGTGCACCGCTATTCCAGGCGGCGCCTGACCAGCCGCTGACTACCGCGCCGGTGCTGCACTACAGCGCAGCTGCGCAGCAGGAGGTGCTGCTGATCGGCAGTGGCCGGCTGCTGGCGTTGGGCGACCCGGGCAACCGGGCTGCGCAGGCTTTCTATGCCGTGCGCAGTCAGCCAACGGATGTCGAGCAGATCATCACGCCCAGCGACCTGCAGGCGCAGCGCGTGTTGCCTGGCCTGGACCCGCACACCCGACAGGTGAGCGAGGCGACGGTGGACTGGGGCAGGCAGGCGGGTTGGTATCTGCCGCTCCCGGTAGGCGCTCGTTCGGCCGAGCGGGTGCTGACTCCGGCGATGGTGCAAGGTGGGCGGGTGGTCTTCATGACGACAATACCGTTGACAGAGACGAGCGATCCTTGCCTGTCCAGCAGTGCCGGCTGGCTGATGATGTTGATGCTGGACGACGGTAGCACGCCGCCGTTTATCACGCTGGACTCCGATCGCGACCGTCAGCTGGACGAAGACGACGGCCGTGTCGGAGGCATTGAGCTGGATGTCGGCATGCCGGGCGAACTGCAGATGACCCGTCTGCTTGATGGGGCGACAGCTCGGCCGCCAGGCTGCGAAGGGGAGCGTTACCTGTTGAGCGGTACGCATGCTGTGGCCGAGATGCTGGCGCAGGGCGAGTGTCGACTGGTCCGTATTCACTGGCGGCAGCTGCAATGAGCGGTCGTAACGGGTTCAGCCTGATCGAACTGCTGGTCGCATTGGTGATTGTGGGGCTGCTCGCGACGGTTGCCTACCCTGCGTACCTCGGGCACGTGCGCAAGGCGCAGCGGGTCGAGGTCACCGGGTTGTTGCTGGAAAATGCCCAACGGCTTGAGCGCCATTACGCCCGCTCAGGTCGTTACGATGATGGCGAGATAGATGGTCTTTACCGGCAGAGCCCGGCGCGTGGGCGGCCGGTGTATCGACTGGCGGTGCAGCGCCAGGCGCAGGGTTATGTTTTATCGGCTGAGGCGCTGGTGGGCGGTGCGATGGAGGGTGACGCTTGTGCGTCCTACAGCTTGAATCAGCTGGGGCAGCGGACGCCAGCAGATGATCGCTGCTGGCGTCGCTGAGCGGGCCTCAGTGCGCAGCGGGCGCTGCTTCCTCGGCCTTCGGTAGGATCAGATTGAGCAGAATGGCAACCACGCCGCACAGGCTGATGCCCTGCAGGCTGAAGCTGTCATTACCGATCACCATGCCACCGATACCAAATACCAGGGTTACCGATACGATGCACAGGTTGCGGGCCTGGGACAGGTCGACCTGATTGCGAACCAGCGTGTTCAGACCAACTACGGCGATGGAGCCGAACAGCAGGCAAAGAATGCCGCCCATGACCGGAACCGGCATGCCCAGCAGTACGGCGCCGAACTTGTCGATGAAGGCCAGGACGATGGCAAACACCGCCGCCCAGATCATTACGTTGGGGTTGAAGTTGCGCGTCAGCATGACCGCACCGGTGACTTCGGAGTAGGTGGTGTTCGGCGGGCCACCGAGGAACGCGGCTGCGGAGGTGGCGATGCCGTCACCCAGCAGGGTGTTCTGCAGGCCGGGCTTTTCCAGATAGTTCTTGCCGGTCACGCCGCCGATGGCCAGGACATCACCGATGTGCTCGATGGCCGGGGCGATAGCGACTGGAATCATGAACAGGATCGCGGCCAGCTGGAACTCGGGGGCAACGAATTGCGGAACGGCTAGCCAGGGCGCTGCAGCAACTTGGGTAAAGTCGGTCACGCCGAGCAGCCAGGACAGGGTGTAGCCCACCAGCACGCCAGCCAGAATCGGCACCAGACGGAAGATGCCCTTGGCATAAACGGCAACGATGATGGTGGTGATCAGCGACGCACCTGCGATGAGAATCGCGGTGTTGTACTCGACCAGTTGAGCGCTGCCGTCACCGGCCTTGCCCATCGCCATGTTGACCGCTACCGAGGCCAGTCCCAGACCGATAACCATGATTACCGGGCCAACCACCACCGGCGGCAGCAGGCGCTGAATGAAGCCCGGGCCCCTGACGCGGATCAGCAGACTGAGCAGGATGTAGACCACGCCCGCAGCGACCAGACCACCGAGTGTGGCTGGCAGGCCCCAGGTTTGGTTGCTGTACATGATTGGGGCAATAAAGGCGAAGCTGGAAGCCAGGAAGATCGGGATCTGACGACGGGTAGTGAATTGGAACAGCAGCGTGCCGATACCGGCGGTAAACAGTGCCACGCTGGGGTTCATCCCGGTAATCAGTGGCATCAGTACCAGCGCACCGAAGGCCACAAACAGCATTTGCGAGCCAGCCAGCGCGGTGCGCCAGCCGTGGGTCTGAACACCATCCATCAGTCGATATCCTTCTGCTTGGTACCAAAGATCTTGTCGCCAGCATCACCGAGACCGGGAATGATGTAGCCGTGTTCATTCAGGCGCTGATCTACCGAGGCGGTGTAGATCTGTACGTCCGGGTGCGCATCGTTGACGCGTTTGATGCCCTCAGGGGCGGCGACCAGCACCAGTGCGCGAATGTCGCGAGCACCCGCCTTCTTCAGCATGTCGATAGTGGCAACCATCGAGCCGCCGGTGGCCAGCATCGGGTCGATGATCAGGGCCATGCGCTGGTTCAGTTCACCGACCAGTTTTTCCAGATAGGTATCGGCCTCAAGTGTCTCTTCATTGCGGGCCAGACCGATGACGCTAACCTTGGCGCTGGGTACCAGGCTGAGCACGCCATCAAGCATGCCGAGACCGGCGCGAAGGATCGGCACGACGGTCACTTTCTTGCCGCTCAGTTTTTCCACTTCAACATCACCGCACCAGCCTTGAATGGTGTGGGTCTCGACCGCCATGTCCTGGGTTGCTTCATAGGTCAGCAGGGCAGCAACTTCCTGCGCCAGCTCACGAAAATTTTTGGTACTGATGTCTTCGCGGCGCATCAGACCCAGTTTGTGCCGAATCAATGGATGGCGGATTTCTTTGACGTTCATGCTGAAGCTTCTCTCTTGCGTGGAAGGGCGCGGCAATTATGGCACAGCATCGGCGTTGACAGCAGGTGCTCGTCTGTCGGAAAACCTCCTCTATAC
Source organism: Halopseudomonas sp. (assembly GCF_038130085.1). Classification (NCBI taxonomy): domain Bacteria; kingdom Pseudomonadati; phylum Pseudomonadota; class Gammaproteobacteria; order Pseudomonadales; family Pseudomonadaceae; genus Halopseudomonas; species Halopseudomonas sp. Next base: position 111,675 of record NZ_JAYPMU010000008.1, on the reverse strand, counting down.
TTGTGCTTTCGCGGCGACATGGGTATTTTTCGCCCCTTTTTTCATACCGGGACCGGCGGAGGTCATGCATGGCGGTAGAGCTGGAACACATCAAACAGGTAATGGCAGAGGCTGATTGCCTGTTCACTGAAGCGGACGTTGAAGGCGCGCTGGACAATATGGCGGCCGAGATTACTGCACGTCTGAGCGACAGCAACCCGATTGTCTACAGCGTCATGAACGGTGGCCTGATCATCAGCGGCAAGCTGCTGCCCAAACTGCCGTTCCCGATGGAAGTGGGCTATCTGCACGCGACCCGTTACCGCAACAAGCTGTCCGGCGGTGAGCTGTTTTGGAAGGCCCGTGCCGAGCACTCTCTGGTCGGTCGAAATGTGCTGATCATTGACGACATTCTGGACGAGGGGCACACCCTGGCCGCGATCGTCGAGTACTGCCGTGATGCTGGGGCGGAAAACGTCTACACCGCAGTGCTGCTGGATAAGCAGCATGATCGCAAGGCCTATCCGGGTATGCGTGCTGATTTCACCGGTCTGGATGTCGAAGATCGTTATATCTTCGGTTACGGGCTGGACTACAAGGGCTACTGGCGCAACGCGGCCGGTATTTTTGCTCTCAAGGGGCACTGACGGCGATGCTGCTGCGCGCGGTTGCGCTGTTACTGGGTGCGTTGCTGGCGCTGCCGCTTGCTGCTGCACCGGTGGCGCTGCCGCACGATGAATACCTGCCGGAGGATATCTACGGTCAACGCGTTGACCGCCCTGAACAGGTGCTGTTCGAGGTGCAACGCCACAGCCTGACCATCGGCAGCGAACTGCGCCCGGGTGCTCGCCCGAATGAAGCGCAGGCCAGTGTCTCGATATTGCTGGAAGGTCGGAGCCTGCTGCCGGGCTCGCCCGTTCAGCGTGCGCAACTGCACTTTGCCGATAGTGCAGTTGGGCAGAGAGGTGCGCGTCTGGCCGCCGACGGTACGCTGCTCGTCATCAGTTACCCGTTAGCCTTGCTGCCAGCGATTCGCCAGATGCTCGACAGCCCCGGCAAGGACTATGTACAGGGGCGCTTCTACGGCAACGGCCTGATCTGGGCCGATATGCACTCTGAACCAGTCCCTGCCGCGGACTGAGCGTCGAACTGGTGAGACGCCCGGGGGATGGTTACAATGCCCGCCCTGGACTCTCTGAGGAAGATTCATGCGTAAAGACAAGCAGAAGGTGATCGGCGAGCCGATGACCGATGAACAGGTTGCGGTATTCCTGAACGCACGCCCCTACAACAGCGACGAGTCGGTTGATCTGCATGTGCTGGTACGCGCATACCGCGGCCTGCGTATTGAAGACTTCGAGCGCTTTCTGGTGATGTTCAAGGCCGCAGGTCATGACCTGAATGCGGTTGATGCTGATGGCCGTACGTTCCTGGCGACTGTGCGTGAGCACGCCCAGAGCGAAGATTACGTCGCGGTATTGGAAGCAGCTGGCGCGCGTTAAGCCGGCAGCATGCTCCAGCCGGTGCGGGTGTCGCGCCGGCTGACGCGCGCAGCGGCTGGCAGGGGCTTGCCTATCCAGCGCGGCTGCAGCTCGTTCACTTCTACCCAATGACCTGTTTTCGGTTGCTGCTTTAGTTCCCAGATGGCAACGCACACGCCCTCAGCATTCAACTGGGCGTAGCAGCGGTGACGTTTGAACAGTCTGGCAAGCATGGCGGTCATCCTCTCGGTTTCTGCGCGCAGAATCGCTGATCTCCATGTCAGCTTGATGACACTGCTCCCCCCTCTGTTGGCTTCTTCGGAACCGGAGTATGCTGCGCCTGTCCAAGGTGGCACCGACCACTTTTCCCTTGTTAACCCCGATAGACGGCAGGAGTAAGTTTTTTATGCTCAAGCGTTCAGGCATGTTGCTGTTGGCCCTGATGGCCGTGGCACTGGTGGGCTGCGCCCACAGTCCGCAGCAGCTGACGGTGCAACCCCAGATCAACAAGCCACTGAGTCAAGTCGCCCAGCAGCAGCCGGTCAGCGTTCGTGTGCAGGACACTCGGCAGAACAAGGTGCTTGGTACCCGCGGCGGGATCTACCCCGACTCCAGTAACATCACCATCAGTGACAGTGCGTTGCCAGTTATTCGTCAGCAGGTCGAGCAGGCGCTGCGCCAGCTCGGTTTTAACGTTGTGCCGGAGGGTACGCCCAACGCCAACAGCCTGTCCCTGAATCTGGCGGATTTGCGTTATCAGTCGCCGAAGGACTCGGTCTATGTGACTCAGGCTGATATCAGCGCGACCTTTGTTGCCGAGGCAAGCAACATGAACCGCAATTATCAAGGCCGTTTCAGCTCGTCACTGCAGCAGCGTTTTGGTTATGCACCGAATCAGGAAACCAACACCAAGCTGGTGACGGATGTAATGAGTGATGCTTTGACCCGTGTTTTCCAGGACCCGATGATCCTGCAGACGCTGCAGCAGTAATTGGCGCTTGCGCTAAAGAAAAGGCCAGCTGAATGCTGGCCTTTTTGTTGCCTACTCGTCGGCCTCCGGCTCTGAAACCTCGAGCCTTACGCGGGCGCTACCAGCGCGAATCATGCCCAGCTCCTCGGCAGCGCGCTGGGAGACGTCAATGATACGGTGGCCAACGAAGGGGCCGCGGTCGTTGATGCGCACAATCACGCTGCGCCCGTTGTAGGTGTTGGTTACCTGCACCAGGGTGCCGAATGGCAGAGCCGGATGCGCGGCGGTCAGCGCGGTTTCGTCGTATGGCTCGCCGCTGGCGGTGCGTCGGCCATGCAGGCGGGAGGAGTAGTAAGAGGCTTTGCCAGTCTGGGTCCAGCCGGGCTCTCCGAGCTGCTGCGCCTCGGTGGCATGGGTACTGAAGGGCAGCTGCAACAGCAGTGCGATCAGCAGTGTGCGGAACATGGCGCGCTCCCGGAAAGTGGGCGGAGCGATCTCTGACCGCTCCGCCGCTCTCAGGTTCAGCCTTCCAGTTTCTTGCGCAGCAGTTCGTTGACCTGCTGTGGGTTGGCTTTGCCCTTGGAGGCCTTCATGGCCTGGCCGACGAAGAAACCGAACATCTTGCCGCGCTTGGCTTCGTCGCTGGCGCGGTACTGCTCTACCTGCGCTGCGTTGGCTGCCAGCACCTCGTCCAGCATGGCCTCGATGGCGCCGCTGTCGGTGACCTGCTTAAGCCCCTTGGCGTCGATGATGGCATCGGCGGAGTCGCCTTCGCCCGCTGCCAGCGCCTCGAAGACCATCTTGGCGATCTTGCCGCTGATGGTGTTGTCCTTGATGCGCAGGATCATGCCGCCCAGTTGATCGGCGCTGACCGGTGACTGCTCTATGTCCAGACCTTCCTTGTTGAGCAGGCTGGACAGCTCGCCCATCACCCAGTTGGCCGCCAGCTTGGCGTCGCCGCAGGTCTGCTGGACCTGCTCGAAGTAGTCGGCCAGTTCGCGGCTGGCGCTCAAGACGCTGGCGTCGTAGGTCGACAGGCCGAACTGGCTTTCGAAACGCTCGCGTTTCTGCTGCGGCAGTTCCGGCAGTTCGCCACGGACTTCCTCGATAAAGCTCGGCTCCAACACCACTGGCAGCAGGTCAGGGCAGGGGAAGTAACGGTAGTCGTTGGCTTCTTCCTTGCTGCGCATGGAGCGGGTTTCGTCCTTGTTGGGGTCGTACAGGCGGGTTTCCTGTACTACCTTGCCGCCGTCTTCGATCAGCTCGATCTGGCGCTGGACTTCGGTGTTGATCGCCTTCTCGATGAAGCGGAACGAGTTGACGTTCTTGATCTCGCAGCGGGTACCGAACTCGGTCTGGCCCTTGGGGCGGATCGAGACGTTACAGTCGCAGCGCAGCGAACCTTCGGCCATGTTGCCGTCGCAGATGCCCAGATAGCGCACCAGCGAGTGAATGGTCTTGGCGTAGGCGACCGCTTCTTTGGCGCTGCGCATGTCCGGCTCGGAAACGATCTCCAGCAGCGGGGTACCGGCGCGGTTGAGGTCGATGCCGCTCATGCCGTGGAAGTCTTCGTGCAGGCTCTTGCCGGCATCTTCTTCCAGGTGCGCGCGGGTCACGCCGACGCGCTTGACGGTGCCGTCTTCCAGGGTGATGTCCAGGTGGCCCTTGCCGACGATCGGATGATCCATCTGGCTGGTCTGATAGCCCTTGGGCAGGTCCGGATAGAAGTAGTTCTTGCGGGCAAAGACGTTGGTCATGCCGATCTCGGCGTCGATCGCCAGACCGAACTTGACCGCGTTGCGCACGGCCTGGGCGTTGAGCACCGGCAGGGTGCCCGGCATGCCCAGATCAACCAGGCTGGCTTGGGTGTTGGGTTCGGCGCCGAAGGTGGTGGCGCTGCCGGAGAAGATCTTCGACGCGGTGGTGAGCTGGGCGTGGATTTCCAGCCCGATGACGATTTCCCATTGCATTGCTGTCAATCCTCTCAGTAGCCGGCCGGAGCGCGTTGGTGCCAGTCGGTAACCTGCTGGTACTGGTGCGCGATGTTGAGCAGACGGGCTTCGCTGAAGTAGGGCCCCAGCAGTTGCATGCCCAGCGGCAGACCGTTGGCAAACCCGGCAGGCAGGGCAACGCCCGGTACGCCGGCCAGGTTGGCGGTAATGGTGTAGATGTCGGTCAGGTACAGGCTGACCGGATCGTCGATCTTCTCGCCGATCTTGAACGCCGGGGTCGGCGAGGTCGGGCAGAGGATCACATCGACCTGCTCGTAGGCGGCCATGAAGTCATTCTTGATCAGGCGGCGGATCTTCTGCGCCTGCAGGTAATACGCATCGTAGTAGCCGGCGGACAGCGCGTAGGTACCAACCATGATGCGGCGCTTGACCTCGGCGCCGAAGCCCTCGGCACGCGACCGCTTGTACAGATCGGTCAGGTCGGCCGGGTTCTCGCAGCGGTAGCCGAAGCGTACGCCGTCGAAGCGCGACAGGTTGGAGGAGGCTTCCGCAGGGGCGATGACGTAGTAGGCCGGGATGGCCAGCTCGGCGTTCGGCAGGCTGATTTCCTTGACCTCAGCGCCGAGTGCCTGGAATTGCTTGACTGCAGCACTGATGGCATCGGCGGTCGCAGCGTCCAGACCGGCGGCGAAGTATTCCTTCGGCAGACCGATGCGCAGGCCCTGGAGCGACTCATTCAGGCCAGCACTGTAATTGGGGACCGGTTGATCGACGCTGGTGGAGTCCTTGGCATCGAAACCGGCCATGACCTGCAGCATCAGCGCGCAGTCTTCGGCGGTGCGGGCCATGGGGCCGCCCTGGTCGAGGCTGGAGGCGTAGGCGACCATGCCCCAGCGTGAAACCCGGCCGTAGGTCGGCTTCAGGCCGGTCAGCGCGGTGAAACCGGCTGGCTGACGGATCGATCCGCCGGTGTCGGTGCCGGTGGCTGCGGCACACAGGCGGCCGGCAACAGCGGCAGCAGAGCCGCCGGAGGAGCCACCCGGCACGCGCTCGGTGTCCCACGGGTTGCGGGTCGGGCCGTAGAAGCTGGACTCGGTGGACGAACCCATGGCGAATTCGTCGAGGTTGGTCTTGCCAAGGCTGACCGCGCCGGCGTCGAGGAAACGCTGGGTGACGGCGGACTCGTACGGTGCGATGAAGTTGTCGAGCATCTTCGAGCCGCAGCTGGTGCGCTGGCCCTGAGTGCAGAACAGGTCCTTGTGCGCCAGCGGGACGCCGGTCAGCGGGCCTGCGTCGCCGGCAGCGATGCGCGCGTCGGCGGCGGCAGCCTGCTGCAGTGCCGATTCGGCGGTAACGGTAATGTAGCTGTTGAGGCCACCATCAAGTTGCTCGATGCGCTTGAGGTAATGTTGGGTCAGCTCGACGCTGGACAGCGCCTTGCTCTGCAGGGCCTGGGACAGTTCGGCCAGAGTTTTTTCGTGCATGAGTGTGTCTCTTGTCTGGGCGCGGCAGGATTATTCGATGACCTTGGGAACCAGGTACAGGCCTTGTTCGGTGGCCGGTGCAATGGCCTGATAGGCCTCGCGCTGGTTGCTCTCGGTGACCTCGTCGGCGCGCAGGCGCTGGGTGGTTTCCAGCGGATGAGCGAGGGGGGGAACGGCGCTGGTATCTACCGCCTGCATCTTGTCGATCAGCTCAAGAATGCCGGAGAGTTTGGCGGTGGTTGCCGGGATTTCGTCTTCGCTGATGGCGATACGGGCCAGATGCGCGATCTTTTCCACATCGGTGCGGTCCAGGGACATGTACTTGTGCTCCATGTTGCCGGTGATTTCCGGTCGTCTGGTGGCGACGGGCGCCGTTTGGTGGTTCGCCACGGAAAATGCGGGCAAAGGCGCGAATTTACCACAGTCGCGCCTTGCCCAAAAACCCCGCCATTGTTAGAGTTGCGACACTTCTGGAAGTACCGATCAGTCACCTGCTTGCGCTGCGCAGAAGGCCACCAATCAAGGCCTTTAGCCACCAGTTTCCAATTCAACAGCGCTTGGAGCAGGTGGCTTATCCGTACTTTTTCCAATTAACCCACGCGTCTTCGGGGTCTAGTCAACGCATGTTCAAAAAAATTCGTGGCATGTTTTCCAGTGATCTGTCCATCGATCTGGGTACAGCCAACACGCTTATTTACGTTCGGGACCGCGGTATTGTACTGGACGAGCCGTCGGTGGTCGCGATTCGTACCACGACTGGCAATCAGAAAAGTGTCGTCGCCGTCGGTACCGATGCCAAGCGCATGCTCGGCCGCACCCCCGGCAACATTCAGGCGATCCGTCCGATGAAGGACGGCGTCATCGCTGACTTCAGTGTCTGCGAGAAGATGCTGCAGTACTTCATCAACAAAGTTCATGAAAACAGCTTTATCCAGCCCAGCCCGCGCGTGCTGATCTGCGTGCCGTGCAAATCGACCCAGGTTGAGCGTCGCGCCATTCGTGAATCCGCACTCGGTGCCGGCGCCCGCGAAGTCTATCTGATCGAAGAGCCGATGGCTGCGGCGATCGGTGCTGGCCTGCCGGTTGAAGAGGCCCGCGGCTCGATGGTTGTCGATATCGGTGGCGGTACCACTGAAATCGCGCTGATTTCCCTGAACGGTGTTGTCTACGCTGAATCCGTTCGCGTGGGTGGTGACCGCTTTGACGAAGCCATCGTGACCTACGTGCGTCGCAATTACGGCAGCCTGATCGGCGAGTCCACTGCCGAACGCATCAAGCAGGAAATCGGCGTTGCCTTCCCCGGCGGTGAAACCCTCGAGGTCGACGTGCGTGGTCGTAATCTGGCCGAAGGTGTGCCGCGCAGTTTCACCCTGAACTCGACCGAAGTGCTCGAGGCGCTGCAGGAGTCACTGGCGACCATCGTTCAGGCGGTCAAGAGCGCGCTGGAACAGTCGCCGCCGGAACTGGCGTCCGACATCGCCGAACGCGGCCTGATTCTGACCGGTGGTGGTGCACTGCTGCGTGATCTGGACAAGCTGCTGACCCAGGAAACCGGCCTGCCGGTGATCGTCGCGGAAGACCCGCTGACCTGCGTTGCCCGTGGCGGCGGCAAGGCGCTGGAAATGATGGACCAGCACACCATGGATCTGCTGTCGACCGAGTGATCGAACTGGTGGCGAGCCGTATGCAGCAGGCCCTCCTGTCGCGCGCGGCTTGCTGCTGACGGCAACCAACCTGTGGCTGCGAGGAGCCTGCCATCAAACCGCTATTCATCAAGGGTCCGTCGCTCGGCGTTCGCCTGGTTGTGCTGACGGTACTGTCCATCGCTCTGATGGTGGTAGACGCCCGCTTCGATGCCCTCAAACCGTTGCGCGCTCAGATGGGGTTGCTAGTTGCGCCACTCTACTCTGCGGCCGAGATGCCGGTGCGCGCCTGGCAGTCGGTAACTGAACTGGCAACCAGTCGGGCTCAACTGATTGCTGATAACGAACGCTTGCGTGCCGAGGCGCTGCTGACCCAACGCAAGTTGCAGAAGCTGGCAACGCTGACTGAGCAGAACGTCCGCCTGCGTGAGCTGCTTAACTCTTCTTCACTGGTTGATGAGCGGGTACTGGTATCCGAACTGATCGGTGTCGATCCCAATCCCTTTACCCAGCGCATTTTGCTCGACAAGGGCGAGGTGGATGGTGTTTTCCTCGGTCAGCCGGTGCTGGATGCAACCGGGCTGATGGGGCAGGTGGTCGAAGTGCTGCCGCACAGCGCGCGGGTGCTGCTGATTACCGATGCTTCCCACAGCCTGCCGGTGCAGATTAACCGCAACGGCTTGCGTGCGCTGGCCGCCGGTACCGGGCGTAACGAATGGCTCGAGCTGCGCTTTGTGGGCGATACGGCCGATGTGCGGGAGGGCGATATCGTCGTCAGCTCTGGTCTCGGGCAGCGCTTCCCGGCGGGCTACCCGGTCGGGCGGGTGCAGTCGGTGATCCGCCATCCGGCTCAGTCGTTTGCCGAAGTGCGGGTCACCCCCTCGGCCCAGCTCAATCGCAGTCGCTACCTGTTGCTGGTGTTCAGCCCCGAGAGTGGCTACGGTGACGTGCTGCCTGCGCTGGAGCTGCTTCCGGAGGATGCTTCAGAGTCTGCCATTGATGCCGAGCCCGCCGGTGAGCAGGCGCCCCAAGCAGCCGCGGAATCGGAGGGATCATCTGATGCAGAGTAGTCTGGCGATCATTCTCAGTATTCTGGTGGCACTGCTGCTCAGCGTGATGCCGATGCCTGAACCGGTCAGCCTGGCTCGGCCGATGTGGCTGGCGATGGTGTTGGCCTACTGGGTCATGGCGCTGCCGCATCGAGTGGGCCTGTTGACCGCCTGGCTGGCTGGCCTGGTCTCGGATGTGTTGTTTGGGCAGCTGTTCGGGCAGAACGCGCTGGTGATGACGTTGGTGGTGTGGCTGGTTCTGCTGCTCTACCAACGCATTCGACGATTCCCCTTGTGGCAGCAGAGTCTGGTTATGCTGCCGGTGTTCGGCATCGCTCAGATGGTCATGCTCTGGCTCAACAGTCTCAGCGGCAATCGGCCACCCACTTTGTTATTCCTGCTGCCGGCGGTCGTCAGTGCAGTACTCTGGCCGTGGGTGTTCTCCCTGCTGCGCGGGGTGAGACGGCGCTTCCATGTCAACTGAGCTGCTGCTGGCCTCGGCCTCGCCGCGCCGCGCGGAACTGCTGGCGCAGATTGGTGTGCGCGCAACACGACTGATCTGCAGTGTCGATGAGCAGGTGCAGCCGGGCGAGTCGTCGGAAAGGTATGTCGAGCGGGTTACCCGCGACAAGGTGCTCGCTGCGGTGCGGGCCGCGCCCGGACGCGTGGTATTGGCCGCGGATACAGCGGTGGTGCAGGGCGATCGGATCCTTGGCAAGCCTACCGACCGTGACGATGCAATGCGCATGCTGGCGTCTTTGTCGGGTGCTGAACATACGGTAATGACGGCGGTGGCGGTGGCCTGTGATCAGCGGGTCGAGCTGGTTCGGGTTGATACGCAGGTCCGCTTTCGGGCGTTGAGTGAGGCGGAGATTAACGCCTACTGGGACACCGGCGAGCCGGCTGACAAGGCCGGTTCCTATGGTATTCAGGGCCTGGCAGCCGTTTTCGTAGAACGCATTGAGGGCAGTTACAGCGCCGTGGTGGGATTGCCGCTGCTGGAGACCGCGACGCTGCTCAAATCCTTTGGAATTCCCTGCTGGCAGCGGCTCTGACGCGGCTGTTCCAGGGCTCGGATCACCGGTATTCTGGTGACAGAACAGGAGTGGTAGAGCCCATGAGTGAAGAAATTCTGATCAATATCACGCCGATGGAGACCCGCGTTGCGTTGGTCGAGAACGGTGTGCTGCAGGAAGTCCACATCGAGCGCACTCAGCGCCGCGGCATTGTCGGCAACATCTACAAAGGTAAGGTCGTGCGGGTGCTGCCCGGCATGCAGGCGGCTTTTGTCGACATTGGTCTGGAGCGTGCCGCTTTCATTCATGCCTCGGAAATCTCCGATCGCGAAGGTCAGGCCGTCGAGCCGATCAGCGCATTGGTGCACGAGGGCAAGGCGCTGGTAGTGCAGGTCACCAAGGACCCGATCGGCACCAAAGGTGCGCGTCTGACCACGCATTTGTCGGTTCCGTCGCGGTATCTGGTGTACATGCCGCGAACCCCGCACGTGGGTATTTCCCTGAAGATTGAAGACGAGAACGAGCGCGAGCGACTCAAACAGGTCGTCGCTGACTGTCTGGAGCAGGAAGGTATTCAGGAGGCGGGCGGCTATATTCTGCGTACCGCCGCCGAAGGCGCGCGGCAGGAAGACATCCTGGTTGATATTCGTTACGTGCGCCGTTTGTGGCAGCAGATCAGCCAGCAGATGGGCGCCGCGCCAGCGCCGTCGGTGATCTACGAGGATCTGCCACTGGCGTTGCGCACCCTGCGCGATCTGGCTAATCCGCGACTCGAGAAGGTTCGCATCGACTCACGCGAGACCTTCCAGAAGGTCGAGCAGTTTGTGCATGAACTGATGCCGGGCGTGGAAGAGCTGCTGGAACATTATCCGGGCGAGCGGCCGATCTTTGACCTTTACAGCGTCGAAGATGAGATTCAGCGTGCAATGGAGCGCCGGGTGATGCTCAAGTCTGGCGGTCACCTGGTGATCGACCAGACCGAGGCGATGACCACCATCGACGTCAACACCGGCGCCTTCGTCGGTCATCGCAACCTCGAGGAAACCATCTTCAAGACCAACCTCGAGGCGGCGACCGCAATTGCTCGCCAGTTGCGGCTGCGTAACCTTGGCGGAATCATCATCATCGACTTCATCGACATGGAAGATGAAGAGCATCAGCGTCAGGTTCAGCGCACGCTGGAGAAGCAGCTGGAGCGCGATCACGCCAAGACCAACATCATTGGCATTACCGAGCTCGGTTTGGTGCAGATGACCCGCAAGCGCACCCGTGAAAGCCTTGAACAGGTGCTATGCGAGCCATGCCCAAGCTGCCAGGGTCGCGGCATTCAGAAGACCCCGGAAACCGTTTGCTACGAAATCTTTCGCGAGATTCTGCGTGAGGCGCGCGCCTATCAGGCGGGCGCCTATATGGTGCTGGCCTCGCAGTCTGTGGTTGATCGGCTATTGGACGAAGAGTCGGGCAACGTCGCGGATCTGGAACTGTTCATCGAGCGCCCAATCAAGTTTCAGGTGGAAACCATGTACACCCAGGAGCAGTATGACGTGGTGTTGATGTAATGGGGCGCTGATTCGGTGATCTGGCAACGCTGGCTTATTCGTTCGCTCAATGGCCTGATCTGGCTGCTGGTTGCCTGGCTGCTGGCCGCGGCGGCCTACGTCAGCATCGGTCGTCAGCTGGTCCCGGTCGTCGCCGATTATCAGTCTGAGCTGCTGGCCAAGGCAGAGGAACTCTCGGGCCGACACATTGAGCTGCGTTCACTCAGCGGCCAGATGCAGGGCAGTCAGCCGGTGCTGACGCTGCGCGGGCTGCGCGTTCATGAGAATGCCGAACCAGACAGCCCCGTATTGTTTGACCTGGATGACGTCACCGCGCGTATTGATGTCTGGCGCAGCCTGTGGCTGCGCCGTCCGGTCATGGATGCGTTGCAGATCCGCGGCCTGGCGCTGACCCTCAGCGAAGACCAGCAGGGTTTATGGCATTTGCAGGGTTTGGGTGAACGTACCCGTGAGGTGGGCGGGTTGGAAAAGGCGCTCGCTGCGCTGCGCGAACATCGCCGCATTACCCTGCTCGACACCGAAATTCGCGTTACCCCTTTTGGCGAGCCGCAGTGGCAGTTTGAGCGCGGCGAGATGACGTTGCTCAATGGTCTTGGCTGGCAGCGACTGGATGGCCGGCTGAGTCTGCCCGATGGCGAGCGGCTGCGCTGGCAGATCAGTGCGCTCTTGCCCGCCAGTGACCTGACTGCCGCCTCCTTTGGCTTCTTTCTCGAGCTGCCGGCCAGTGACTGGAGTCGCTGGCTGCCGGAAGACTGGCTCGAGCGGGCCCGTTTGCGTCAACTCTCGGCCGGCGGGCGGTTTTGGGGGAGTTGGCAGGATCAGCGCCTGCAGCGTCTTCAGGGCACCTTGGTTGCCCCCGAAATCGGTCTGCAGACCGACACCTCGCAGCCGACCCTCAACGACCTCTTTGCCCGCTTTGAATATCGGGATGATGGCGATCTGCAAAGCCTAACCGTGCAGGATTTCAGCATGCATCTGGGCGAGGACGTCTGGCCGACGACCCACCTTAACGGTCGGCGCGAACGCAGTTCGGGCCGTTGGTCTGTCGGCCTGGATCGCCTGCTGCTTGACCGCGCGGCGCTCTGGATTGCAGCGTTATTGCCCAATCAGCCTGTAGCCGATCTGATCTCGCAACTTGCACCGCAGGGTACCTTGCGCCAAGTGTCGGTCACTGGTGAGGGCGCGCTGGCCGACTGGCAGTCCATGCACTTTGGCGCAGCGTTGGAACAGGTTGGGGTTCAGGCGTTTCACAACGCGCCAGCATTTAACGGCGTCAGCGGCACCCTCCGTGGCAGCCCGGCAGAGGGGGAGCTGCGTGTCAGCAGTGATGCCTGGAGTATGCAGCTGCCTAACCTGTTTCCGCAGGCCTGGGAGTATCAAGATGCTCAAGGCGCGCTTTATTGGCGCTGGTCTCATGAGCAGGGCCTGCAGCTGAACGTCCCGGGAATGGCCGTCAGTGGCCCGCAGGGGCAGGGCAGTGCGTTACTTGATCTGCACTTGCCACCCAAGGGACAGACGCCAACCATGGATTTGCGGGTAGCTCTGCGCAATTCGACCGCCGACCAGCACGCCCCCTATTTGCCTCTGCGCTCGCCCGGATTCAGTCCGGCACTTGCGAAGTGGCTGGCTGCCAGCGAGGTTAAGGGCAGTGTGCCGTTGGCGATCTTTGAGTATCACGGCTCGTTACTCAAAGGGGCCACGCCGCAGGAGCGGCAGATTGGCCTCTACGCGCAGTTGCGTGAAGGGCAGATGCACTTTCAGCCGGGCTGGCCGGCACTGACCGAACTTGACGGTGACCTGCTGCTGCGTGATGGAGAGCTGACAGTGTCCAGTCGGCATGCCCGCCTGCTGGATTCGGTCTCGACCGAGGCGCAGGCTCAGGCTCAGCTGTTGCATCGAAGTGGGCCTGCCGTTCTCTCGGTTGAGTCAAACTTTACTGGTCCACTCAGCGATGCGCTCAGGCTGATGCAGGATGGCCCGCTGTCTGATCTTACCGGCAACCCTCTGGCTGGCTGGCGTGGCGAAGGCAGTTTGACCGGGACCCTGGGGCTGTCCATTCCGCTGCAACGCAGCGACGACCCGGCTGCTCAGCTTGAGGTCGACCTCAGCTCCGACGTGCAGGTCAGCCGCCTGGATATTCCGGTGCTGCAGGCCCCCATTGAGCGCGCCAGTGGGCATTTGCACTTCTCACGCAGCGACGGTCTCAGTGCCGATAATCTGAACGGTAACTTTCTAGGTGCGCCCGTCAGCGGCAGCATGTCGCCACTTGCGTCACGGGGGCAGCGGCTGCAGCTTGAAGGGCAGCACCCGATTGAGACGCTGCGTCAGTGGACACTGCTGCCAACCATTCCCGCCGGGATCGCCAGTGGAACCGTTGGCTGGCAGGCAGCTATGGATATTCGCAGCGGTCGGCAGGATCTGACGATTACCAGTAACCTGAAAGGCGTTGAGTTGACCGTGCCAGCGCCCTTTGGCAAGTCCGCTGAGACACCCAGGCAACTGGAACTGCAGATGACGCTGGCGGGCGGTGAGCAAAACTGGCAAGTGCGCACCGATGATGGCATGCATGGTTTGCTGCGTTTTCGCAATGGCCAGCTGTCCGGGGACCTGCGTTACGCCAGCGGCTCGCCGCAGCCGCCGACTGGACGCGCGCTTAGCATTCAGGCGCAGGTACCGTCGCTGGATTGGGAAAGCTGGCGTAGTTGGGCAGCAAACGTCAGTAGAAATAGCGATACAACCCCGGCAGCCAAGGCCGATGGTGGCGTACTGGCAAAACTGGTGCGTCAGCTTGATCTGCGCGCAGACACCTTTACCGGTTTTGGTTTGACGCTGGCGGACACCCACGCATTGATTGCGCGCGAGGCAGCGCACTGGCGAGTAACGGTGGATCAAGCCGATGTTGCCGGTCGGATTCTGGTGCCGGACGACCCCGCCCAGCCGATTGATATTGCGTTGCAACGGTTGCGACTTAATGCGGTGGACGAGGATATCAGCCAGTTGCCACTGGCATCGCCGGACGATAGTCAGCCTGAGGCGGACAAGCCTGATCCCCTGGCTGATTTCCGGCCTTCAACGTTGCCGCCGCTTGATGTCCGGATCGAACAGCTTTCTTGGGGTAGCAAGCCGATCGGGCTGGCGCGGTTCAGTTTGCGTCCGGATAGCACCGGAGCGCGGTTGCCCGACCTGGAATTGAATCTGCGTGGATTGACGCTCAAGGGCAGTATGGACTGGCGTGAGCAACCGGCGCACAGTGTCTTCGAAGGTAGCCTGGAGGCTGAAGATATCGGCCAGGTACTGCAGTCCTGGGGATACGCGCCAACCATTACCAGCAAGCGCTTCCTGACCAACGCCGCGTTGAATTGGCCAGGCTCTCCCGCCGCATTCAAGCTGCGTCGGGCCTCGGGTACGCTGGGTATCGAAGCCCGTGATGGCATGCTGCAGAGTGGTGAGACCAGCGCCGAGGCATTGCGGGTATTCGGTCTGCTCAACTTCAACGCCCTGACCCGGCGTCTGCGGCTCGACTTCTCCGACCTGTTCAGCAAGGGAACGGCCTATGACACACTGGACGGCGGTCTGTACGTAGACAACGGTGTGCTGCACAGCGAACAGCCGGTTGTGCTCGAAGGGCCAAGCGTCAAGATTCAGAGTGAAGGCAGTCTGAATCTGCGCAGCAATCAGGTCGATATGGGCATGCTGGTGACCCTGCCGGTGACCAACAACCTGCCCTTGGCGGCGCTGATCGCTGGCGCGCCGCAGATTGGTGGCGTGCTGTTTCTGGCTGACAAGATCCTTGGCGACAAGGTCGCCCGTTTCGCCTCGGTAAAATACAAGATCAGCGGTGACTGGCAGCAACCCACGGTCGAGTTTGATCGTGCCTTTGACAACAAGGCAGCACTGGAGGAGGACTGATGTCCAGGGTAGCGGCAATTCAGATGACCAGTGGCCCGGTGGTGGCTGACAACCTTCAGCGTGCCGGCGAGTTGATTGCTCAGGCCGCGGAGCGGGGCGCAGAATTGGTGCTGTTGCCCGAGTGCTTCGCCGCCTTCGGCAATCGTTCGCTGCAGGCCATTGCCGATGCTGAATGGGGTGCAGAGCAGCCCATTCGCCGGTTTCTTGCCGATCAGGCCAGGGCGCATGGCATCTGGTTGATCGGTGGCAGCCTGCCGTTGCCAAGCCGTGCCGGCGGCAAGCCGCTGGCCTGTCAGCTGGTAGTTGATGAGCAGGGGCGCGAGGTCGCGCGCTACGACAAGTTGCACCTGTTTGATGTGGATGTCGCCGACAGCCATGGCAGTTACCGTGAATCGCGCGATTATGGCTTTGGCGAGCAGGTTGTTTGTGTGGATAGCCCGGTCGGGCGGGTGGGTCTGAGTATCTGCTACGATGTGCGTTTTCCCGAGCTGTATCAGGCTTTGCGTGCCGATGGCGCCGAGCTGATCGTGGTGCCGGCCGCGTTTACCGCCGTCACCGGTGCCGCCCACTGGGAAGTACTGCTGCGCGCCAGGGCGATCGAGATCCAATGCTGGGTACTGGCCGCCAACCAGACCGGTGAGCATCCCAGTGGCCGTCAGACCTTTGGCCATAGCTGCCTGATTGACCCATGGGGCGCGGTGCAGGCCTGCCTGCCGGATGGCGAGGGTGCCATTGTCGGTTCACTGGATCGCAGTCAGCTCGAATCCGTGCGTACACGTATGCCCATCCTCAGCCACCGTCGTTTTGCCCTGGCAGCCCAGCCGCTGTCCGTGGCCAAGGAGTTTGAACATGAGTGACCTTATTACCCGTGCCGAGCAGGCGTTGCTGCAGCCTGCCGACCTTACGCCCGACGCGGTTGCCGGTGTCCTCGGCACCTTGCTGCAGGCGCCCGGCGTTGACGCCGCCGACCTGTATTTTCAGCATCAGCTGAGCGAGTCCTGGGTGCTGGAAGACGGCATCGTCAAGGACGGCAGTTTTCACGTTGACCAGGGCGTCGGCGTGCGTGCCCTGTCCGGTGAGAAAACCGGTTTTGCCTACAGCAACGATATCCGCCTGCCGGCGTTGACCCAGGCCGCCGGAGCCGCGCGCTCGATCGCCCGGGCCGGACAGACCGGCAGCGTGCAAGCCTGGCAGCGTCCGGACTGTGCACCGCTGTATCCTGCGGTGAACCCGCTGGATGTCATGCCCCAGGCCGACAAGGTCAGTTTTCTGCAGCGCATCGATGCCTTCACCCGTAGCCTGGATCCGCGCATCACCCAGGTCAGCGTCAGCCTCAGCGGTGTGCACGACACCGTTATGGTCGCCGCCAGTGACGGCACCTGGGCTGGTGATATCCGTCCGCTGGTGCGCATGAATGTCAGCGTGATCATGGAGCAGAACGGCCGTCGCGAGCGTGGCAGCAGCGGTGGTGGCGGACGCACCGACTATCTCTACTTTGAAGCTGAAGAGCGCGCCCTCGGGTATGCCCGTGAGGCCGTGCGCCAGGCCTCGATCAACCTGGAGGCCATCGCCGCTCCTGCGGGCAGCATGCCGGTGGTGATGGGCTCGGGCTGGTCGGGTGTACTGCTGCACGAGGCGGTCGGTCACGGTCTCGAGGGGGACTTCAACCGCAAGGGCAGCTCCGCGTATAGCGGCCGGGTTGGCGAAAAAGTGGCGTCCAGCCTGTGCACCATCGTGGATGACGGTACCCTGCCGGGCCGTCGTGGCTCTCTGACCATGGACGACGAGGGCGTACCGAGCAACTGCACCACGCTGATCGAAAACGGTGTCCTCAAGGGCTACATGCAGGACAAGCTGAATGCCCGCCTGATGGGCGTCGCCGCGACGGGCAATGGTCGCCGTGAGTCGTACGCGCACCTGCCGATGCCGCGCATGACCAATACTTACATGCTGGCAGGCGAAAGCGATCCGGAAGAAATCATTGCCTCGGTCAAAAAAGGCATTTATTGCGCCAACCTGGGCGGTGGCCAGGTGGATATCACCAGTGGCAAGTTTGTGTTCTCCACCAGCGAGGCCTATTTGATCGAGGATGGCAAGATCACTGCGCCGGTCAAGGGCGCGACGTTGATCGGCAACGGTCCGGAGGCGATGAGCCGGGTGTCGATGGTCGGCCATGACCTCAAACTCGATACCGGTGTTGGCGTCTGTGGCAAGGACGGCCAGTCAGTGCCGGTCGGGGTTGGTCAGCCGACCTTGAAAATTGATCAGATCACGGTTGGCGGTACCGGCTGAGCCGGGCCACCTGCCGCGCGTTCATTGCGATTCGAAGCGCCCAGCCAGTCGGTTCTTGCGAACCTGATCGACTGGAAACACCTTGCCGCTCATGGCGACATAGACGCCGTGGGGCAAGCAGTTGAGCGCGCCGACTGCCAGGCCGAGGTTGAAGCTGGCATCGGTATCACGAAAGCGCGCGGGCTGCATGGCACCGGTCAGTACGATGACCTTGCCATCGATATCGGCCAGCGCCGTTCCGGTCACCGTCATGGTGTCGGTGCCGTGAGTAATGAGAATGTGCTCGTAAGGGCTGGCGGCGACCTTGGCATGGATCAACTCACGATCATCGTCGGTCAACTCGAGGCTGTCCTTGCGGGTCAGCGATTCGACGCCGTACTCAAAACCGACGCGACCCTGCTGCAGAATGTCTGTCGCCATCGGCTCACCAATCTGAAAATCACTGAGGGCGTCGAAGTAGACCTTGTCGATGGTGCCGCCGGTGGTGAAAATTTGAATGAACATCCTGTTTCCTTGCTGATGAGTCTGTCTGCGCATGTCTGCTGATGCTGAGCAGTGTAACTCGCCTGTCGCGCCCACGCGTACCTGGTGGGTGTATATGGTGCGCGCGCAGAACGGTCACCTGTACACGGGCATTAGCGTGGACCCGGAGCGCCGCTTTGCCCAGCACCAGCGCGGCAAGGGCGCGCGCTTCTTCAATCGCAGTCCGGCGGCCGCTTTGGTCTGGCGCCGGGAGTGTACTGATCACAGCGATGCTCTACGCCAGGAAATCGCCATCAAGGCGCTGACCCGCAAGGCCAAGGAGCGCCTCATCAGCCAGTTGGATGAGTCTTCATCAACTGGGGCGAGAGACTAGTCAGCGCGCCTTCCTCGGGTCTAAAGTGGCTGCTCAATTTGCCGGAGAGCTGTCATGACTGATCTGATTCTGCACCATTACCCGCAATCTCCCTTTGCCGAAAAAGCGCGCCTGATGCTGGGGTTCAAAGGCCTGTCCTGGCACTCGGTGATGATTCCGCCTGTGATGCCAAAGCCGGATTTGACCGCATTGACTGGCGGCTACCGCCGTACCCCGGTACTGCAGATCGGCGCTGACATCTACTGCGATACCGCGCTGATCGCCCGACGTCTGGAGCAGGAAAAGAGCGGCCCGGCATTGTTCCCGGAGGGCCAGGAAGCCGCCGCTGCGGGCCTGGCCCAATTGGCTGATCAGGTATTGTTCCAGCACGCGGTCGCCATCAACTTTCAGCCACAGGGTCTGGCCGAACGCTTTGCCGGTATGCCGGAGCAGGTAATCAAGGCGTTCGTGGCAGATCGTCAGAAGCTGTTCACCGGTGGTACTGCAAGCCGACTGGATACCGATGTTGCTCTCAGTCAGTGGCCGGCGCTGCTGTCACGCCTGGAGCTGCAGCTGGAGCGCGATGGTGACTTCCTGCTGGGCGAACACCCCAGCATTGCTGATTTCGCGCATTATCACGCGCTCTGGTTTGTCGCCAGCAACCGCGCCGTTGCTGCAGCGCTTGAGCCGTATCCGGCGGTACGTGCCTGGATGCAACGGGTTGCTGACTTCGGTCACGGCTCGCACACCGACATGAGCGGCGAGCAGGCAATCACCATTGCCCGCGAAAGCGCGCCAGCGCCGCTGCCGGCCGGTGCGATTGCCAGTCCCGGCGGCTTTGAAGTCGGTCAGGCAGTGACGGTCAGTGCCGTTGATTACGGCACCGATGAGGTGGCAGGTACGCTGGTGTTTGAGGGCGAGGAGGAAATCATCATCGCCCGTGACGATGAGCGTGCTGGCCTGGTGCACGTCCACTTCCCGCGCTTCGGCTTCCGCATCCGCGCGGCCTGATATCGCACAACTGAGGCCAGCAGTCAGGTGTGACTGCTGGCTGACGTGTTTGGCAACAACTTATTTCTTCGTGCCCCTCTCGTCGACGCGCTTGGCTGGAGGTAGTCTCGGCGTGCGGTCATCCTGATCGCGGTCGCAGGGGTACATCTTCATGTTCGACTGGATTTTTCTGCCAGAGGCTTGGATCGCTCTGGCAACGTTGCTCGCACTGGAAATCGTGCTGGGCATCGACAACATCATATTTATCTCCATTCTGGTTGGTCGCTTGCCTCCCGAGCAGCGTGAATTTGCGCGCCGGCTGGGAATAGGTTTCGCGATGCTGACGCGCTTGGCACTGCTGTTTTCACTTGCCTGGATCATCGGACTCGTCGAACCCTGGTTCAGCGTGCTGGGGCGGGAAATATCGGGTCGTGATCTGGTGCTAATCGGTGGCGGATTGTTCCTGCTGGCCAAGGCAACCCACGAAATCCATCTGAGCCTGGAGGCGCCGGGGCAGACCGAGCAATCTCTTGCTTCAGCAGCGGGTAGCGGCATGGTCGGCATCGTGGCCCAAATTGCGGTTCTGGATATCGTATTTTCGCTCGATTCGGTCATTACCGCAGTGGGGCTGGTTGAGCACCTGGCTGTGATGGTGATCGCCATTCTTGGGGCGGTAGCAGTGATGCTTTTTGCCGCGCGCCCGATTGGCGAGTTTGTGGATCGTCATCCGACTATCAAGATGCTGGCCCTATCGTTCCTGATGATGATTGGCCTGACGTTGATGGCCGAGGGGTTTGATGTACACGTTCCGAAAGGCTACATCTACTTCGCCATGGCGTTCTCGGTGGCGGTTGAATTGCTGAACATTCGTGTCCGCCGTAACCGCGAGCGCCCGTCAGTCACTGATTGAGGCTCAGTTATCCATGGGGCGGTAGCTCGGAATCGACTCGACGCGCTGCAGCCAGCGGCGGATAGCTGAATAGGCTTCCAGCGAGAAACCGCCCTCGTGGGCAACATGGGTATAGGCGTAGAGCGCGATGTCGGCGAGGGTCAGCTGGTCGCTGACCAGAAAGTCGCTTTCGGCTAGCTGCTGCTCCATGACCGTCAGCGCTCGGTAGCCTCCGGGTAGCCGGGTTTCGTATTCAGCCTTCCGCGCTTCGGGCATACCCTGATACAGCTTGATAAAACGTGCGACCGCGATGTAAGGCTCGTGGCTGTACTGCTCGAAGAACAGCCACTGCAGCATGCGAGCGCGCAGGTAGGCGTCGTCCGGCACGAGTGCGCTGCCTTCGCCCAGATACAGCAGAATGGCATTGGACTCGGCCAGCGTGCGGCCGTCGTCTAGTATCAGCGTCGGTACCTTGCCGTTTGGATTGAGTTTGAGGAAGGATTCAGTGCGGGTTTCGCCGGCCATGATGTCGACCGCGCGCCACTGATAGTCGAGGCCCAGCAGTGCGCACAGCAGCTGCAATTTGTAGCAATTCCCCGAACGCCCGTCGCCATAGATGATCATGCTGGTGCTTCCTGCGGATTGATGTTCGCCTTTCTGACATAAAACACGGCGTGCCGGAAGTGCTGGCTGTTCAGGAGTGAGAGCCAGCCAGGAGTAGCCGGGTGTGCCGCTGTTCAAGCAGATCGAAGATCCACTTGCCGGGCAGGGCGTTCTTCCAGGTCAGGAATAGAGCGCCTTTGAGGGTCAGGGCACGTCTTCCCTGGCTGTCGATTTCTGGTTTGCAGTAGCCCAGCTGGACCAGTTCATCAGACTCGCGCGCGATAAAGGCCTCGATCGGACGAAAGCCCTGATCGCTGGGGTAGGGGATGGCTGGTGCCGAATTGGGCAGCCGGTCGCGCAGACGCTGGAGCGTGCCGAACAGCAGCTTCAGGCTGTTGACATCGGTCATTCTCACGCCGAGCCGGCAGGGCATTGTCGGGTAGGAGGACAGCGTTGGCGCATTGTGCACATCCAAGAGGCTGCCGTCGGCGTAGAGTTGGGTGAACTCTGCGTAGGTCACCCGGCGTTTGCCACTGCTCATGGTAACCAGCATCGCTGCTGCTTGATCCTGCGGGTGAACATAGAGCGAAAAGTGGCTGACGGTGTGACTGGAGGGCAGGGCCGAGGAGCCAACATGGACGAAACTCAGGGCCTGAAGCTGTTCATCCAGTCGCTTGAAAACGTCCCCGCGCTTGGCGAGGAAGCCGTCGTGATCTGTATCGCTGAAACGGACTCGGGCTGGAATTCGTTGGGTGCGTAGAACCAGCAGCGGACCTATCACGTTTATTGCAAGCAAGGGTACCAGCAGGACAACCAATAGCAGATTCAGCATGGTCTGCCCCTCCCATTTATTATTTTTCTGGTGACGGGGCGACGGATCACCCATCGCTGTGGACAGGTTTAGTTCAGGATGTCGGGCAGGTCAACGGCGAGGTGCCGAGCGGCTGCAGCAAGCTGCGCATGAGCGTATGCTGGGCGATCAGCTTTCGGTACAGCCGTCTGGTGGCATTCAAGAGTCGTGATAGTTGGGGGGCATGTGGACAGCATCATCGTTGTAGACAACCTGACCAAGACCTATGAGAGCGGCTTTCGCGCTCTCAAGGGCGTCAGTCTGAGCATTCGGCGCGGAGAGATTTTTGCGCTGCTGGGGCCAAACGGTGCGGGAAAGACCACCATGATCAGCATCATCTGTGGCCTGGTGAACGCCAGCAGCGGCCGGGTACTGGTCGATGGCTACGATACCGTACGCGACTACCGCAAGGCGCGCAGTTGCATTGGACTGGTGCCGCAGGAGCTGACCAACAACATGTTCGACACGGTCTGGGCGACCGTGCGTCTGAGTCGCGGCTTGTTCGGCAAGCCGCGCAATGATGCCCTGCTGGAGCAGATTCTGCGTGAGTTGTCACTGTGGGATAAGCGCCACGAGCGGATCATGGCGTTGTCCGGCGGCATGAAGCGTCGAGTGCTGATTGCCAAGGCGCTGGCGCACGAGCCTGAGGTGCTGTTCCTCGATGAACCAACGGCTGGCGTCGACGTCGAACTGCGCCGCGATATGTGGAACATGGTTCGCCGGCTGCAGGAGCGCGGGGTAACCATCATCCTGACCACCCACTACATCGAAGAAGCCGAGGAAATGGCCGACCGTATCGGTGTGATTCGCCAGGGTGAGCTGATTCTCACCGAAGACAAGGACACCCTGATGCAGCAGTTGGGCACGCGCCAGCTGACCCTGCAATTGCAGCAGCCGCTGGAAGTCGTACCCGCTGCGCTCGCCGGCTACCCGCTGGTACTGGGTGAGCAGGGGCATGCGCTGGTGTATACCTTCGATGCCAAGGCGGAGCAGAGCGGCATTGCCGAGCTACTCAAGCGCATCGACCAGTTGGGTATCGAGGTACGTGACCTGCACTCCAGTCAGAGCTCGCTGGAGGACATTTTCGTCGGGTTGGTGCACAGCCGGGCGCAGACAGACGAACAGGCAACAGGGAGCGCCGCATGAATCTGTACGGAGTTAAGGCCATCTACCTGTCGGAAATGGCGCGGATGATGCGCACCCGACTGCAGAGCATTGCCTCGCCGGTGATCTCGACCTCGCTCTACTTCATCGTCTTCGGTGCGGCGATTGGTACGCGCATGACCGAGATTGATGGCGTCAGCTACGGCGCCTTCATTATTCCGGGTCTGATCATGCTGATGTTGCTCAATGAGAGCATTTCCAACGCGTCGTTCGGCATCTACATGCCGCGCTTCACTGGCACCATCTACGAGGTACTGTCGGCGCCAGTGTCGCCGCTGGAGATCGTTGTCGGCTACGTTGGTGCCGCGGCAACCAAGTCGGTACTGCTCGGCCTGCTGGTGTTGCTGACCGCCCGGCTGTTTGTCGATTATGAGATTCAGCATCCGGTCTGGATGCTCGGCTTTCTGATCCTGACCGCGGTGACCTTCAGTTTGTTCGGCTTCATCATCGGGGTCTGGGCCGACGGTTTCGAGAAGCTGCAGATCATCCCCTTGATGATCGTTACGCCGCTGGCGTTTTTGGGCGGCAGTTTCTACTCGATCACCATGCTGCCGCCGCTATGGCAGACGGTGACGCTGTTCAATCCGGTGGTCTACCTGATCAGCGGCTTCCGCTGGAGCTTCTATGGCGCCGCTGATGTGCACATTGGCGTAAGTGTGGGGATGACGCTGGTGTTTCTGACCCTGTGCACCAGTGCGGTGTGGTGGATCTTCCGCACTGGTTATCGCATCAAGCCGTGAGTGCAAGAGTACTGTCCGCTGCCTGACGGGTGTTTTTTCGGGTCAAGCTGCTGTCTTTTTGTGTCGATTTGTGGGCCGCGTCTAATTATTTTTGATTAGTCGTCAATTAGTTGTTATGGTCGCCGCGCTGGGTCCCGCTGTCGTCAGGCTTTTGGCGTCGGCGCTGTCAGGGGTGTGACGTGCCGCAAGTGGACTCGGCTCTGGTGCTATTGAGCGAATGGAATCGTGCAAGGAGTTGAGGTTTGGTAAGTCTGCTGTCTGCCGTGGCGCGCACTGTTTGTGCCGCTGTCCTTGCTGCGCTGCCCATTACGACTTTGGCGGGTTCGTCCGCGCCAGAGTCGGTAGCCTTTTGGTACGCCGAGTCCCCCCCTTTACCTGAGCTTGCCCAGTTTGACTGGGTGGTGCTGGAGTCAGGTCATGTCGACGACCGTGATATCCAGTTCCTGAAAGCCCAAGGCGTAGAGCCGTTCGCCTATCTTTCCATCGGGGAGGTAGATCAGCCCCTGCAAGCGCAGGCCCGCGAGCAGGGCGTCCTGTCCGGCGTCGTGAACAGTGCGTGGCAGAGTGATGTCGTTGACTTGAGCAGCCCCGGCTGGCAGCAAATGGTGCTGGACCGGGCAAGCGCCTTCCGCTCTCAAGGCTACACCGGTCTGTTTCTCGATACTCTCGACAGTTTCACCTTGCTGCCGGCGGATCGCCAGCCTGAGCAGCGAGCGGCGTTGCAGTCTCTGTTGACCGCACTGCATAGTGAACTTCCCGACATGAAGCTCTTTTTCAATCGCGGATTCGAGGTGCTGCCGCAGCTGGAGGGGGTCGCTGCGGCGGTGGCCGTCGAGTCCTTGCGGGCCGGTTGGAACGCTAGCAGTCAAACCTATGTTGATGTTTCAGCAGCGGATCGCGCTTGGCTTGATGGACAGCTGGCGCCGTTACGTGAGGCTGGAATCCCCATCGTCGCGATTGAATATTTGCCGGCGGAGCAGCGTGAGCGTGCGCGTGTGCTGGCCCGGGAGCTGAGTGCTGAGGGCTTCGTGCCCGTCGTGACTGCCCCTGACCTCAATCGCCTCGGTATCAGTACCATTGAGATACAGCCTCGGCGGCTGGCAATGCTCTTCGATCCGCGTGAAGGGGAACTCACTCGGGCCGCCGGCCATCTCTACCTCGGCGGCCTGCTTGAGTATCTTGGTTACCGCGTCGATTACTTTCCGGTGGACGGCTCCCTGCCGCAAGCGCCGTTTGCGGATTTGTATGCAGGCGTGGTCATCTGGATGACCAGCGGCGCGCCAGCCGACGCCAACGACTTCAACCAGTTTGTGCGCGCTCGTCTGGATGAAAATGTGCCGCTGGTGTTTTTTGGTGGAATGCCCATTGATAACGCCGGGCTACTGGCACGCTTGGGTGTCAGCAAGGGCGCTAGCGAGCCTGCCTCCCTGACAATACGGCAGCAGGACGAGACGCTCATTGGTAACTTTGAAGCGCCGTTGCGGGTGAGCAGACGAGAACTCACGCCGCTGCAACTAACCAATTCAGACGTTGTGCCTGGGTTGACCCTGAGCGATGACAGCGGCCGTTCGCTGGTGCCTTTGGCCATCGCTCCCTGGGGTGGTTTTGCCCTGAACCCGTATCTGTTTCAGCAAAGCGCAGCAGCCAGTCGCTGGATGCTTGACCCGTTTGCATTTATCGCTAGAGCCCTGCGACTTGCGGCTGCACCGGTGTTGGACGTTACAACCGAAAACGGCCGCCGCATAGCGACCGTGCATATCGATGGAGACGGGTTTGCTTCGCGAGCAGAGGTTCCGGGCACGCCCTACTCGGGTGAGGTTGTGCTCAAGGATTTCATTCAGGCTCACGACTATCTAACCTCCGTCTCAGTGGTTGAGGGCGAGGTTGGTGCGAAAGGGATGTACCCCTATCTGGCGCACACGTTGGAACCGATTGCCCGCCGCATCTTTGCTGACCCGAAAGTTGAACCGGCGACCCACACCTTCAGTCACCCGTTCTACTGGGAGCCGGAAAAGGCCATCCGACGGGAGGGCTTTCAGGCCGAGTACGGCATGCATATGGCTATCCCGCATTATCCGCAGATGAGCCTTGAGCGTGAGATCGTGGGCTCGCGCGACTATATCAACCAACGCTTGTTGCCAGCGGGCAAGGAAGTAAAACTGATTTTTTGGTCGGGTGAGGCGCTCCCCAGTCCCGACGCAATCGCCATGAGTTATCAGGCGGGGATGGCGAACGTCAATGGTGCGGAAACCTATATCACCAGGGCCAACCCCTCGCTGACAGGGCTGGGGCCACTGTTGCGACCTACTCGAGGTGGCTTGCAGATTTACGCGCCGATTATCAACGAAAATCTGTATACCAACCTCTGGACTGGCCCGTTTTATGGGTTTGAGCGCGTGATAGATACGTTCGAACTGACCGATTCCCCGCGTCGGATGCGCGGTCTGAACCTCTACTATCACTTCTATTCAGGCACCAAGCAGGCGTCACTCAGAGCCATGGGTGACATTTACCGCTTTATGGATCGACAGCAGCCGATCTCGCTGTGGATGGGCGACTATCTCAAGCGGGTGCGCGGGTTGTTCGAGGGCGGGGTTGCGCGCCGCCTGGACGGTCGTTGGCAGCTGCGAGCATTGCAGGGCACGCGTACTGTGAGGTTGCCAGAGGGAATGGGGTGGCCTGACCTGCTTCGCTCATCGGCTGTTGCCGGAGTTCGTGATCTGCCCCAGGGGCGTTATGTCCACCTCTCCGGCGACGCCGCCGTTCTGGCTTTGCGCGCCGATCGTGACCCTGCGCCGGCGCTGGAGCAAGCCAATATCCCGCTGGAAGCTTGGTCCTATCGCTCGCCAAATGAGGTCGAGTTGTCGTTTTCCGGTCAGTTCAACCTGCGCTTTGCCGTGCGGTATGCGGGCCACTGTGAACTGCGGGTTGGGAGCAAGCAGTTTCAGGGCGTGCGCAGTGGTGCGATGTTGAGCTTCGCGGTTGATCAGCACGAGGTACGTGATGCGTTACTCACCTGCCGCTGAGTCTGTTCCGCTGTTTCGCCCCTGGGCGCTGGTGCTGGCAGCCATTCTGGTGGTCACAGTATTGGCGATGTCCTATCAGAATCGAGACGCTTTCTTTCCGAGCAAGGGGGACGGAGATCAGGTATCTGCCAGCTATGCCGAGTTGCTGCTGGCGGCCGAACCCGACAATGTTGCCTTGCGTGCCGAGCTGGTCGAGATGCTCATTCAGCTGGGCGAGTTTGATCGCGCAGGCGCTCTACTGGATAGCTGGCAGGGCGGGAGCCAGGCAGATCGACAGTTTTACGGTCTGCTGCTGAATGTGAACGCTGCGATCGTCAGTGAGGACCCGGCCCGGATTACTGCCGCCCAGGCGCTCATGGCCGTGTTCGACGTCGAGGCGTTGTCCTCTGATCAGCAACGCGAGCTGGCCGAGTTGGCGTTGCAGATAGATCTGCCAGCACTTGCGGCAGATATGTATTTCCGGCTGGCTGAAAGCGAGCGGCAGGAGCGTCTGACTCTGTTGGCTAGCTCCGCGCGTTGGTACTTGGCGGCGGGTGACCAGCGCAGCGCTGCAAAGGTTTACCAGCAGCTGGCTGCCGAGGCTCAGAGTGCCTCGCTGCGTTCGCAGTATGCCATCAGCGCTTACGATGCGATGGCAGCGTCCGGTAATGTCGAGCAGGCCACTGCCTATTTGTTGGCACAGGCAGAGCATGTTGACCTGAGCGCTTGGCCGGCGCAGCGCTGGTCCGACAGCGTTGCGATCGCAGAAGGGGCAATGCGTCATGATCTTGCTCGACAGCTGAATGATCTTTGGCTGCAGGCGATACCGGATAGCCCTGACGGCCTGCAGATGCGCTTTCGCCTGCAACTCGCGGCGGGCGAGACCGAGGATGCCTGGAAAACCGGGCATCGGTTGCTGGCCCTGCAGCCGAATTCCGCGCCGCTGATCAAGCAGATGGCGCAGCTGGCGCAGTGGACCAATCGCCCGGAAATCGCGCTGGATTTCTGGGTCGCCTACCTTGCATTGGTGCCGGATGACGCTGTGCGTGAGCTAGCCTGGCGTCAGGCATTTGCGCTATTCAATTATGACCGCGGCATCGCCTTGCTAAACGACACGGCCGCATCGCGGTCGCTGACTGCCGAAGAGCTTGAGGCGTTGGTCTATGCCCATGAAGCGCGAGGCACGGCGCAGCAGGCCGAGCGTTGGCTGCGCAGCTATGTCGCACGCGTCCCTTCGCATCGTTTGGCCTGGAGCAAGCTGCTGCAGAATCTGCAGAATACCCAGCAGCCGGACGCTGAGGTCGAGACATGGCAGGCCTTTGCAACGCACCACGCGCTCACGCTGGATGAGCGACGGCGCTGGGCGGAAGTGTTGTGGGATACGTATCAGCCCGAACTGGCATGGAAGGTCATCGACGTGCCCACTCAGGGCATGGCCGATGCTGACTTCTGGCGCTTGCGGGCCGCTCTGGCTTGGGAGCTGGGGCGTGATGACGAGCTGCTGGCCAGCTATCAGGCGATGCAGCGCAGTGGCCAAGAGTTGCGTTTCGAGGAAGAAACCCAGCTGATTGCGATGTATCGCCAGTCGCAACCCCGGCGATCACTGGCGTTGCTGATTGCAAGTTGGCAGCGCACCGGAGACACCTTGCGCCTACTCGACGCTGTGCAGTTGGCGCAGGACCTCGACGACTGGCACCAGCTGGAGGTCTTGTTGGCCGAGGCTGGTCCGGAGCTGAACGAGCGTCTTGCGCTAGTGCTTGCCCGCGGCTCCCTTGCGGAGCACCACGGCCGTTCGCGAGAGGCCGAGAGGCTGTATCTGCATGCGCTGAAGGGCAACCCAAATAATGTGCTGCTTCGCGAGCGTCTGCTCTGGTTATATGTGGAGCGCCAGGATCAGGTTCAGCTGGCGCACTGGCTGGAACGCTGGGAGCCTGGGGCGCGAGCTGTGCCTGCGCTGTGGCTGGTGATGGGAGCGGCCAATCAGGTACTTGGCCGCTCACGCGCTCTGCAATGGTACGAGCGTCACTTGCGTAACCAGCCGAATGATCAGCTCGCGCTGGCTGCCTGGGCCGACGCCCTGGACGAGGCTGGCCGTAACTCTGATGCGCTGCGTGTGCGCTCGGCGCTGTTCAAGCAGTTGCGACAGACGGCTGCTGTCGGCGGTGCAGATGTGCGGTCACTGTGGTTGCGGCTCACGGCCGCCAGCGTGTCCGGTGAGCGCAGTCTGCAACAGGCGTTGCTCTGGCGGGACGGCTCCGCCAGTTCCCTGCAACTCTGGTTCTCCGCTCAGCTTGCACACCTTGATCGAACCAATCAGCAGGCGCAGAAAGACGCTTGGCTGGCATGGGGGCGCGAGCGTTCGTTGTCCGCCAGTCGATATGACCTCATTCAGGCCGCTATGAGCTCGGTTGACGGCCAGCGCTTGGCCGCGTTGTACGACGAACAGGCGTTGGATCCGGCTCAGCAGGTTGAGGTGTTGTCGCTGCTTGGCAATCCGGGGCGCGCGCAGACCCAGGCCCGTGCGGCGTTGGGTGACCAGCAGCGCCGAGCGGTTCAGCAGCAACTATGGCGACAGTCCATTCAGCTTGCCGAGGCACACCCTCAGGGGGCTCGTATCCAGTTCGGCCGCAATGACTACGGCGGGTTGCGGTTTGTCGGCCCTGAATTGAGTGTCGGGCGCTTTGTGAATGAGCACTGGTATGCCCACGCGGATATTGGTCAAGGCCGCTACGATTCGGCGTTACTCGACCAATCGGCGATGGGGGCTGAGCGAAATTTGAGTCTTGAACTCCAGCGCCAACTGCCTGATGGCAGCCTGTCGTTGTTGTTTGACGGCAGCCGCCGCAGTGATGAGGGGCGCTACGGAGTTGGCTTGACGCGCCGTTGGAGTCTGGGGGACGACGCTCTGGCGGCTGGACTGGATTGGCAGCGTAAAACCGAGGAGACGGGTCTGATGCGCGCCCTGGGCCAACAGGATGGCGCCTGGCTACAGGTCAGCCACAGCCTCTCAGCGCGCGATCAGTTGAGCTGGTCACTGGCACAGCGTCGGTACAGCACGCGCTCCGGCAAGACCTTGGCCAGTGGTCAATTGGCGACAGTTGAGTTTAGTCAGATTCAGTTCTTCGAAGGGCCAACGTGGGCACTGCGCACCGGCCTGGATTGGCAGCGCTATAGCTTGCGCAACCCGGTGTTGGATGAGCTGCTGGCAGTCAATGGTGGTGTCGTGAATCAGCCTGCCTTGCAAGTCGATCAACTGCTGCCTGAGAAGGTTGGCCGGTTCTATGTTGGCAGCGAGTGGCGGCGCGGATTCCCGGGTGCATTAAACCGCACGCGCGGCCAGTACACCTGGTTGCTGGATACCTCCACAGGCTGGGACTGGGAGGAGCAAAGCTTCACCTATGCGATTAATGCCGGTGTGGGTGTTGAAGTGTTGGGCGACGACGAACTGTCATTGCGTGCGGGCTACCAGTCTGCGCCAGTCGGGGGAGATGGCGAGTCGGGCGGTAATGTGAATATTTCCTACAGCGTCCGCTTTGGTCGCTGAGTATCCAACAAGGAGTGACAAATGCGTTTTCTTCGTACTCTGACCGTGGTTCTGTCGGCTCTGGTCATGGCGGCCTGCAGCACCTTCTCAGGTGGTCAAAGCCCCAGTTTTGCGGCAAATGCACAGTGGGGGCTTCTGCCGCTGGTGAACTACTCGCAGACGCCGCAGGCCGGCGAGCGGGTTGAGCAGATTCTGCTCAGCGTTCTCTCGGAAGAAGGCGTACGCCCGCGGGTATACCCGCAGGCCGATGATACCGACCTGCTGATGCTGGATGATCGCAAGCGCCTGGCCGATGCCATGCAATGGGCCGCCAGCCAGCGCTTTGACTACCTGGTTGCCGGCAGCGTGGAGGAGTGGCAGTACAAGAACGGTCTGGACGGCGAGCCAGCGGTCGGCATCAGCCTGCGGGTGATCGATGCCAAGACCGGTCAAGTGCTGTGGAGCAACAGCGGCGCACGCGCCGGCTGGTCTCGTGAGAGCCTGGCAGGTTCTGCGCAGAAGGTGCTTGCCACGCTGATCGGCGATCTGCGGCTTGAATGATGTTTAAGCATACTCCCCACAAGGACTACAGTCTGGCGCCGCAGCCGACGCGCTCGTTCGCCTGGCTGGAAACACCGGCAATTACCGGGCTGGTTCTGGCTCTGTGTTTCTGGATTGATCCAGCGGACCCGTTGTTTGTCGAGCGTTTTCCCTGGCCGCTGCTCGCGCCGTTGCTGGTCGCGGTCCGCTATGGCTTTCTGCACGCGATGGCGAGTGCCGCTATCGTCGTGGTGATGGCCCTGGCATTGCGCCAGAGGGGGCTGGAAGCCTACGCCGAGCTACCAGCGTCCTATATCGTGGGCACACTGGTATGCAGCATGGTGGTGGGCGAGTTCCGTGACCTTTGGGAGCGCCGCCTGCAGCGCCTGCAGATGGCCAATGAGTATCGGCAGTACCGGCTGGACGAGTTCACCCGTGCGTACCAGATGCTGCGCTCATCGCACGACCGGCTCGAGGAACGCGTGGCGGGCAGCGAGACCAGTCTGCGCAGCTCGCTGCTGTTGCTGCGCAAGCGCATGCTGCTGGTGCCATCCGATGGGCAGATGTTGCGCGCCAGTGCCGAGTCGATTCTCGGTGTGCTCGGGCAGTATGGCTCCTTCAATGCGGCCGCGCTGTATCCAGTGGTGAATGGACAGGTGCAGGCGCAGCAGCCGTTGGCCGAGATCGGCAATATGGGGGCGCTGGACGCAGGCGACCTGTTGGTGCGCATGAGTCTGGAGCGTGCTGACGTGGTCAGCGTCCGTGATGTACTTGAGAGTCAGGATGAGCAATCCCGGGTGTCCGCGCTGCAGGCTTGCATCCCGCTGACAACGGTCGACGGTCACGTACTCGCGTTGGTTGCAGTGCGCAGCATGCCGTTCTTTGCTTTCAATGAGCGTACCTTCATGCTTTTGGCCCTGCTGGGCGGGCACATTGCCGACTTGCTGCACAGCGACGCTGACGTGCTGGCGCTCGAGGCTCCCGAAGCGCGGCGTTTCTCGCAGCACCTCAAACGGTCGATTCTGGATGCCGAGCAGTACGCGCTGCCGGCAGGCCTGATGTTCTTCGAGTTGCCGGCGGAAAACAGTGCGTTGCGTAAGGCGCTGACTGAGAGTCAGCGCGGCCTTGATCTGCAATTGCCGGTGCAGGGCAAGGAGGGCGATGCCCTGTTGGTTTTGATGCCGCTGACTGACCGGCAAGGCAGTCAGGGCTATCTGACCCGTCTGGAGCGCATCGTTGCCGAGCACTCCGGTGGTCAGCCGGCGAGCCTTCGTGAGCTGGGGGTTATCAGCCATTACCACGAACTGGCTGCGGAGAACACGCAGCGTGAGGTCGCCAACTTCTTGTATCGGGAGTGCGGTCTGCATGACCAGCAAGTGGCTGTTTAGCGGCGCCTTTGCGTTTGAGGCAGGCGGCTGGGCCAGTCTGCTCGGCAACCCGACCCTCAGCGAAGGGCTGTATCTGTATGTCTTGCCGCATGCCGCAGCGTCAGCACTGCTGGCGGCAGGCCTTTGGCTTGTGTTGCCAGGACGCTATCGCTGGCCGCTACCTTGGTCGCCGTTGCTGTTGTTCAGTCTGGCTTTCTTTATTCCGGTCGTGGGTACGATTGGCACCGTTGCAGGGGTATTTGGTGGGCTGTACTTCCCGCGTCGGGCAGCGGAACAAGGCTGGCAGGCAACCAGCGTTCCTGCCTTGCCATTCCGTGCAGTAGAGCAGCGTAACTCGCCGCTGTTTAACGACGGCGGTCTGCAGGATGTTCTGCAGCTGGCAGGCGACCCCGAGCAGCGTGTTGCCGCGCTGCTGGCAACCAAGCGGATGCCGGGTCACGAGGCCGCCCCCATCCTGAAGCTGGCGCTGCGCGATCCCGAGGATGATGTGCGGTTGCTGGCCTATTCGATGCTTGATCAGCAGGAGACGCGGATCAATCAGCACATCGAACAATTGCTTCAGCGCCTCAACAGCGAGCCTGCAGCATTGCCTTCCACTCACGCGGCGTTGGCCCGCTGGTACTGGGAACTTGCCTACCTTGGGTTGGCGCAGGGCGGTGTGCTGGAACATATCCTTGGGCAAGCTCTGGAGCACGTTCTGGCCGCTCAGGGTGGCGCCTACGACGTTGACCTTGATCTGCTGGCCGGACGCATTCTGATGGCTCAGGGCAACACCGAGCAGGCGCGTCAGCATCTTGAGCATGCACTGGAGCGGGGTATCAACCCGGGCCGGGTAGCGCCTTTCTTCGCCGAGATCGCCTTTATGGAACGACGCTATGACGAGGTGCCGCGCTACCTCAGCGCTATGCCTGACGCGGTGCGTAGCAAGCCGCCGTTTTTGCAGGCTGTGAGGTATTGGCTATGACTACGCAGATGGCGCCGGTTGCCGACATTTGCCTGCTGCTCGAAGGTACCTGGCCCTATGTCCGCGGTGGTGTCTCGAGCTGGGTCAATCAGATGTTGCTCGGCTTACCCGAAGTGACCTTCTCGGTGGTTTTTGTCGGGGGGGAACGGTCTGCTTACCCGAAGCGCTATTACGACGTCCCGCCCAACGTTGTGCACTTTGAAGAAGTGTTCATCTCTGAGGCATGGCAGCTGGGCGCTCGGCGTGACAGCCAGCCGCCGCGCGGCGATATTGCGGCGCTGGAGCGTCTCTACCGCTATTTCCATCATCCGGACCAGCCGGATTCAAGCGTTTCGCAGGCGGTGCTCTCGCAGCTTGCCGCAGGGACGCTGAGCGTTGATCAGGTGCTGCGCAGCAGGGCCAGTTGGCGCGTGCTGAGCCACGGTTATCTCGAGCACTGCTCGGATCCCTCGTTCATTAATTACTTCTGGACGCTACGCACCATTCAGCCACCAGTGTTGATGCTTGCGGAACTGGCGCGCCGCTTGCCTCGGGCCAAGGCAGTGCACTCGGTGTCAACCGGTTACGCCGGATTGCTGGGGGCCCTGCTTAAGGCCCACTGGGACTGCGCCTATGTTTTGACCGAACACGGCATTTATACCAAAGAGCGCAAGATCGATCTGGCCCAGGCAGCGTGGGTAGCTGAAAACCCGGACGAAGCACAGGGTGGCGGGCTGGACACCTCGCGTGGCTATGTCAGAACCTTGTGGATTCGCTTCTTTGAACGGGTCGGGCTGCTGGCGTATCGCTCGGCGGACTCGATTATCTCGCTGTATGAAGGCAATCGTGCGCGTCAGATCAAGGATGGAGCGGACCCTGAGCGCACCCGCGTGATACCCAACGGCATTGCGCTGGAGCAGTGGCAGAAGGTCAGGACCCAGCGATCAGACGCAACGCCGATGGTCGCTGGCCTGATTGGCCGTGTGGTGCCGATTAAAGATGTAAAAACCTTCCTGCGCGCGGCGCGCAGCGTGGTGAACGCTGTGCCGGGGTTCGAAGCCTGGATCGTCGGTCCTGAGGATGAGGACGCCGATTACGCGCACGAATGCCACATGCTGGTGAGTAGCCTCGGGCTTAAGGATCACGTGCGCTTTCTCGGGTTCAGAGATATCCGGGAAATCATGCCGCAGCTCGGCGTGCTGGTGCTGACCTCCATCAGTGAGGCGCAGCCTTTGGTTATCCTGGAAGCCTGGTGCGCAGGTACCCCGGTAGTCAGTACCGATGTGGGCTCCTGTCGGGAACTGATTGAAGGCGCGACGGATGAGGACCGCCAGCTGGGCAAGGCGGGAGAGGTTATCCCCATTGCGGATCCGCAGGCGACAGCACGGGCCATCCAGCAACTGCTGCAGGACCCGCAGCGCTGGGATCAAGCGCAGGCAGTGGGAGAGCAGCGGGTTGCCCGACGCTACGGCGACGAGTTGATGTTTAACCGCTACCGCGAAGTTTATCGCGTGGCTATGGAGGGCCGCTGAATGGCCGGTATCGGGTTTGAACTGCGGCGGATTCTGGCGCGCGACAACTACACCTCAACGCTGCGCGCCTATATTTACGCCGGGTTGATCAGTTCTGGTCCATGGGTGCTGTCGATCATTAGCGTGATGCTGATCGGGGTCATGAGTATTGGGTATGTCGTTCCGGATTTACTGGTTCGGCAGTTCCTGGTGACGGTGACCTATCTGATGGCCAGCTCGTTGATTCTGACCGGTGGGCTGCAGCTGTTCTTCACTCGATTTGTCTCGGATCGGCTGTTTGAGCAGCGTCTGGATATGGTCACGCCTAACCTGCTGGGTGTGTTGCTGTTGGTGACCTTGACCTCAGGGGTACTCGGCACGGTAGCGCTGGTCTTTCTGTTCGATCAGTCGTTTATCTACCGGCTGTTGGTGCTCGCCAACTTTGTCACGCTGTGCAATCTGTGGCTGGTGATCATCTTCCTGTCCGGAATGAAGGCCTACAACCGGATCCTGTTGGTCATGCTCGGTGGCTACAGCTGTATGGTCATCAGTGCCCTGTTCATGCGCATGGCCGGGATGGAAGGGTTGCTGCTTGCGTTGCTGATCGGACACTCGGTGCTGCTGTTCGTGTTCCTGTTCGACATTCTGCGTGAGTATCCCGCGGACCGGCTGGTTGCTTTCGACTTTCTGGATCGGCGCAAGGTGTTTCTCAGTCTGCTGCTGACCGGGTTGTTCTACAACCTGGGCATTTGGGTGGACAAGTTCATTTTCTGGTTCAATCCGGCAACCTCTGATCTGGTCATTGGACCGCTGAGGGCGTCTGTGATCTATGACTTGCCGATTTTCCTCGCCTATCTGTCGATTATTCCGGGAATGGCGGTGTTTCTGGTGCGAATAGAGACCGATTTTGCTGAATGGTATGACCGATTGTTTACGGCGGTACGTGGCGGGGAGACCTTGCAGCACATTCGCCAGCTGAAGAACGAGATGACCCTGTCTATCCGCCAGGGGCTGCAGGAAATCTGTAAGGTGCAGGGGCTAACGGTGTTGCTGCTGTTCCTGTTCGCGCCGCTGATTCTCGAGCGCCTGAACATCTCAAGCCACTACCTGCCGCTGTTCTACGTCGATCTTGTCGGGGTCAGCATTCAGGTGGTGTTTATGGCGTTGCTCAACGTGTTTTTCTATCTGGATAAGCGCCTGCTGGCGTTGGAGCTGTGTGCGCTATTCGTGCTGCTGAACACCCTGCTGACGCTGCTTAGCCTGCAACTTGGCCCGAGCTTTTTCGGATACGGTTTCACCATCTCGCTGATTATCTGCTCGCTGGTTGGTTTGTTCCGGCTGTCGTCGGCGCTCGAAAGTCTGGAGTACGAGACCTTTATGCTGGAGCGTTGATCTCCAGGTCTGCTCCCCGCCGGAAGGTCGGGCGGGGAGAGGGAGTCAGCGCCGCTTGTTGCGTAGTTGCTGTACCAGCCCCTTGGGTGGGTGGCGGATGACCAGCGCGTCTTCGCTTTCGTCGTATTCGACCCGCTCGCCGAGCAGGTGTGACTCGAAGCTGATCGACAGGCCGTCGGCCTTGCCGTAGTAGCGCATGAAGTTGTTGATCGCGCGCTTGTCGGCGGGCATTTCCGGGTTCAGGCCGTAGTCCTTGTTACGGATGTAATCGTAGAAGGCACGCGGGTGCTCTTCGTCGATCACGCCGGACAATTCTTCCAGCGCTACCTGCTCGCCCGCTTTGCTCTGGCTGTTGACGTAGCTGCTCATCGCCTTGGCCTTGTCTTTCACCAATTCCGGCTCAAGGGAGGCTTCGCCGACGTAGTCGCTGAACGCCTGCAGCAGGGTGTTGGTGTCCTCTTCCGGGTTGGAGCCTTCAACGCAGCCGATGAAGTCACGGAAGTAGTCCGACACCCGCTTGCCGCTGCGGCCACGGATGAACGAGATGTAGTTCTTCGCGCTGGCGTTCTGTTTCCATTCGGTCAGGTTGATGCGCGCGGCCATGTTCAGGCTGGACAGGTCCAGGTGGCGGGCGGCGGCAACATCCAGCTCGTCGGTTACGGTCACGCCTTCGGTGTGGTGCAGCAGCGCGATGACCAGAAACGCAGTCATGCCCTGACGGTAGCGGATGAACAGCACGTGGCCGCCGAGCGCCAGGTTGGAGCCTTCCATCAGGGTCTTGAGGTGCTCGGTCGCCTGACTGGAGAAGCGCACGAAGTCCAGTTCCTGATCCACCAGTTGCTGCAGCCAGCCGCTGAAGGGGTAGGCGCCACTTTCCTCGTGGAAGTAGCCCCAGGCCTTGTTCGGCTTGCTGTTGTACGCCTCGATCAGGCCCGCCAACAGCTGCTCCAGCGCTTCGGAACTGGCCAGCTCGGCGTCACGCAGGGTCAGGCTGGCCGGTTGGCCGTCGGGCTTCTTGTGAATCTGATGAACGATGCTGTTGTCGATGGGCATGGGACGATCCGCAATCACTCAGGGAAACAAGTGCCGCTCGGGGAGCGGCACTGTCAGGGGGTTACAGGCTGGCGATACGGGCGCGCTGTTCGCTCAGCTGAGCCAGGGCCTGTTCGGCGTCGGCCAGCTTGGCGCGCTCCTTGTCGATCACCGCAGCCGGGGCCTTGTCGACGAAACCGGCGTTGGACAGCTTGCCGCCGATGCGCTTGACCTCGCCGTCGAGACGGCCGATTTCCTTGTCCAGACGCGCCAGCTCGGCGGTCTTGTCGATCAGACCGGCCATCGGCACCAGCACTTCCAGCTCGCCGACCAGTGCGGTAGCCGCCAGCGGCGCTTCCTCGTTCTCGGCCAGCACCTGCACGCTGGACAGCTTGGCCAGCTTCTTCAGGAAGGCTTCGTTCTCGCTCAGGCGGCGAATGTCCTCATCGCTGGCCTTGCGCAGCATGACTTCCAGCTCCTTGCCGGGCGCTACGTTCATCTCGCCGCGGATGTTGCGCACACCCAGAATCAGCGACTTCAGCCACTCGGCATCGCCTTCGGCGCCGGCGTCGATGCGGCTGTTGTCCGCTTCCGGCCACGGCTGCAGCATGATGGTTGGGCCGCTCTTGCCAGCCATCGGCGCGATGCGCTGCCAGATTTCTTCGGTGATGAACGGCATGAACGGGTGCGCCAGGCGCAGGGCGGCTTCCAGTACGCGCACCAGGGTGCGACGGGTGCCGCGCTGGCGCTCGGCCGGCGCGTTTTCGTCCCACAGTACCGGCTTGGACAGTTCCAGATACCAGTCGCAGTACTGGTTCCAGATGAATTCGTAGAGCGCGTTGGAGGCTAGGTCGAAGCGGAACTGATCGAGCTGGCGGGTCACTTCGGCTTCGGTGCGTTGCAGCTGGGAGATGATCCAGCGGTCGGCCAGGGTCAGCTCGACCGGTTCACCGTTGACGCCGGTGTCCTTGTCTTCGCACTGCATCATGACGTAACGCGCGGCGTTCCAGATCTTGTTGCAGAAGTTGCGATAGCCTTCGACGCGGCCCATGTCGAACTTGATGTCGCGGCCGGTGGAGGCCAGCGAGCAGTTGGTGAAGCGCAGCGCGTCGGTACCGTAGGCGGCGATGCCATCGGGGAATTCGGCGCGGGTCTGCTTTTCGATCTTGGCCGCCAGCTTGGGCTGCATCATGCCGCTGGTGCGTTTCTTGACCAGCGATTCGAGGTCGATGCCGTCGATGATGTCCAGCGGGTCGAGTACGTTGCCCTTGGACTTGGACATCTTCTGACCCTGTCCATCGCGCACCAGACCGTGCACGTAGACGGTCTTGAACGGAATCTGCGCCGTGCCGTCGTCATGCTTCATCAGGTGCATGGTCAGCATGATCATGCGCGCGACCCAGAAGAAGATGATGTCGAAACCGGTGACCAGCACGTCGGTCGGGTGGAAGGTTTTCAGCGCTTCGGTCTGTTCCGGCCAGCCAAGGGTGGAGAAGGTCCACAGGCCCGAGCTGAACCAGGTATCCAGCACGTCTTCATCCTGGCGCAGTACACCCAGACCACAGGCGATGGCGGCATTCTTGAGTTCGTCCAGCGTTGGCAGCTCTGCTTCTGCTTCGCGGTCGTTGCTTTCCAGCGCCTTGCGGTAGGCTTCCTCCTCATCGCGGCCAACGTAGACGTTGCCGGCTTCGTCGTACCAGGCCGGGATGCGGTGGCCCCACCACAGCTGGCGGGAGATACACCAGTCCTGAATGTCGCGCATCCAGCTGAAGTACATGTTTTCGTACTGCTTGGGCACGAACTGGATGCGGCCGTCTTCAACGGCGGCAATGGCCGGTTCGGCCAGCGGCTTGGTGGAGACGTACCACTGGTCGGTCAGCCATGGCTCGATGACCACGCCGGAACGGTCGCCTTTGGGCACCTTGAGCGCGTGCGGCTCAATCTTCTCAAGCAGGCCGAGGGCGTCGAAGTCCTCGACGATCTTCTTGCGCGCGTCGAAGCGGTCGAGGCCGGCGTAAGCTTCGGGCAGGGTGGCGTCGATGTCGTTGTTGACGCTGCCGTCGATGTTGAACACCTGGGCGCGGGCCAGTACGGCGGCGTTCTTGTCCAGTACGTTGATCAGCGGCAGGCTGTGGCGCTTGCCGACTTCGTAGTCGTTGAAGTCGTGGGCCGGGGTCATCTTCACGCAGCCGGTACCGAACTCCGGATCGCAGTAGTCGTCGGCTATGATCGGGATGCGGCGGCCCACCAGCGGCAGCTCGACGAACTTGCCGATCAGCGCCTGATAGCGCTCATCTTCCGGGTTAACGGCAACCGCGCTGTCACCCAGCATGGTTTCCGGGCGGGTGGTGGCGACGATCAGGTAATTCTTGCCGTCAGCGGTGGTGGCGCCGTCGGCCAGCGGGTAGCGCAGGTTCCACAGCGAGCCTTGCTCATCGTGGTTTTCCACTTCCAGATCGGAGATCGCGGTGTGCAGCTTCGGATCCCAGTTGACCAGGCGCTTGCCGCGGTAGATCAGGCCGTCTTCGTGCAGGCGAACGAAGGCTTCCTTGACCGCTTCGGACAGGCCGTCGTCCATGGTGAAGCGCTCACGGCTCCAGTCAACCGAGCTGCCGAGACGGCGGATTTGACGAGTAATGTTGCCACCGGACTCTTCCTTCCACTCCCAGACTTTTTCCAGAAACTTCTCGCGGCCGAGGTCGTGGCGGCTGACGCCTTGTGCGCCAAGCTGACGCTCAACCACCATCTGGGTGGCGATACCGGCGTGGTCGGTGCCCGGCTGCCACAGGGTGTTGCGACCCTGCATGCGGCGGAAACGGATCAGCGCATCCATGATCGCGTTGTTGAAGCCGTGGCCCATGTGCAGGCTGCCGGTCACGTTCGGCGGCGGCAGGGCAATGGTGTAGGACTCGCCCGAGCCTTGGGGAGCAAAGTAGTTGTTCTGCTCCCAGGTCTGGTACCAGGAAGTTTCGATGGCGTGGGGCTGGTAAGTCTTATCCATGGGTGTCTTGGCTATCCGGCTATTCAGGAATGGCAGGCGCTGGGGACGCGAGAGGCGTCGAGCGCGCAGGAAAAGCCGCCATTATAGCGGGCTGAGGCGAGCAAGGCCCAGCCCGTCGGGCGTGGGAAGCGAGGAATAATTCCCGGCGGCCAGTGGATCGGCGTTTCGCCGTGGAATTGGTGGGTTACTTGAGCTGTTCGCGGATGATCTGCTGCAGTCGGCCTTGCATGCGCTTGCGCAGCTCCGCTTCGATGGTGGGGATCAAATCGTCGATCACCCCTTGCAGCAGCAATTGGGCTTCGGATTGCAATCGGGCTTCCAGGCGCATTTCGCGCGCGCTGCTGGTGGCCGGCAGCGGCTGACTTTGAGTCTGCTGGGTCAGCAGTTGATCGAGCTGCATGCGCTCTTCGGCCAGTCTGGCCAACGAGGCATAGGGCAAAAACGGGTTGTGCGACTTGCTGACCGGCGCTTGAGGCGTCGGCAGATCGGTTTGATCGGCCGCACTCAGCGGCGGTTCATTCGGGTTGAGGATGACGTCCTGCAGCAAGGGAATATCCAACTGACCGTCACCGGGATGGTCTTGCTGTGCAGGCTCCGGGTGTTCATCCAGCAGCGTACGGATGGACTCCAGATCTTCCAGCAGCCGTGACGGCTCCGAGGGATCGCGCTGCTTCATGATTCATCCTGCTGTCCGAATGGGGTGGGAATTCAGAGGATAGCCCCGTTCACGGTACAAACGGAAGCGGTCGCGTGCGGGCAGGCGCACCGGGTCGTGTTCGATGACGATTTCCGCCATGCGCTGGAAGCGGCTGAAGAATGGCGGTGGCTGATCGGACAGGTTGATCAACAGGTCGTTGTAGCTGCCGGGCTGATCAGCCCAGCCACAGGCCACGGGCTCTTCCGGACCTTCTCCGAGCACAACATGAGGTACGAAGGCATCACGACGGAACGACCACAGCAAGTCATCGATGTTGCGAGCGGTCGCCTCATCAGGGCAGTGAAGGTATACCCGATGGCCCTTGTGCCAGGCCTTGTGGGCCAGACGGCAGGCGTATTCCAGCCGGGTCTGTGGCTGGTCGCTGCTGAGCAGGTAGAAATCGATGCGGGTCATGGGGGTAAACCTGGAACGTCAATGAGCGCACCGCGCCGCATATGCGGGGCAGTGCGCCGGGAGGTGAATCAGCTGGCCTTGCTGAGCAGGTATTGCATCAGCAGCGGAACCGGGCGGCCGGTGGCGCCCTTGTCTTTGCCGCCGCTGATCCACGCAGTGCCAGCGATATCCAGGTGCGCCCATGGGTAGGCCTTGGCGTAGCGCGACAGGAAGCAACCAGCGGTGATGGTGCCGGCCTTCGGTCCGCCGATGTTGGCCATGTCGGCGAATGGGCTGTCGAGTTGTTCCTGGTATTCCTCGAACAGCGGCAGCTGCCATGCACGGTCACCAGCGCGGGTGCCAGCGTCCAGCAGTTCGCCGATCAACGCGTCGTTGTTGCCCATCAGGCCGGAGGCATTACTGCCGAGGGCAACGATGCAGGCACCGGTCAGGGTGGCGATATCGATCACGCTGGCGGGCTTGAAGCGTTCGGCGTAGGTCAGGGCGTCGCACAGCACCAGGCGGCCTTCGGCGTCGGTGTTGAGGATCTCGATGGTCTGGCCAGACATGCTGGTGACGATATCACCGGGGCGGGTCGCAGTGCCGCTTGGCATGTTCTCGGCCGAGGCGATCAGGCCGACGAGGTTGATCGGCAGTTGCAGGCTGGCAACCGCCTTGACTACGCCGAGCACGGTTGCGGCGCCGCACATGTCGTATTTCATCTCGTCCATGGTTGCGGCCGGCTTGATGCTGATGCCGCCGGTATCAAAGGTAATGCCCTTGCCGACCAGAACGTGCGGTTTGTCCTTGGCCTTGCCGCCGTTGTAGCTGATGCGGATCAGCTTGGCCGGTTCGGCACTGCCGGCGCTGACCGCCAGCAGGGCGCCCATACCCAGCGCCTTCATGGCCTTTTCGTCGAGTACTTCGACTTCAAGGGTCTTGTGTACCTTGGCCAGCGCCTTGGCTTCGTTGGCCAGATAGGTCGGGGTGCAGACGTTACCGGGCAGGTTGCCCAGGTCGCGGGTCAGGGCCATGCCGTCACTGATGGCGGCACCTTCGGCAATTGCCTGCTTGAGTGCATCGGCGTCGGCCTTGTCAGCAGTCCAGAGGCTGAGTTTTTTCAGCTTCGGCTTGTCGGCCTTCTTGCTCTTGAACTGGTCAAAACCGTACAGGTTGTCATAGCACGCCTCGACCAGCAGGCGGGTTTGCTCCGCGGCGGTGCGGTTTTTGACGCCACTGGTGTTGAGAGCAAACACGGCGTCGGTCGCCGGGCCGCCTTTGACTGCGGCCAATGCTTGTTGTACCAGCTTGCGCCAGGCGCGGTCGCTCAATGCTTCGTCCTTGCCGCTGCCGAGCAGCAGTACACGCTGGGCGGCAATGCCGGGGAGGGCAAACAGCATCAGACTGCTGCCGCTCTTGCCGCTGAGATCACCGTTCTTCAGGGCGTTACTCAGTTGTCCGCCGCAGGCCTTGTCCAGATCGGCGGCTGGGCCGCTCAGGGTCTTGCCTTCGCTGACCGCTACCACCAGACAGCCGCATTTGATGGTTTCCAGTGCGCCGTGCTTTACGTTGAACTCCATGGTGCTCCCCAAGACAAATCGAGATGATTGGCTGATAATACGGGCAAATTCCCGTGGGTGTCTGTCGGGCTGCTGCTGGCAGACATGTCAGCCCTGCATTCTGGCCTATTAGCGCAGCCCCTTAAAGACCCCGGAGCCAAGGACCTTATCCGTGATTGTTTTTCGTTATCTGAGTCGCGAGGTACTGCTGACCCTGACGGCGGTGAGCGGTGTACTGCTGCTGATCATTGTCAGCGGACGCTTTATCAAGTATCTGGCGCAGGCGGCCGCCGGTCAGCTCGATGCGGCGGTGCTGTTTTCCATCATGGCCTACCGCATGCCCGGCTTCTTGGTGCTGATTCTGCCCTTGGGGCTGTTCCTTGGCATCTTGTTGGCTTACGGGCGTTTGTATCTCGACAGCGAAATGACCGTGCTGTCGGCCACCGGTATGAGTGACCGCAAGCTGCTGGCCTATACTCAGGGCCCCGCGCTGCTG
This sequence comes from Halopseudomonas sp., assembly GCF_038130085.1. Lineage (NCBI taxonomy): Bacteria > Pseudomonadati > Pseudomonadota > Gammaproteobacteria > Pseudomonadales > Pseudomonadaceae > Halopseudomonas > Halopseudomonas sp. The sequence continues at coordinate 68,790 of NZ_JAYPMU010000008.1, read as the reverse complement.
GTTGCCGTGCTGGTGGCGCTGCTGAGTTTCTGGGGTGCGCCGGCCGGTGTGCTCAAGACCCAGCAACTGCTCAATCAGCAAGATGCTTTGACTGAGTTCGACACACTGTCTGCCGGTCGCTTTCAGGCGCTCGGCAGTGGCCAGCGGGTGACGTACGCTGGTGCTCTGTCGGAGGACCGCACCGAGCTGCAGGATGTTTTCATTACCGAGCGCCGCGGCCAGGGTGAAGAGGCTGTGCTGGGCGTGCTGGTTGCCGAATCAGGCACCCAGGAGCTGAATGCAGACGGTAGTCGTTATCTGGTGCTGAAAAACGGTTTCCGTTACGAAGGCCAGCCGGGCGCGGCAAATTTCCGCAGCATTTCCTATGACACCTACGGTGTGTTGCTGCCCAAGCCCGAAGTGCAGACCGAGGTCAGCGACCGTGAAGCGATGAGCACCGCGCAGCTGCTGCGCGAGGACGGCCTGGATGAGCGCGCTGAGCTGCAGTGGCGCATTGCGATTCCGTTGCTGGTACCGATCGTTGCTTTCTTCGCGGTGCCGCTGTCGCGGGTCAATCCACGTCAGGGACGCTTCCTCAAGCTGCTGCCGGCGATTTTGCTGTACATGTCCTATCTGGCGCTGTTGATCAGTGCCCGCGGCTGGATCGAGTCGGGCAAGCTGCCAGCAGAGATTGGTCTGTGGTGGGTGCACGGCCTGTTCCTGCTGATCGGTCTGGCATTTAATCGCAAGGCGTTGCTGGCGCCCAGCCGGGTACAGGGAGGTGCGCATGCGGCGGCTTGATCGGCATATCGGCAGCTCGGTTCTGCTGAGCATTATCGTGGTGCTGGCCGTCATTCTTGGGCTGGATCTGCTGTTTGCCTACATCAACGAGCTGGACGACCTCAAAGGTGGGTATGGCGCTGCCGAGGCGCTCAACTACGTTTTGTTGTCGTTGCCACGGCGCGTACATGACTTGCTGCCGCTGGCGGCGCTGGTTGGTTGTCTGGTCGGGCTGGGGACGCTGGCGAGCAACTCCGAGCTGACCATCATGCGCGCCGCCGGGGTGTCCATTGCCCGCATTACCTTTGCGGTTATGAAGCCGCTGCTGTTGCTGATGCTGCTGGGTGTGCTGGTTGGCGAGTACGTCGCCCCCTATAGCGAGAACATGGCCGCCAGTCGCAAGGCGATCGCGGTCGGCAGTAATGAAGCGCTCAAGTCCAAGGGGTTGTGGCATCGCGAGGGCAACGATTTTCTGCATATCAACGCGGTGCAACCCAATGGCGTGCTGTATGGCGTCACCCGCTACCGTTTTGACGACCAGCGCCGCCTGTTGGACGCCAGCTTTGCCAGTCGTGCCTCGGTGCAGGAAGACGACTGGCTGATGGAGGACGTCCGTTCTACCCAGTTTGCCGAGTCGGGTGAGAGCACGGTAACGGTCAATCTACAGGAGCGCTGGAGCATTCATCTGTCGCCGGAGCTGCTCAAGGTCGTGGTGCTGGACGCAGATGCCTTGCCGTTGACCGGTATCTGGCACTATCAGAAGTATTTGGCCGACCAGGGGCTGGACAATCAGCCCTACTGGTTGGCGTTCTGGAAGAAACTGTTCCAGCCGCTGGCGACGGCTGCGCTGGTATTCGTGGCGGTGTCCTTCGTGTTCGGTCCGCTGCGCTCGGTGACCATGGGCCAGCGTCTGTTTACCGGGGTGCTGGTCGGTTTTGTCTTTCAGATTGGTCAGGACCTGCTGGGACCGTCGAGTCTGGTATTCGGCTTTTCTCCACTGATTGCTGTGCTGTTGCCGATCGGGCTGCTCGTCGTGTTGGGGAGCTACTTGCTGCGTCGCGCCGGATGATGCTGGCCATCTGACGCAATTGGGGGATGACCGTCGGCTTCGGCTCAGGCATGCTTGAGCCGAAGCAGTTGTCCCGACAGGTAAGCAGGGTTGCTCCGTCCAATGCTCAAGGAAACACCTCCATCCAGCGTGCTGTCCGCCGGTCTGGCGATAGGACTGCTGCTGTTTCTACTCGCTATTCACGTTGCCTCAAGCCAGCCCGGGCTGGGATTTTCTGTCCGTTCTGCGGCAAACGGGGTAGTCATCCAGACGGTTGATGAACAAAGCTTGCTGGCAAAGCGAATGCAGCCGGGCGATCTTGTGCTGGCTGTGCGCAGCAGCGCAGGGCTGGTGACGCTGGAGAGCTGGGATGCGGTTGCCGAGCCGGACGATGCGGTTGAATACGCGACCTATAACCGGTTTTTTCAGCGTCACAAGGTTTTATGGCACATCATCCAGGGGGACGGGCTAGAACTCCTGGTCCAGCCCTATGTGCTCAAGGGCCAGGCGCCGCCGCCACGTTGGGTACCGGTAACGCCTGCGCCGCTGCGTGGCATCGGCGCACTCCCGCTTTCATTCTGGTACCAGATGGTTTGCGCCCTGGCTGTCCTGCTGATGGGCGTCGCAGCCTGGGCGTTCGTCAATACCGAGCGCGGCCCGCAACTGTATGCCTTGGCAGGGCTTGCCGTCGCTGTGGCGATGACCGCAAGTGCGATTTACACCAGCCGTGAACTGACGCTGGCGCCGGACTGGTTCCTGCTGCTTTCGCGGCTTAATCAGGCTGGGGCAATGCTGTTTGCGGGGCTGGGTACGACGCTGTTCTGGTATTACCCGGTCAGGTTGGGACGCCTGACATTCGAGTATCTGATGCTGCCGCTGGTAGTGCTCACGCTGATCGGTAACTGGCTGCAGTGGTGGCCTAATCTGGATCTGGCTGCCCGTTATCCGCTGTTGGCCTGGTTGATGGTCGATTTTGTTTTTGCCTTCCTGCAATGGCATCGCACCCGCTTTGAGCCGGTCGAACGCGCGCGTCTGAAGTGGATGCTGGTCGCCTGGTTTACGGGGGCAGTGGGTTATCTCGGTACGGTAATTGCGCCGCAGGTTTTGGGCTTTCTGCCCTTGATTCCTCAGCAGTATGCGTGGGGCCTGTTCGTGGTCAGCTATCTTGGGATCGCGCTGGGTATTGTGCGTTACCGCCTGTTTGACCTGGATCGCTGGATACTGATGGCGTGGTTCTGGTTTGCCTTTGGTGTCGTCTTTGTCGCTATTGATGCCAGTCTGGTGCTGCTACTGGATCTGCAGACCAGCATTGGCGTGTTGATGTCGCTGGCGCTGGTCGGCTGGGTTTACCTGCCGCTGCGCAACAGCATGCTGAACTGGCTATCGCCCCGCGACGCTCCCGAAAGCCTGCACAAGCGCTTGCCGGCGATTTTGCAGCAGGCGTTCGAGTACCAGCGGCCGGTTGCCCAGCAATGGGGGCAGGCGCTGCAGGACATTTACCACCCGCTCAGCTGCGAGCCGTCGAGCGAGCGGATTGAAACCCCACAATTGCGTGACAACGGATTACGCATGGCGGTACCCGCGGTAGCCGATCAGGGTAGTTACCTGTTGAGCTATGCCTCCGGTGGTCGGCGCCTGTTCAATCCGCGTGATCTGCAGTTCAGTGTTCAGGCGCTGACGCTGTTTCGCTATGCGCGTGACTATCACCAATCCTTTCAGAACGGCGTGATCAGTGAGCGTCAGCGCGTTGCGCGCGACCTGCACGATGATGTCGGCGCGCGTTTGCTTTCGGTTGTTTATCGCGCGCAGGGCGACGAGCAGTTGCAGCGTCTGGCTCGAGAGTGTCTCGGCGAGCTGCGCGAGGTCATTCAGGGGCTGCAGAAAAGTGAGGTGCCGCTGCTGCAGAGTTACTCGCGCTGGCACGCCGAAGCACGCGAGCGCTGCAACCTGTTTGGTGTGGCGCTAACCATGGAATTGGCGCCGGACATTGGCGCGTATCTGCTCAGCCCGCGTCTTGAGCGTAACTTGTCACGCGTGCTGCGTGAGTGCCTGTCGAACAGTTTCCGGCATGCGGAGGCCACGTCGATCGCCGTCAGGTTGCGGATGGCGGCGGGGCGGTTGGCGCTGGAATATGCCGACAACGGTCGTGGCCTGGCGGTCGCGGCATTGAAAGAGCTGCATGGGCTCGGGTTGGCCGGAATTCGCCAGCGCTGTGAGGAGCTGGGCGGAGAGGTGGCGCTTTGGTCGCCGCTGGAGGGCGGTTTTGCTGTGCGTTGTGAGGTTCCGATGGGAGGGGGCGGACGAACATGAACAGGGTCATGATTGTCGAGGATCTGCGTGATGCGCAGGTCTGGTTAAGTGAGGCTGTTCGGCTGGCCTGGCCGGAAGCAGAGATTCAGTTGTATGCCCGTCTGGACTCGGCGTTGGCGGCTCTGGAGCAGGCTGAGCCAGCGCTGTGCTTGGTTGATCTGCAGCTGCCCGATGGTTCTGGTGTCGATTTTATCGCGGGTTGCCGGCAGCGCTATCCAGCTGCGCAGCTGGTGGTTGCCACCATGTACGATGACGATATGCATCTGTTTCCGGCTCTGCAGGCGGGGGCCAATGGATATTTGCTCAAGGAGGACTCACAAGCGCAAATCGCTGCTGCCTTGCAGGGTATCGTGCGTGGTATACCTCCGCTGTCGGCGCAGATCGCCCAACGGATGCTGGGGTATTTTCAGCAGATGCCTGCTGCGCCGGACGGTGAAATCTGGAAGCGTGAGTTGCCGGATGAGAATGCAGCTTGCCTGAGCGCTCGGGAGCGTGAGTTTCTACTGGTCATCGGTAATGGATACAAGACGGCGGAAGCGGCGGATATGCTGGGTGTCAGTTATCACACTGCCGCCAAGCACATTAAAAATATCTATGCCAAGCTGGGGATCAGCAGCCGGGCCCAGGCGGTGCAGGAAGCCATTCGGATGGGCCTGCTCAATTAGGCTGGTAGCAGAACGCCCGGCAGCGGCCGGGCGTTCTGGGGCGTGCGAGGGCGTGACTACTCGTCGCAGTTGGTGCACACCCCGATCATCATGCCGGTGAAGTCGCCGCCGTCCGAGTTCTCGCCGCTGGCACTGAGCACGATCAGGCGTTCACCTTCCTGTACGTAGCCGTCGGCAGTGAAGGTCAGCACGCCGCCATCGTTGTTGCTTTGCACGGCTTGCAGCTGCAGAGCGCCGTCGTCGAAGGCCGTATCGAATGCCAGGGTGAACTGTTCATTGAGACTGGACTCGGCAAAGCCGTACTCGGTCACCTGCTGCCAGTGCCAAGCAGCGGTCATTTCTGCATTGCCCTCTGCGTCAAAGCGCAGGCTGCCAGCGTTCAGCCGTGTTGGCTCGACCAGACCGGCTTCGGCGTACAAACCCATGGCCATCAGGCGGTACTCGCGGTTGGCCAGGTTGTTGGTGCTGGCGGGTTTGACGGCCAGCAGCATTTGACGGTAGTGCTGCTGCTCGTCGTTCTCTTCGATGCCCCCGTCGCTGTCGGTCTGTTCGGTGCTCAGCAACAGTGTGCGCCCATCCGGCGAGGCGTAGCCTTCCAGCGCTTCATCCAGTACCAGTTTGCCGTCGCTGGCAACGCTGAGCGGAAAGCTGCCGCTTTCTCCGACGTTCGGGTCGTCCCAGTCCCAGCCCTCGTCGCCCTGGCAGGCCTGGTAGTTAAAGCGGTCGAACTGGTAGCTGACCAGCTGCGGATTGATCTCCAGTGTGCGGCGACCTTGCTCGCAATAGGTCCCCAGAGAGCCGTCGATATCGAGCAGGTTGTTGTAGACGTAGATATCCAGATCGCTGTCACCGGCTTCGAACAGCAGCTCGATGACGCCATACGCGCCGTCAAGCGCAGGTGTTTGGCTGGCGCGGCGCAGCATCACATCCAGGGTATGGTTGAGCACTTGCAGTTGCGGTGTATTGGTGTCGTCGCGCACCTCGCGGGTGTAGAACTGGGAGCCGACCATCACATCCAGCGGCGAACTGGATGGGCCGGCTGCGGTGAAGCGTATGGCACTGCTGTACTCGCGCTCGATACAGGCGGCGGCTTGCGTTTCGCAGGCCGCTACATCGTCACTGTCCTTCTCGTAGTCTTCCACCTCTTCGTCTTCGGCAAACAGGATGCCGCGCGCGTCGGCGCTGAAATTGCCGCTCTCGGCGTCGTTGTCGAGCCAAACCTCGGACGATGCGCTGCTGTAGGCGCCGAGGCCAACCACTATCTCCATTTCCTTGACGCTGTCGGCCGCGATGCTGAAGGTGCCGTTGCTGCCGGTGATGTCCAGCTCAACTGCGCTGTTACGGTTGCCGCCGAGCAGAATGCCGGAGCCAAGGTCGGCGTATCCGCCGACGGTCATGTTCTCTCCATAGTAGCCGCCGGACGCCTGGTTGGCTGCCGTGCTGTCGAGTGCGGGGGCTGCTTTGTCGTCCAGTTGCTGCTCAATGGTGGCTGACAGCCTGGCGCTGACCTGATCCAGCAGTTGCTCGGTGCTGGAGCTACTGTTGATGGCTAGCTCCAGTTCAGCCTGTACCGCCGGGTCGTTGGCCATCTCCAGCACCGCTTCGATGATCTGGTCGACCTCTTCCAGTGTCAGCTGGTCGAATTGCGCCGTGCGACTGGCAATCTGCTGGGTGACGAAGGTGGTCAGCGGGTTAGCGAACAGGTCAGAGCGGGTAGTTGGTGTGGTGTAGCTGACACCGCTGGGCAGTGGCACTTCGATGTAGCTGTTGATACGTGAGCCGAAGGGCAGGGTGAGGGTGTAGCCGTTGCCTTCGCCGTCGGCTTCGGCAGTGAAGTCGTCCGCGCCGAGTTCGACTAGGCTGCCGTCGGGCTCGATGGTAATCACGCGGAAGGTGCTCGGATCGAGGTCGTCAAAGGTGTCTGCCAGCGCGGGGGTAATCAGGAAGTCGATCAGCGCGGCAACCAGGCGGTCCTGCGGGGTCACTGGCGCTGCCGTGACGGCGGTTGGTGTGCCGACGGTCAGGTTAAAGGTGGTGGTTGCTGGGGCGCCACCGCCACCGCCACCGCCACCGCCACCACCGCCACCACAGGCGGTCAGTGTCAGGGCAGACGAAATTGCGAGGGCCAGCGGCCATTTCCTGTAGCTGTGCATACGGTAGTCCCTTGATGTGAGTAGGTGCTCACGGGACTGTAGGTGGGGCGAGAGAGTGGCGTCATACCCAATAGTGGGTATTTGCCATTAGCGTACCCAGATTTGGGTACGCGTAGAGGTCAGTCCTTGAAAGTGCCTTTGGGCAATGTGACCAAGCGTGTGTCGGAGGCAATGTCGTGCCAGGTACGCGACTCCCTGTCCCACAGTTGCCATAAAAATCCGAGGCCGCCGCATAGCCAGGAAAGCTGCGCAACAGCGAGGCGAACTAGCGCTTGGCGTCCGGAAATGGAGCGGCCGTCCGGCTGCTGCAGGCGAATGCGCCAGGCCTGCATGCCAAGCGACTGGCCCTTTTTGGTCCAGAACCAGCTGTAGAAGCCGATGGTGATCAGCACAACGACCAGAGTCAGTATCGGGTCACCGACGTAGGCGCCTTGCTCGGCTTCGGCGTGGGCTGCAGCCTCGCCGCTGATCCAGATGTGCACGCTAAGATAGATCAGGGTCGCGACCATCAGCGCCGCCAGCAGCAGCAAGAGGTCGTAGCCTGCGGCGAATAGTCGGCGGAAGAGGCCGGTCGGTGGAAAGTCGCCGATCGGTTGCAGCTGCTTGACGCTCATGGGTTAGCCCTGACGTCGGGTCAGCGGGGTGCCGGCGAAGCTGACCTTGGCCAGACCGCCCTGCATCAGCGAACGAATGTTGGCGTGGTCGCTACCTTCCGGGGTCTGCAGCACCGAGCGGTAGTGCTCGGCAAAGCATTGCAGCGCCTGCTCATCACTCAAACCCAAATCCAGCGACATCGCGAGCACCTTGCAGGAGCCCTGATTCTGTTCGGCGCTGTTGTGTACCGGACCGTTATCGAAGGCGGTGGGCTGGTGTTCGTAGGTCGCGTCGATAAAGGCCAGGGTCTCGGCAAACTGATGCTCGGGGTTGCCCAATCGGGCGATGAACTGCTCGGAGGTCATGCTTTGTCCTGTTTCTGTGCCTTGTCTAAGGCGGCTTGCTGTTCGGGTGTCGCGTCGGTCTGATACTTCGCCTTCCAGTCGGCGTAGGGCATGCCGTAGACCGCTTCGCGGGCTTCATCCATGCTCAGGTCGATTTCCATGTCGTCGGCGGCTGCCTTGTACCATTTGGACAGGCAGTTGCGGCAAAAACCGGCGAGGGTCATCAGGTCAATGTTCTGCACATCCTTGCGGTTGCGCAGGTGGCTGACAAGGTTGCGGAAGGCGGCAGCTTCCAGTTCGAGACGCTCCTGCTTGGTCATGAGCGGGTTTCCTTCATGCGACTGTGGCGGGGCTTGGCGCGCTGCTTCAGCGCACCGACTCTGAGCGCAAGGATAATTGGCATCCGGGTATTGTCAATCAGCCTCAGGCGCGCGCGGCACTGAGGGTGATGGATACTGACTCGGCAAAGCGCAGCGCATGAGGCTTGTCGACTTCCACCTCGGCATAGCGCACCTGCTCGTGCTGCATGACGATGTCGAGCAGCTCCTGGGTCAGACGTTCGAGCAGCGCAAAGCGATTTTCCTCGACATGGCGGATCATCGCTTTGGTGATGGTCCGATAGTTCAGTGCCTGTTCGATCTGGTTGACGCTGACCGCATCGGCCGCCGGATACAGAATGGTGGCGTTGATCAGGATGTCCTGCTGGTTGAGGATTTCCTCTTCCTTGATACCGATATAAGTGCGCAGGCGCAGATCCTTGATGCGGATACGCGCCAGTCCCGGAGGCAGCTGGTTCATGGTCAGTTGCTCCGACTGATCAGTTGCAGGAACTCCTGGCGGGTGTTGACCGACTCGCGAAAGGCGCCAAGCATCACCGAGCTGTGCATTGAGGAGTTCTGTTTCTCCACACCGCGCATCATCATGCACATGTGCTTGGCCTCGATCACCACAGCTACCCCCTTGGCGTTGGTAACCTGCTGGATCGCCTCGGCAATTTGCCGGGTCAGGTTTTCCTGAATTTGCAGGCGGCGGGCGAACATGTCGACGATTCGCGCGACCTTGGACAGGCCGATGACCTTGCCGGTCGGGATGTAGGCGACGTGTGCCTTGCCGATGAACGGCAGCATGTGGTGCTCGCACAGTGAGTACAGTTCAATGTCCTTGACGATCACCATTTCGTCGTTGTCGGAGTCGAACAGTGCACCGTTGACGATTTCCTCCAGTGACTGCGTGTAGCCGCGACAGAGGAATTGCATGGCCTTGGCTGCGCGCTCAGGCGTGCCCTTGAGGCCGTCACGCTCTGGTTGCTCACCCAGGTTGCTAAGGATGTCGAGGTAGTTGTTCGTCAGTTTTTCCAGGCTCATGGCGTTGTCTCGTCGCTTACTTGAGATGCCGGCCGCCGTTCAGCGGCAGGCAGCTTCCGGTGATATAGGGGTTGTCCATCAGGTAACGAATGGACTGGTAGACGACATCCGGTCCGGGCTCGATGCCCATTGCCGACTTGGTCAGCGCACGGGCGCGGTAGTCGGCATCGTCCTCGGGGTTGAACATGATCAACGCTGGTGCGATGGCGTTGACCTTGATTGCGGGTGCCAGGCTGGCAGCAAAGGAGCGGGTCAGGCCGTCTAGGCCGCTCTTGGTGGCGCAGTAGCCGATGTGGCGGGCGCTGCCCTTGCGGGTAACATCATCGCCAAGATGGATGATGTCGGCTGGCGCCCCGGGTACGAACAGGTTATTGCACTGCTGGTTGATCAGATACGGTGCCTGCATGTGAACCATGAACATCTGCTGCAGCGCATCGGCACCGTCGCTGTCGTCCAGCCACAACGACGCATTGTGGATGATCGCCCGCAGGCGTGGCGCGCGGGCCTGAAGCTCATTGATGAACTGCTGGATTCCACCGGCGGTTGAGAAATCGGCCAGCATTGGCTCGATGCCCTCAGCTAGAGGCTGGTGCTGCCACTCGCTGCGCACCCGACGGCAGGTAATCAGCACTTTGAAGCCGTCATCGGCCAGACGCTCGGCGCAGTGCAGCCCGATACGCTGGGCAGCACCGGTGATCAGAATGGTGTCAGGCGCTGCCGGTATGGGCGGCGTACTCGTCTGCATGCAGTTCAAATTCCTTGGTCCGCCGTCGCGGAAAGCCCTTGTTCAGGCGTTTACAGCGGGGCATGTTAACACGCTCGAACGTGACGGTTGGATAACTTGATGTAACAAGTCAGTACCGGGTGGTGGTTCATGTACAATACCGGTATAAGTTGTCCCACTGGCCCCCGGATCGTGATAGCGACCTTCCAAGGACATGACACGATGAATCACGCAACTGACGGCGAACAGTCAATGGCCCTCGAAACCCTGTACCCGATCCGCGAAGTTTCGCGGTTAACGGGCGTCAATCCGATCACTCTGCGCGCCTGGGAGCGACGCTACGGCTTGCTGGTGCCGCATCGTACAGACAGTGGGCATCGTCTTTACTCCCAGCGTGACATTGAACGGGTTCAGGCGATCACCAGCTGGATCGCCAAGGGCGTCGCAGTCAGTAAGGTCGCCTCGATTATTGATCGCGACGAGCTGGAGGCCCCGCAGCCAGCCGTTTCGCCGGAGCCGCCCTCGGCGCTGGAGCAGTGGCAGGGCGCTTTGGATGAAGCGCTTCACGCGTTTGATCTCAGCCTGCTGGAGCGACGGTACGAGCAAATGCTGGCTGCCATGCCGCTGGCGTCGGCGCTGACGGGCGTGCTGTTGCCTCTGCTGCAACGGCAAAGGCGTGGCGGCGCATCTGCGTTGTTATTGGATGGTATGTTGCGTGGTCGGTTGCTGCAGCGATGTGGGCATCGTGAAGACGGCCGTCCAACCGTGCTGCTGGTCAACCTGCAGGGCACCGAGGTGGAGGTCGAGGCGTTGAGCACTGCTGCACTGGTTGCCGAGGCGCAGGTGAACGTGGGCTTTCTGTCGGCGATGCCGGATGCTGCAAGTGTGCTGATGGCTGCGGAGCAATCAGCCTGTCAGCTGTTGGTGCTGTTCAGTGAGGGGCCGCTGGAGTCGTCCATGTTGCAGCGGCAGTTAGTCATGCTCAATCAGCATCTGGACTGTGATCTGGCGTTAGCGGGAGGCTGCTGTGCGCTGCAGAGCGATGTGCTTGCGGCAACGGGGGTACACCGCCTCGGTGTGCTGGGAGCGGACCTCGGGAGTCGGGTGCAATTGCTGCTGGCCGGGCAGCTGGATAGCTGAGACCCGGGCTCTCAGTTACCTGTGCGCAGAGCGTCCAGCTCTTTTTGCAGCGCATCTGCACGCTGCTCGGCTTCAACCCGAGCTGTGACGTCTTTCTGAATGCCGATGAAGTAGGTCAACTGGTCGGTTTCATTGAGCACAGGGGTCACGGAAAGCTCATTCCAGAACAGACTGCCGTCCTTGCGATAATTACGCAGCGTGACCTGGCATGGCTGGCCTGCGCGAATCGCGTCGCGGAGCTGCCGCAGGGCTTCTTGATCACGGTCATCGCCCTGCAGAAAGCGGCAGTCCTGATAGAGAATCTCGTCGGCACTGTAGCCGGTCAGCGCTTCAAACGCCGGATTCACATAAATGAGGATGTTGTCGTCACCTTCCTGCTCTGCAACGACGATACCGTCGTTGGAGGCGTTGACGACCAGCTGCAGCAGCTTCGCGTTGATCATGCCTTACCTGTCCGTGTTGCGTGTCGGCCCATTCTATAGCAAGGCCCGGGGCTGTCCAGAGCCCCGACAGTCATTAGCTGCTTGAGGCATAATGCCGCCTTGTGTCCAATTCGGGAGAATAGAATTCATGCATCTGGTGATCATCAGCGGTTCGGTCTTCGGTACCGCCAATCTGGTAGCAGACGAAGCCCAGGCGTTGTTTTCCAATGCAGGCCTGCAGGTCAGCCGCTTACAAACGCTGTCGCTCGATGCGCTCTTGGCACTGTCGCCGGATGCACTTCTGGTGTGCACCTCGACAACCGGGATGGGCGAGCTGCCGGATGCCCTGGTGCCACTTTTCCATGAAATGCGCGACCGCTTTCCGTTGCTGACCGGTAAACCATTTGGGGTCATTGCGCTGGGTGACTCGGCCTACGGAGACACCTTCTGCCTGGCCGGTGAGCAGTTCCGCGAGCTTTTAATCGAGTTGCAGGCTGTTGAGGCGTTGCCAATGCTGCGACTGGATGCCAGCGAAACCGTCACCCCCGAGACTGACGCAGAGCCCTGGCTGCAGGAGTTGGCCGGCGTGTTGCAGGGCTGAGGTTCAGTTATCGTTTGGCAGAGGGGCGCCACTGGCCAGTTGGGTCAGGTGGTCTTCCTCCAGCAGAATGATCTGGCCGTATTGGATCCTAAGCCAACCCAGACTCTCCAGACGCTTGAGCAGTTTGTTGATGCTCTGCCGCGAGCTGTTGAGCATTTGCCCCAATGCCTCCTGTGACAGCTGCACACACGGCCAGCGGCCTTCATCGTCGGTCTGGCCGTAGTTATGTGCGTGCATCAACAGCCGCTTGGCCAGGCGCGAGGAGAGCGGCAGCAGCGCGCTGTCTTCGAGCATGGCGAAGGAAATGCGGATGCGTCGACAGAGGATACGCATGAACATCGGGTAAAGCTCAGGCCGGCGCTCCAGCATTTGGTGGAAAGCGGGACGGGGAATCATCAGCAGTTCAGTCGGGCCGCTGGCGACGGTATCGTGTGAACGCGGCAGTCCATCGAACAGAGAAATCTCGCCGAACCAACTGCCGGGGCTCAGAATCGCCAGAATGGCTTCACGTCCATCCTGGCCGATATTGCTGATGCGCGCGCTGCCGCTGATGACGCCGTATAGTCCGTCCGGCTGATCGTCCTTGGCGTAGACAAATTCGCCGTCGTGCAGAGTGCGTACTCGCGCCAGCGCCAGTAGCTCGTCCAGCACATCCTGCGGCAGTTCGCCGAACCAGCGATTTTGCTGCAACAGCTTTGCCAGCTGCGGGTTGTTGCCCATCTCGGACACTGTAATGTGTTTGACAGTCCGCTTCGCCGTCACCGTCTAGACTCCACTCATACCGAACGTCCCACAGTATGCCGCATGAGCGCTGGGGATGTCCTGTAGCGTCAGCAGCCCGCGTGGGCACAATTACATTATTCCAACAATAGAGGATTACCCCATGAACGCAGTTCATTCTCTGCCCGAGACCAGCCTGAAGAACAAGGTCAGCGCCGAAGAGTGGCAGGTGCGTGTTGAGCTGGCCGCCGGCTACCGCCTGATTGCCATGTACGGCTGGGACGACCTGGTCTTCACTCATATCTCCGCCAAGATTCCGGGCACCGAACACTTCCTGATCAACCCCTACGGTCTGATGTTCGACGAAGTGACCGCCTCCAATCTGGTCAAGATCGACCTGCAGGGCAACAAGGTTGAAGAGTCTCCGTACAACGTCAACCCGGCCGGTTTCACCATCCATAGCGCGATCCACGAAGTGCGCCACGACGCCAACTGCGTCCTGCACACGCACACCGCTGCGGGTATTGCCGTGTCGATCCAGAAGGAAGGCATTCTGCCGATTTCCCAGCAGTCCATCTTTGTTCTGAGCAGCCTGGCCTACCACCACTACGAGGGTGTTGCGCTGAACCACGAAGAGAAGCCGCGTCTGCAGGCTGATCTGGGTAACGCCAACTATCTGGTGCTGCATAACCACGGCCTGCTGACTTGTGGCAAGACTGTTGCTGATGCCTTCCTGAACATGTACACCATGCAGCGCTGCTGTGAAATTCAGGTGCGTGCCCAGGCGCAGAACGCTGAACTGATCCCGGTTGCCCAGTCTGTTCTGGACGGCGCGGCTGCCAGCGTCAAGAAAGCGACCAACGGCGCTGGCGCGAACATCGCCTGGCCTGCGCTGCTGCGCAAACTGGATCGCGTCAACCCGGGTTACGACCAGTAAGAGGTGTCGTTCACTGGCATTTCCCTGGACGACTGGCTCGCCCAGGGGCAGGTGTTCCGTTATCGCGGACATCAGATTCGCTGGTGGGAAGCAGGGGCGGGTGAGCCGCTCCTGTTGATCCACGGGTTCCCCTCAGGATCATGGGACTGGCACTACCTCTGGCAGGCGCTCGCCGAGCGTTACCGGGTGGTTGCGCTGGACATGATCGGCTTTGCCTTCTCCGATAAGCCCCGTCATTACCCCTATAACCTGATTGATCAGGCTGACCTGCAGCAGGCGTTGATGCAGCGTCTGGGCATTGAGCACTATCACGTGCTGGCGCATGACTACGGTGACAGCGTGGCGCAGGAGTTGCTGGCGCGGCACGAGCAAGGGCCGGGGTTTTTGCGCTCGATGTGCTTCCTGAACGGCGGGCTATTTCCGGAGACGCACCATCCGGTGTTGCTGCAGAAGCTGCTGATGAGCCCGATTGGGCCATTCATCGGCAGTCGCTACAGCAAGGAGCGTATGGCTCGGACCTTCGCCAGCATCTTTGGACCGCAGACGCCGCCTGATGAACGTGAGCTGGACGGCTTCTGGCGCATGATCGAGTTCAATCAGGGCCCGAAAATCATGCATCGGCTGATTCGTTACATGGTGGATCGCCGTGTCCATCGTGATCGCTGGGTGCAGGCAATGCAGTCTACCCGCTTGCCGCTGCGCGTCATTGATGGCGCGGTTGATCCGGTGTCGGGTGCTCATATGGTTGAGCGCTATCGGCAGTTGATCCCGGACCCGGATACGGTGCTGCTACCGCACATTGGCCACTATCCGCAGGTAGAGGCGCCGGAGTTGGTGTTACAGCACTACTTGGCGTTTCGACAGCAGCGAGTGGATACGGCAGCACAAATAACGACCCCGGCCTGAGCCGGGGTTGTTGTTCTCAGGCTTGTTCTTCGCGCAGAAAAACCAGCTGATTCTCGCTGCTGGCGGCGGCGTCGAAGTGGTAGCCATCCAGATTGAAGTCCTTCAAGCCTTCCGGATCCTGCAGTCGTTCCTTGATGATGTAGTGCGCCATCAGGCCGCGGGCCTTCTTGGCGTAGAAGCTGATGATCTTGTACTGGCCGTTTTTCTGGTCCTTGAACACGGTGTTGATGACTCGGGCGTTAAGTGCCTTGGGTTTGACGGCGCCGAAGTACTCCTGCGAGGCTAGATTGACCAGTACCTGATCACCCTGCGCTGCCAGGTCGTCGTTCAGCCACTGGCTGATCCGCTCACCCCAGAAGGCGTAGAGATCCTTGCCGCGCGCGTTGGCCAGTTTGGTGCCCATTTCCAGGCGGTAGGGTTGCATCAGGTCCAGCGGACGCAGCAGGCCATACAGGCCTGACAGCATGCGCAGATGCTGCTGGGCGAAAGCGAAATCGTCGGCGTTGAAGTCTTCGGGATTCAGTCCGGTGTATACGTCGCCCTTGAACGCCAGCAGCGCCTGCTTGGCGTTCTGCGGAGTGCTCTGGGGTTCCCAGCTGCCGTAGCGGGCGACGTTGAGACTCGCCAGCTTGTCCGACAGCGACATCAGCTTGGCGATATCCTGTGGCGACTTTTCGCGCAGCACCTCGATCAGCTCGGCGCTGTGCTCGACAAAGCGCGGTTGGGTGCTCTGTTCGATGACCGGCGGGGTGTCGTAATCGAGGGTCTTGGCGGGGGAAATCACCATCAGCATGAGTGCGCTCCTGTTTGCAGATTGGCCGCATTATGCCGCAAAGCAGGGTGATGCGCCCGCATGGGGTTGATAGCCTTGAACTATCGAAGCAGGACAAGCGCCCCCGGCCTGTGGATGACCGAGGGCGTTTCGCTCAGAGGTGGTTTTCTGCGTACTCAGCCAGTGCCGAGCGCGGTACGCCCTGCAGATGGATGTGTACACCGTGGGGAAAGTCTTTGAAGCATTCGGTCAGATAGGTCAGGCCTGAGCTGGTAGCGTTGAGGTAAGGGGTATCGATCTGCGCCAGGTTGCCAAGGCAGATCACCTTCGAGCCGTTGCCGGCGCGGGTGATGATGGTCTTGATCTGGTGCGGAGTCAGGTTCTGGCTTTCATCAATAAGGATGAAGCTCTGCTGGAAGCTGCGACCGCGAATGTAGTTCAGGGATTTGAACTGCAGCGGGACGCGATCGAGGATGTACTCCACGCTGCCGTGGGTGCTCTCGTCATCCATATGCAGGGCTTCAAGGTTATCGGTGATCGCGCCGAGCCAGGGTTCCATCTTCTCCTTCTCGGTACCCGGCAAGAAGCCGATGTCTTCGTCCAGCCCCTGGGTGCTGCGGGTGGCGATGATGCGGCGGTAGGTTTTGGTGACCATGGTCTGCTCGATGGCCGCAGCCAGCGCCAGAATGGTCTTGCCCGAGCCGGCGGCACCGGTGAGGTTGACCAGATGGATATCCGGGTCCATCAGTGCGTACATCGCCAGGGCTTGGAAGATGTCTCGCGGACGCAGCCCCCAGCACTCCTGATGCAGCATGGGCTCCTGATGCAGATCGCGGATGGTCAGCTTGCCTCCGTCGATGCCCTTTACCCAGCCGATGAAGCCCTGGTCATCAATGATGAAGTCGTTGATGTGCAGCGCCGGCAGGTTGTCGGTCAGTTGAACCTCATGCACGGTCTGTCCGGTCAGTTGGCGGGTTTCAACCTTGGCGACACGCTCCCAGAACGAGCCTTCGATTTCGTGGTAACCACGGGCCAGCAGGGAAATGTCATCCAGCAACTGGTCGGTGTGGTAGTCCTCGGCATCAATGCCGCAGGCTCGTGCCTTCAGGCGCATGTTGATGTCTTTGGATACCAGCACGATGCGGCCATCAGAGTGCTGGCTTTGCAGCTGACAGAGTTGGTTGATGATCTTGTTGTCGTTGAGGTCGTTGGGCAGGCAGTGGGCAGGGATCGGGGCCTTGTCCATGAGGATGGCGAGTGTGCCGTTGGGGCCGAGCTTGCCTCGCTCAATGGGGACACCCTGTTCCACCTGGTCAGGTGGGGCGTCACCGAGGGTCTTGTCGATCAGCCGAATGGCCTGGCGACAGTCTGCTGCAGTGCTGGATTTGCCGGATTTGAGTTTGTCGAGTTCTTCCAGAACGGTCATCGGGATGATGACGTGGTGTTCTTCGAAGTTGAGCAGCGCGTTGGGATCGTGAATGAGAACGTTGGTATCAAGAACGTAGAAGGTGTGCTCTGTCGGTCCGCACGCTTCCATATGCTGTACCTCGCAGTGCCGGTGACGCGACTGTATCAGGCAGCATAGGCTGCGCCTGGCAGTCCACTGGGCCGGCTCGCACAGCGCTCGGGTATCAAGGGATCACTCGACGCAGTGGACCGGTTGATCGAGGTATAACGTAAACAGAATGACCTTCACAAGCACGAAAAAAGCCTGAGATAAAAAAAGTCGAAAATTGATCAAAGGGGCTGGGCAGCGGGCAAAAAGCCGGGATATAGTCATGGGCCCGGTCACTGAAAAGTGGCCGTTTTTTTTGCCCAAATGGTCAGTTTTTGAGGGTTTTAGAGTCGGTTGCGGCTCGGGCGAGCCGCAACCTGCGGGAGGTTAGTGACGACCTTGCGGGCGACCGCCACCACGGCGGCTGTTGCTGCCAGCCGAGCGGCGGCGGGCTGCTGCAGCGGCGGCTGCCTGTTCGGCTTCGTTGGCGTCCGTGGCCGCTTTTTCCTCGGCGCTTTGCTCGCGCTTTGGCACCGGCTTGAGGAAGCGCTCTTCCGGCGGCACACACTCCAGCTTGTTCCCCAGCAGTTCTTCGATTGGCGGTACCTGGAAGGCGTCGTCTTCACCCGCCAGACTGATGGACGTGCCCTTGGCGCCGGCGCGGCCGGTACGGCCGATACGGTGGACGTAGTCTTCCGGGTCTTCCGGCAGGGTGTAGTTCACCACGTGACTGATGCCATCAATGTGGATGCCGCGGCCTGCAACGTCGGTCGCGACCAGCACCTGCAGCTTGCCACTCTTGAAGTTCTCCAGTGTGCGTACGCGCTTTTGCTGCGGTACATCACCTGATAGCTGGGCCGCGTTGATGCCGTCGCGCATCAGGCGCTCTTGCACCCGGCGTACTTCGTCCTTGCGGTTGGCAAACACCATGACCCGGTCCAGTTCGAGCTGGGTGATCAGGTTGTAGAGCACTTTGTACTTGTCGCGGCCGCTGACGGCGTAGACCTTCTGGGTCACGTTTTCTGAGGCGGGGCGTTCGGGCTCGATCTCGACCACCGCTGGTTCGTGCGTCCACTGGCGGGCAAGGTTCATCACGTCATCGCTGAAGGTCGCGGAGAACAGCAGCGTCTGGCGGTCGCCCTTGCGCGGGGTTTGGCGAATGATTTGGCGTACCTGCGGGATAAAGCCCATGTCGAGCATGCGGTCGGCTTCGTCAAGGATCAGTACCTCGAGCAGGTCCAGATGCACTTCGCCGCGGTTGCAGAAGTCGAGCAGACGACCCGGAGTGGCGACCAGAATATCGCAGTAGCGCTGTTCCAGTTGCTTGAGTTGCTTGTCGATGTCCATGCCGCCAACGAAGGTCATGACGTTCAGCGGGCAGTGCTTGGTCAGCCCTTCGGCGTCGCTGGCAATTTGCATCACCAGCTCGCGGGTCGGCGCGATGATCAGCGCCCGTGGCTCGCCCATGTAACGCTCGTCCGGCGGCGGCGTTTCCAGCAACTGGGTAATGGTGGAGACCAGGAAGGCGGCGGTCTTGCCGGTACCGGTTTGCGCACGGCCGATGGCGTCATGGCCGCGCAGGGTACTGCCCAGCACGGCAGCCTGAATCGGGGTGCAGTAGCTGAAGCCTTGATCCTGAATGCCGCGCATCAGGCTGTCGGGCAGCGGGAAGTCGTGGAAGCGGGTTTTGCCCTCCGCCGGGGCGACCTGAAAGTCGTCGATGCTCCAAGGCTTTGCCGGAGCAGCTTGGGGCTTGGCCGGGCGCTTGCGGTCACGGTTGCGGGGCTTGCGCTCCCGGGTGCCGCTTTCGTTCTGTTTGGTAGCAGGGGCGGCTGCCGGCTGGCGGGGTGTGGTATCGGCCGCTTGCGGCGCCGGCTCTTCTGTCTTGCTAATCAGCTTTTTCAGTGCTTTGAGCACAGGCTTCTCTCGACTACATGGAAATTAAAGATCAGGCAGTGTAAAGCAAGGCCGCGCGTTCGCGAAGCCTTGCGGTTGTTTTTTGAACAGCTGTGACCGGCGCGTCAAGGCGTTTAACGGCTCAGAGGCCCAGGCGTTCGACCAGCCAGCGGCGGATATCGGCGATCTCGTCCATGCAGACCTCGTGGGCCATCGGGTACTCGTACCAGCGTGCGTGGTGACCGGCGGTCTGCATCAGGTCATGGGCTTCGCGGCCCATGGCCAGAGGTAGCACCTCGTCAAAACGGCCGTGGGCGCAGAACAGCTCGAGCGCCTGTTGCGCCGGGTGTTGTTGCAACAATTGATCAAGACCGGGGCCGTAGGTCGACAGGGCCATTACACCGCCCAGCGGCAGCTCGCTGCTGACCGCGGTGCACAATACGACGGCGCCACCCTGAGAGAAACCGGCGAGGATGATGTTTTCCAACGCAATACCCTGCGCGCACTGCTCGTCGATCAACTGGCGTACGAGCGCTACAGCTTCGTCCAAGTGGCCCTGGTTGATGGCGCGCGCTGGCGACATACCGAGAATGTCGTACCAGCAGGGCATCGGGAAGCCGCCGTTGATGGTAACCGGACGGGTAGGGGCCTGCGGGAAGATGAAGCGGATGGCGTGGTTAGCGGGCAGTTGCAGGGCTTCAACCACCGGCACGAAATCGTAGCAGTCGGCACCCAGACCGTGCAGCCAGATGACGCTGCGGGTAGCGGGGGTGGCGGGTTCGATGATGTGCGGTGACATGGGCGCTCCAGGCGAGAAAGGGATTTGGATGCCCTTTATACTGCTGTGCGCGGTCAATACCAAGTGCCAGAGCAGCCCGCTAGCTGGCGGGCTGCAGATTGCTCAGCGCGATCAGGCGCGGGACATGAATTTTCCGGATTCGGTGTTGATACGCAGCACTTCGCCGGTTTCCAAGTATTCGGGGATCTGGATTTCCAGGCCGGTGGCAAAGCGCGCGGTTTTGGTCCGTGCGCTGGCGGAAGAGCCCTTGATCGCGGGAGGGGTTTCCTCGATGGCCATTTCCACCACCGCAGGGAGTTCGATACCCACCAGGTTGCCTTCGACCAGCAGACCATACAGGCCCTCGATACCGTCGTGCAGGTAGGGCAGCTGATCTTCCAGTTGGTCGGCGGTCAGCGTGAACTGGGCGAAGTCTTCGTTATCCATGAAGGTGTAACCGTCGGCGTCCAGATAAAGGAACTGGACCGGACGCTTCTGGAAATCGATAAAAGTCAGGATGTCGTCGCCAGTAAAGCTCTGGTCGAGCTTCTGTTTGGTCTGCACATGATTGAAGCGCACTTTGTACAGCGTTGTGCCGCTGCGCGAGGAGGGGCTTTTCACCTCAATCTGACTGACGATGTACGGCTGGCTATTGATCTGGACGATATGGCCTTTTTTCAGTTCGGCGGCTTTGGGCATGACGGCGCACTCAGATGAGGTAAAAGAGGCGCTATTCTGCCCGCAGCCGCTGCACCTCGGCAAGCGGCTGCAGACCCCGTTTTCAGCGGTCCGACGGGGCGTCAGGTGGGGTGTCTGAAGGGGCCTGATCGGTCGGTGTGATCGGGTCACTGCTGGCGCCGCTGACCGGTGCTGACGCGTCGCTTGGGGTGCCCTCGATACGGTAGCTGTGCACCAGCTTTTCGAGACCTTCGCTGCTGCGCAGGTTGACGTCGAGCTGGCGGAACGCGATTTCGATGCCGTTCTCCTTGAACAGGCGGTCAATCTCCCGGTTGATCTCATCGATTGCCATGTTGCGGTCGGCCAGTTCCTTTACATGGACTCGCAGCTCGTGATCCAGCGTGCTCTCGCCAAAGTTGAGGAACAGCACCATGGGTTCAGGGTCCTTTAGCACCCGGGTGTTGGTTTGGGAGATCTGCATGAGCAGTTTGCGCACCAAGTTGACGTCGGAGCCGTAGGCCACCCCTACCTTGATGATCACCCGGGTAATGGTGTCCTGCAGCGACCAGTTGACGATCTGCTCGGTCACAAAGTTCTTGTTCGGAACGATGATCTCCTTGCGGTCAAAGTCGGTGATCGTCGTGGCACGAATGCGGATGCGGTTGATGGTGCCGGAGAGCGGACCGATGGTCACTACGTCACCGATACGCACCGGGCGCTCGAACAGGATGATCAGGCCGGAGATAAAGTTGGCAAAGATCTCCTGCAAGCCGAAACCGAGACCAACACCCAGCGCGGCCACCAGCCATTGCAGTTTGTCCCAGCTAACGCCCAAGGTCGACAGCGAGGAGACCAGGCCGAAGCCGATGATGACGTAGCTCAGCAGTGTGGTGATGGCGTAGCTGCTGCCCTGGCGCAATTGCATCCGCGACAGCACCAGAATTTCCAGCAGGCCGGGCAGGTTGCGCGCCAGGGTAATGGTCAGAACGACGGTGACCAATGCGCCCAGAATGTCGCCAACGCTGATCGGTACGGCTTCGCCGGCGTTCAGGCCGGTCCCTTCGTAGTGCCAGAGCGTGACCGATTCCAGATAGGAGGTTGCGCTGATCAGGTCGGCCCAGGTGAAGTACAGCGCGATACCGAACGCCAGTAGCAGGGTTAGCTTGGCCAGTCGTAGCGATTGCTGATTGATCTGCTGCAGGTTCATTTCCGGAATTTCGACCGCCAGCTCCGCTTCGTTCTGATTTTCGCGGGCCTGTGCTGCCTGACGCTTGCTCACGGCTCGCTGGTAGGCCAGGCGCCGGCCGGCAACGTTCAGGTTGCGCACCACAGTACCCTCGACCAGCATCCACAGGACGATCAGATACAGGCTGTCGATGAACCGTTCGGCCAGCTTGACGGCGGTGTAGTGATAGCCCCAGGCGGTCAGACCCGCGAGGGCCAGTGGTGTCACGATCAACACTGCGCTGGCAGCGTAGTGGACGATGTGTGAACGGTACAGCGGTTCACTGCGGAGCATGAAGCGCCCGAGCAGGAAAGACAGTATGAACATGCCGATGAGCATCGCAGCGCGGCCCATTGGATCGGTACCGATGTATTCCGGCAGGCTGCCATGCAGGCCCAAAGCTAGTACCAGTGGCAACAATATCCAGGTGATGTTGCGCACCAACTTGCGCAGGCGTTGTACCAGCGATTCGTCCCAGTGGAAGTGCCGGGTGGCAATGCCGCCCGGGTCAAAGACGCGGTACATCATATGCAGCACAAACCAGGCGACGGCCAGTTTGGCCAGGGCCACCCCGAGGATTGGCATGCTGCGCTCGCTGTCCAGATAGATCACCAGACCGATTGCCAGCAGCAGCAGCGGCACGGTGCTGACGCGGATGGCGGTCAGCAGCAGGGCCATGGGTGTGTGCCATGGGCCGTCGCGGCGGAAGTGTCCTACTTCGTCGTGTAGTTTGTTGATGGCGCGTAGCAGCGCCGGCCTGCGCCACAGGCGTATGCCCAGCAGCACCAGCACCAGTAGACTCCAGAGCAGGTGGCGTTGCAGCGCCGAAGCCAGATGTCTCAGTTGTTGGGGCAGGTTGAGCTGAGCAAACTGGTCGGCCAACTGGCGAGGTAGATCGGTGACCCAGCTCATGTCGATCGGCCTGCTGCTGGCGACCCAGAACAGTTGATCGTCAATGGTGCGTCGCAGGCCGCTGCTCAGCTGCTGCAGCTGGCGCTGGTTGATCTGCAGGGTGATCGCCTGATTGATCAGCGTATTGATATTGCTGTTGAGTTGCTCGACCAGATTGACCCTGGCGTTAACCATTTGCTCCAGCGATGGGCGCAGTGCGTCGCGCTGGCGAACGGGGATCTTCAGCAGCAGTTCGTTGAGGTAGGTATCGGGGGTCTGCAGGCTCTGGCTGAGTTGATTCAGCTCGAACTGACGTAGCCGCAAGTCGGCGATTTGGTCGGCCAAGTCCTTGTCGGTCTCGACCTTGGGCAGCTCGTTCTTCTGCTGATGCAGGATGCGTGACAACAACAGGCTGCCTTCCAGTACCGCGATCTGCTGTTCCAGCGCTTTGTCGATCTGTGTCAGGTGTTCGGTTTGTTGCTTGGTTTCAATATTAATGCGGGTCACCACACCAATCTGGCGGGTTGCGGTGAGCAGCTCTTCGCTGAGCTGTCGGTTAATGCTGCTCTGGGCTTGCAGCACCTTGTTCTGGCTCTGCTCCTCGGGCAGGGTGGCGTCACTCACGGCCTGCTCCGAGGCGGATTCACGCTTGTCGTTGATGACGCTCTGCAACAGCCGAATGTCCGCTTCGATGCGTTTGATTTGCAGAGTCAGCAGGTTCTTCTTCTGGTTGGCCAGATCCTGTAGCACGTTGTTGCCCGCCAGTTTCTGCCTCAGCAACTCGCTGCTGGCGCTGAGTTGGCCTAGCTCTGCTTGCAGCTGGTCGATGCGCGCGCGGGACAGGGCCGTCGGCGTAAGGCGCTGCTGCGCGCGCAGCTGATCGCTGAGGGTCTGACTACGGGTCTGGTTTTCGGATACCGCCGCCTGAGTGCGTTCGGGGCGCGTCTGCGCTGATATCAACTGACCGTTGACCGCTGTCAGGTCGTTCTGCCAGGTGAACATCTGACTGACCTGCTCGCTCAGGCGTGCTTCAAGTTCCTTAAGGCTGAGCCGCTCGAGCTGCTCGCGGCTGGTTTCATTGTCCGCCTTTGCCAGCCGGTTGAATTCGGTGCGTACTGTCTGCGTCTGGCGTGGTGCGTCGGCCACTTGCTGTTGCAGGTCTTCCTGTTCTTGGCGGATTTGTCGGGTCTGCTGGAGGAAGCTCAGGGTGTTCTGGTAAACCTCGCTCAACTCGCGTTTCTCAGCCTCGGGCAGACTGCCGTTAGCAGTGCTTTCGATGGTGGCATTGAGGCTTTCGATTTGTTGATCGAGGGCGCTGGGGGCGTCGTCCTGTGCCCAGAGCACGGGCGCGAACAGCAGGCAACAGAGCAGCAGCAGGGTGTGGCGCGGCATGAAAGGGTTCCTGAATTGACCTGAGAGAAGGGTAGCCGCCCTGTTGCAGCTTGGGAAGTTGACCGTTCCTGCAACGTCCGGTTCCGGGCCCTGAACGCAACAGGCCACCCGAAGGTGGCCTGTTGGGATGCCGCGAACGGCCGGTTGGTCACGCGCTGGTCAGAACCAAGCGTCCTGCATGTCGTAGCAGGTCAGGTCACGGTTCTCCAGCACGTTCAGATCGTGGTGGCAGGACGGCACTTCCCAGCGCAGGAAGTAGCGGGCGGCCTGCAACTTGCCCTGATAGAACGCGGTGTCCGCCGCGTTGCCGGCAGCCAGCCCCTGCTGGGCCTTGATCGCCTGCTCCAGCCAGCGCCAACCGATGACCATGTGGCCGAAGGCTTTGAGGTAGAGCGCCGAGTTGGCCAGTGCCTCGTTGACCTTACCCTGGCCCATGTCACCGAGCAGGGCCATGGTGACGCTGCCGATGTGCGCATGCAGCTTCTCCAGCGGCTCGCGCAGATCGTTCAGCTCGCTGTGCTCGGCGGCGCGCTTGCAGCAGCTCTGAATCAGGCCTGACAGCTGCTTGAGCGCGGCGCCCCCGTTCATGGTGACTTTGCGGGCCAGCAGGTCGAGCGACTGGATGCCGTTGGTGCCTTCGTGGATCGGGTTCAGGCGGTTATCGCGGTAGAACTGCTCGACCGGGTACTCACGGGTGTAGCCGTGGCCGCCGAGAATCTGGATCGCCAGCTCGTTGGCCTTGAGGCAGTAGTCAGACGGCCAGGCCTTGACGATCGGGGTCAGCAGGTCGAGCAGCTCGAGAGCGGTCTTACGCTGCTCTTCGGTTTCCAGCGTTTCGGTGTCGTCGAACAGGCGGGCTGCGTACAGACCCAGGTCGAAGGCGCCTTCAACGTACGCTTTTTGCGTGAGCAGCATGCGCTTGACGTCGGCGTGTTCGATGATCGAGACCTGCGGTGCGTTCGGGTTCTTGCCGTCAGGCAGGCGGCCCTGCGGGCGCTCGCGGGCGTAGTTTAGCGAGTACAGGTAACCGGCGTAGCCGAGCATGACCGCGCCCATGCCAACGCCGATGCGCGCTTCGTTCATCATCTGGAACATGTAGGACAGGCCGTGGTGCGGCTTGCCGACCAGATAGCCGACGCAGTTGTCCTTGTCGCCGAAGTTCAGCGCGGTAGAGGTGGTGCCGCGCCAGCCCATCTTGTGGAACAGGCCGGCCAGGGTCACGTCGTTGCGCTCACCGAGAGAGCCGTCTTCGTTGACCAGGAATTTGGGCACGATGAACAGCGAGATACCTTTTACGCCGGCCGGGGCGTCGGGCAGCTTGGCCAGCACCATGTGGACGATGTTCTCGGACAGCGGGTGATCGCCACCGGAGATGAAGATCTTGTTGCCTTTCAGGCGATAGGTTCCGTCAGCGGCCGGCTCAGCCTTGGTGCGAATATCGGACAGCGAGGAGCCAGCATGCGGCTCGGTCAACGCCATGGTGCCGAAGAATCGGCCTTCGATCATTGGCTGCAGGTAGCGCTGTTTCTGCTCATCGGTGCCGAAGCTCTCGATCAGGTTGGCGGCGCCCATGGTCAGCATTGGGTAGGACGAGGTCCCGGCGTTGGCGGACTGGAAATGAGCAAAGCAGGCCTGCGACAGCAGATTCGGCATCTGCATGCCGCCCTGTTCGAAGGTGCGGGTGGCATTCAGGAAGCCCGCTTCCAGGAATGCATCAACCGCCGGTTTGACTTCCGGAATCAGCTCGGCCGCGCCGTTGACGTACTTGGGCTCGTTCTCGTCGTTTTTGCGGTTGTGCGGTGCGAACAGCTTCTCCGCAATGGTGCGAGCGGTGCCGATGGCCGCGTCAAACGTCTCGCGGTTGTGGTCGGCAAAGCGTGGGCGCTCGGTCAGCGCCTCGGCGTCCAGCACTTCATAGAGTTCAAACGCTAGGTTGCGTTGGTCAATCAGCAGTTCGGACATGTCGGTCACCTCAGAAGTAATCGCGGGGCAGTGTATTGAGTCGCTTTCCGTCAGGGAACGGCCATTGATGCCCTTGATAATCGCAAATCAGAACAGACGAAGCGCAGGCTCGTCCAATGCGGCGCGTTGCTCACGCAGGGTCAGAACCTGATCCGCCCAGTACCGTTCCTGGGCAAACCAGGGAAAGTGCATGGGGAAGGCCGGGTCTTCCCAGCGGCGCGCCAGCCACGCGCTGTAGTGCACCAGCCGCAGGCTGCGCAGTGGCTCGATCAAGGCCAATTCGGCTGGGTTGAAGTCGTGAAACTCGTTGTAGCCGTCAATCAGCTCGGACAACTGGGCCTGGCGCTGGTCGCGTTCGCCGGACAGTACCATCCACAGGTCCTGCATCGCTGGGCCCATGCGGCAGTCGTCCAGGTCGACCATATACAGGCTGTCGTCGCGCCATAGCAGATTGCCGACGTGCAGGTCGCCGTGCAGGCGGATCTGTTTGGCCGGGTTGGCCTGCAGTTGCTGTTTTACCACCTGCAGCAGGTCTTCGGCGACCGAGAAGTAGGCGGGTTGCAGGCTCTTGGGGACCACATTGGCGCTGCGCAGGTATTCCAGGCTGTCGCCGCCGAAGCTTTGCCAGTCCAAGGTCGGACGGTGCTCGAACGGACGCATGGAGCCGACCGCATGCAGCCTGCCGATCAGCCGGCCAAGCATCAGCAGGTGGTCCGGATCGTCGAACTCCGGGGCGTGGCCACCAAACCGGCGGAACAGGCTGAAGCGAAACCCGGCATGTTCGAACAGGGTGCGGCCGTCGATCTGCTCGGGTGCGATCACCGGGATCTCGCGTTCGGCCAGCTCCAGGCTGAAGGTGTGCTCTTCGAGAATGGCGTCGTCGCTCCAGCGGTCCGGTCGGTAGAACTTGGCGATCAGCGGCGCCGCGCCTTCGATGCCGACCTGAAATACGCGGTTCTCATAGCTGTTCAGAGTCAGGATGCGCGCATCAGAGAGATAGCCGAGCGACTCGACCGCGTCCAGCACGGTGTCAGGGGTGAGGGTAGAAAAAGGATGGCTGGACATGGTGGTCGACTCGGGGCAAACGCGTGGTTGTGACCGCACAGGGTAGCAGGAGTTGGCCGCGGAATCGCTTGTTGCAGACGGGTTTCAGGGGGTGCGGGCAACACACCAGACCTGAACTGATGCGGCGCCGGCCTGGAGCAAGGTATGGCTGGCCTCACTCACTGTCACGCCAGTGGTCATGACGTCGTCTATCAGTGCTACGTGCTTGCCTTGCAGTTGCTCAGGTTCCGGGCAGTTGAAAGCACCGCGCAGATTCTGCCTTCGTGCTTTGGCGTCCAGCCCCTGTTGCGACAGAGTTGCCCGGGTGCGCTCCAGCAGCCCCGGATGACATCTGAGACGGGTGCGCCTGGCAACGTCGCGAGCCAGCTCGTATGCCTGGTTATAGCCACGTTGGGCCTGACGCTTGCGGTGCATCGGCACCGGCAGCAGCAGGTCCGGGCAGGGGGCGATGTCTTGCAGCAGCCAGTCCGCTGCCGCCTCGGCAAGCAACTGGCCCAATAGCCGACCAATGTCGGTCTGGCCGTGGTATTTGAACGCGGGTATCAGGCTGTCAATGGGGAAGCGGTAGAGTAGCGGCGCCAGTGCATGACTGAACGATGGTGGTGCCTTGAGACAGCGCCCACACTGCGCGGCCGGAAGCGGCAATGGCAAGGCGCAGCGTTGGCAGCTGGCTTGTTGCCAGGGCAGGTCAGCCTCGCAGCCGCCGCACAGTTGCGTGTCCGGGTGCGGGTTGCTGCCGAGGCAGAGTATGCACTGCGCAAATAGATTGTTTTTTATCCAGATGTAAACCTGTGATTTTTTCAATGGTTGACAGCCTCCGTGCCGTCGTTATGATGCTCGGCAGACTTGGAACCCGCCCGGTTCCCCTGCCAATTCGAAGGGACAAGACCCCATGACTGCATCCGTGACCCGCCACGACTGGACTCTGGCAGAAGTGCTGGAGCTGTTCAATCAGCCGTTCAACGATCTGCTGTTCCACGCACAGACCGTGCATCGCCAGCATTTCGATCCGAATCGAGTGCAGGTCTCCACGCTGCTGTCGATCAAGACCGGCGCCTGTCCGGAAGACTGCAAGTACTGCCCGCAGTCCGGTCATTACAACACCGGGCTGGACAAGGAAAAGCTGATGGAGGTCGAGAAGGTGCTCAAGGCGGCGGCCGATGCCAAGGCCATCGGCTCCACTCGCTTCTGTATGGGCGCGGCCTGGAAGCATCCGTCTGCCAAGGACATGCCCTATGTGCTGAAGATGGTCGAGGGCGTCAAGGCGCTGGGCCTGGAAACCTGCATGACCCTGGGCAAGCTGAGCAAGGAGCAAACTCAGGCGCTGGCAGAAGCAGGGCTGGACTACTACAACCATAACCTCGATACCTCGCCTGAGTTCTACGGCAACATCATCACCACCCGTACCTATGCGGACCGGCTGGAAACCTTGTCGCACGTGCGCGATTCCGGCATGAAAATCTGCTCGGGCGGCATTCTTGGTATGGGCGAGTCGCTTAAGGATCGCGCGGGCCTGCTGATCCAGCTGGCCAACCTGCCGGAGCACCCGGAGAGCGTACCGATCAACATGCTGGTCAAGGTGCAGGGCACCCCGCTGGCGGAAGAGAAGGATGTTGATCCCTTCGATTTCATCCGCATGCTCGCGGTAGCTCGCATCATGATGCCCAAGTCCCACGTGCGCCTGTCTGCCGGCCGCGAGCAGATGAACGAGCAGATGCAGTCACTGGCGTTCTTTGCTGGCGCCAACTCGATCTTCTACGGTAAGAAGCTGCTGACCACCGGCAACCCGCAGGCGGATAAGGACATGCAGCTGTTCGCCCGTCTCGGCATCAAGCCGGAAGAGCGTCAGGAACACGCGGACGAAGTACATCAGGCGGCGATTGAACAGGCTCTGATCGAGCAGCGCGACAGCGCGCTGTTCACCAACGCCGCTGCGAGCTGATCGGCTACGGTGTCGACATTGCAGCGACCTGCTCGACCGGGTCGCTGAGCCCTGAACGCTATCGCAGGCATTCGCCCGCCAGCCGTGTGAGCCCATGACTTTCGACCTTTCTTCACGCCTCGCTGAACGTCGCGCTGCGCATCTGTATCGCCATCGGCCACTGCTGCAGACGCCGCAGGGCGTGGAAGTGCAGGTCGACGGTGAGCGGTTGCTCAGTTTCTGCAGTAACGACTACCTCGGTCTTGCCAATGATCCGCGCATCAATGAGGTGTTCGTTGATGGCGTGCGGCGCTGGGGCACAGGTGGTGGAGCGTCGCATCTGGTGACCGGCCACTCGGGCGCCCACCACGCGCTGGAGGAGGCGTTGGCCGAGTTCACCGGTCGGCCACGGGCCTTGCTGCTGTCCAGCGGCTACATGGCCAACATGGGGACGGTTACTGCACTGGTTGGCCAAGGCGATACAGTGCTTGAAGATCGGCTTAATCATGCGTCCCTGCTGGATGCCGGGTTGCTTAGCGGCGCGCGTTTCTCGCGGTATTTGCACAACGATGCCGACAGCCTGCGCGGGCGTCTGAGCAAGGCACAGGGCAACACGCTGGTGGTGACCGATGGTGTGTTCAGCATGGACGGTGATCTGGCTGACTTGCCCGCACTGTGTGCCGAGGCGACCGCGGCGCAGGCCTGGATGATGGTGGACGACGCCCACGGGTTCGGCTGTCTGGGCGCGCAGGGGGGCGGCATTGTTGAGCACTTCGGCCTGACGATCGAGCAGGTTCCGGTGCTGGTCGGCACCTTGGGCAAGGCGTTCGGCACCGCGGGCGCCTTTGTCGCTGGCAGCGAGGAGCTGATCGAAACCCTGATCCAGTTTGCCCGGCCCTACATCTATACCACCAGCCAGCCGCCTGCCGTTGCGCATGCAACGCTGACCAGCCTGCAGCTGGTGCGCGAAGAGCAGTGGCGGCGCGACCATCTTTCGCGGCTGATTGCGCGCTTCCGAGCGGGCGTCAGCTCACTCGGGCTGGAACTGATGGACAGCCCAACGCCGATTCAGCCGATTGTGGTTGGCCGCAGTGAACGTGCGCTGGCCTTGTCCGCTGCGCTGCGCGCGCGCGGGTTGTTGGTCACCGCCATTCGCCCGCCGACCGTACCGCAGGGCACCGCCAGACTGCGTGTTACCCTCAGCGCCGCCCACACCGAACACCAGGTTGACCGCTTACTCGATGCGCTCGGGCAGGCGCACAAGGAACTGAACGATGAATAACCTTACTTTGCTGCCTGGCTGGGCGTTGGCCGCCAGCAACCTGCTGCCCTTGCAGCAAGCGCTGCAGGAGCGTCTTCCCGCGCTGAACATCCAGTTGGCGGAACTGCCGGCGCTGCAAATGTCGACGCTGGAACCCGATTTGACTGCGTTGGCCGAGGCATTGCCCGCCGGTTGGCTGGCCGGCTGGTCGCTTGGTGGGATGCTGGCGGTGCAGCTGCAGCGGCGTTTTCCGGAGCGCTTCTGCGGCGTTATCACCATTGCCAGCAATGCCTGTTTTGCGGTGCGCGACGGCTGGCCGCACGCGATGCCGGTCGATACCTTCAAGGCGTTTCTAAGTGATGCCCGAGAGCAGCCGGAGCGCATTCTTAAACGCTTTTCGCTGCTGGTGACGCAAGGCGGCGAGAACCCCCGGGAAATGAGCAAGCAATTGCGCTGGAGTGATGCCGACCCGCTGCAGCGGCTTAATCAACTGGCGTTGCTTGGCGTGATCGATAACCGCATTCCGCTGCAGCGCTGTGCGCAGCCGGTACTGCATTGCCTGGGTGGCAGCGATGCGCTGGTACCTGCTGCCGTCGAAGCGGATCTGCTGGCGCTAAATGATAATGCGCGTGTGAGTGTGCTGCCGCAGGGCGGTCATGCGCTGCCGCTCGAGGCGCCACTGTGGTTGGCGGGTGAGATCGCCGACTGGCTGGATTCGCAATGACCGACACTGCCATCGACAAGCAAGCCGTTGCCGCCTCTTTCAGTCGAGCGGCGGCAACTTACGATCAGGTCGCCGAGCTGCAGCGCAGTGTCGGCAGCAATCTGCTTGCGCGTTTGCCTGAGCACCTGCAGGTAGAACGTATTGTCGATTTGGGCTGTGGGACCGGTTACTTCACCCGCGCGCTGAATGCGCGCTTCAGGCAGCCGGTGCTGGGCCTGGATATCGCTGAGGGTATGCTGCGTTACGCCCGTACCCAAGGACCCCATTCGTCTCAATGGATTGCAGCAGACGCCGAAGCGCTGCCGCTGCGTTCGTCCTCGCATCAGTTGCTGTTCTCCAGTCTGGCGTTGCAGTGGTGTCCGGATTTGGCGCAGGCGCTGCGTGAGTCGCTGCGGGTGCTGGAGCCGGGCGGGCGCATTGCCTTCAACACCTTGGTTGAAGGCACGCTGCAAGAGCTGCGCGATGCCTGGCAAGCGGTCGATGGCTATGTCCATGTCAACCGCTTTATGCCGCTGGCTCAGTTACAGCAGATCCTTGCTGGCGCCGGCTTTGCCAACTGGCATTGCGATGTTGAGACCCATGTACTGCACTACCCGCAGCTCAGCGGGCTTACCCACGAGCTCAAGGCGCTAGGTGCACACAATCTCAATTCCGGACGCCCCGGTGGGCTGACCGGGCGCGCCAGGCTGCGCGCTTTGACCGCAGCCTATGAAGCATTTCGCGAACCTGCCGGGTTGCCCGCGACCTATAAGGTCGCCCAGATCATTCTGCATAAAGGCCTAACGGCTTGAAGGAGCCCTCATGAGCAAACGCTACTTCGTCACCGGTACCGATACTGAAATTGGTAAAACCACCATTGCAGCCGGGTTGCTTTGCGCGGCGCGTCAGCGTGGTTTGACCACCGCCGGGGTTAAACCGGTTGCCGCAGGCTGCGAGCGCACGCCTGACGGTCTGCGCAACGAAGATGCGCTGGCGCTTCAGGGCCAAAGCTATCCGCCGCTGGCCTACGATCTGGTCAATCCGGTCACCCTGGAAGCTGCCATTGCTCCGCACATTGCCGCGCGGGAAGAGCAGGTCACGCTGACCGCCAAGGGGCTGGCTGGTGCCTGCGAGGCGGTGTTCGCGCGCGGCGCTGACCTGACGCTGGTGGAGGGCGCGGGCGGCTGGTGTGTGCCCCTCAATGAGACTGAGCTGCTTTCGGATCTTGCGATTGCTCATAAGCTGCCGGTAGTGCTGGTGGTTGGAATGCGTTTGGGCTGCATCAATCATGCGCTGCTAAGCTGCCGTGCCATTGCTGCTGATGGACTGCAGCTGGCGGGCTGGGTGGCCAACTATGTTGATCCGGATATGAGCCGCCCGGAAGAAAATCTGGCAACGCTCAGGCATTTGATCGATGCGCCGTGTCTCGGTGTTGTGCCGCGTCTGGCGTGCGCGGATGCCGAGGAAGTGGCAGGCTTTCTGGATGTTTCACCACTGGTCTGAGACGACCAGTGGTGTTGGGCTGATCGCGCTATCTGTGCTTGAATGTTGGTGTCTATCCATCCAGAGACTATGCCATGGCAACCCTTGACTTGATTTCCTCTGGCCTCGCCAGTGTGCGTCAGGGCCAAAACCGCATGAGCGGTGCGGCATCCGATATCGCTCGCGCCGCGCTGCCAGTCGATCCTGCAGCGACCACTGCGCAGCCTGCTCAGCCTGCAACAGGGCAAGCAGCGGCCTCTACGCCTGTTGAAACATCTCGCCCGGTGAATCTGGTAGACAGCCTGGTCGAGTTGCAACAGGGGCGCCAGGAAGCGGAAGCCGGCGCATCGGTGATTGATACCGCCGACGAAGTGCTGGGCACCTTGCTGGATGTCACTGCCTGAGCCTAGTTGGGCTCACGAGCATGTCTCGGCACCATGACCCCCGTCGGCAGCAGTCAAACCACTTATATTCCCTCCGCGGTCACCACGCTGACCGCGCGTTCTATTGCGGTCAGCGATAGCGTTCCTCCCGACGATCCCAATACCCGCTTCGCTCCGGTAGATGAAGCGAGCGAGTCTGCGGTTGGCACTGCGACCCCTGACGCGACGGCCGACACCGATCTGGCAGAGGCAGAGCGTAGCAAGCGATCTCAACTTAGTAAGGCTGAGGCGCAGCTGGCGCAGGCAGAGCAAGCCGAAATCCGCGAGCTCGCGGCGCGCGACCGTGAGGTTCGCACGCACGAACAGGCGCACATGTCGGTGGGTGGTCAGTACGCGGGTTCGGTTTCCTATACCTATGAGCGCGGTCCAGATGGGCGTATGTACGCGGTCGGTGGTGAAGTGCCTATCGATACCGCTCCGGTAGCGGGTGACCCACAGGCAACCATCGACAAGATGGAGCAGGTTCGTCGCGCTGCACTGGCTCCCGCCGAGCCGTCTTCGCAGGACCGCTCGGTTGCGGCGCAAGCTGCCCAGCTGATCGCTCAGGCTCGGGCCGAGCTGGCTTCTGCTTCTGAGGAACCCGTCGGCAAGGCGGACCGGGATAGTCGGAGTGAGGCGGACGACGAGGACGCGGATGCTGGTACGTCAGCGACTGCGTCCAGCGCTGACCTTTCCGTGTACCGCAACGTTGCGGCTGGCAGCTCGCAATCTGCGTTGCGCACCGAAGCCTGATTCTCCCTAAATCCGAATTTCTATACTCATTTTTGTTGATACCACGGCATTCATGCGGGGGTTGACAATGCCTGGGCGTAAACGTATGTTTCAAACGTCTGTTTGAATTCGAGCTGCCAATCAGCTCAAAACCGCAGCCTCGGCTGCCCGTGCATACTGATCAATACTTGAGGTCCAGTACCATGCCCGATTACAAGGCTCCCCTGCGTGACATTCGTTTCGTCCGCGATGAACTCCTGGGTTATGAAGAGCACTATCAGAGCCTGCCCGGCTGCGAAGACGCCACTCCGGATATGGTTAACGCCATTCTGGAAGAGGGTGCCAAGTTCTGTGAGCAGGTGATTGCCCCGCTGAACCGCGTTGGTGACACCGAAGGCTGCACCTGGAGCCCGGAAGGTGTAACGACCCCGACCGGTTTCAAGGAAGCCTATCAGCAGTACGTTGAAGGCGGCTGGCCGAGCCTGGCCCACAACGTTGATCATGGCGGTCAAGGCCTGCCTGAGTCGCTGGGTCTGGCAATTAGCGAGATGGTTGGTCAGGCCAACTGGTCCTGGGGCATGTATCCGGGCCTGTCGCATGGTTGCATGAACACCCTGGACGCCCACGGCACCGACGAGCAGAAGCATACTTACTTGCCCAAGCTGGTCTCCGGCGAGTGGACCGGCACCATGTGCCTGACCGAGCCGCACTGTGGCACTGACCTGGGTATGCTGCGTACCAAGGCCGAGCCGCAAGCCGACGGCACCTACAAGGTGTCCGGTACCAAGATCTTCATTTCCTCCGGCGAGCATGACATGTCGGAGAACATTATCCATATCGTCCTCGCCCGCCTGCCCGATGCACCTGCCGGCACCAAGGGTATCTCCCTGTTCATCGTGCCCAAGTTCCTGGTCAATGCCGATGGTGAAAAGGGTGAGCGCAATGGCGTCACCTGTGGTTCGCTCGAGCATAAGATGGGTATCCACGGCAACGCGACCTGCGTGATGAACTTCGACGGTGCCACTGGCTACCTGATCGGTGAGCCGAACAAGGGCCTGAATGCGATGTTCACCTTCATGAACACTGCGCGTCTGGGTACCGCCCTGCAGGGTCTGGCCCACAGCGAGATCGCCTTCCAGGGTGGCATCCAGTACGCCCGCGAGCGCCTGCAAATGCGTTCGCTGACTGGCAACAAGGCGCCTGAGAAGCCGGCTGATCCGATCATCGTTCACCCGGACGTGCGCCGTATGCTGTTGACCATGAAGGCATTTACCGAAGGCAATCGCGCCATGGTGTACTTCACTGCCAAGCAGGTCGACATTCTGAAGAACAGCCAGGACGCGGAGCAGAAGAAGCAGGCAGACGCCATGCTGGCTTTCCTGACACCGATCGCCAAGGCGTTCATGACCGAAGTCGGTTTTGAAGCAGCCAACCACGGCGTACAGATCTACGGTGGCCACGGCTTTATCGCTGAGTGGGGCATGGAGCAGAACGTTCGCGATGCTCGTATCTCCATGCTGTACGAAGGTACTACCGGTATTCAGGCCCTCGACCTGCTGGGTCGCAAGGTCCTGATGACTCAGGGCGAAGCGCTGAAAGGCTTCACCAAGATCGTCCACAAGTTCTGCCAGAACAACGAAGGCAACGAAGCCATCGCTGAGTTCGTCGCGCCGCTGGCTGCGCTGAACAAAGAGTGGGGCGAGCTGACCATGAAGATCGGCATGGCCGCGATGAAAGACCGTGAAATGGTCGGCGCCGCATCCGTCGATTATCTGATGTACAGCGGCTACGCCTGCCTGGCGTACTTCTGGGCTGACATGGCACGTCTTGCTGCCGAGAAGCTGGCCGCTGGCACTGCGGAAGAGGGCTTCTACAAGGCCAAGCTGCAGACCGCCCGTTTCTACTATCAGCGCATCCTGCCACGTGTTCGCACTCACGTTGAGGCGATCCTGTCCGGTGCTGATAACCTGATGGAAATGGACGCTGACAACTTCGCTCTGGGCTACTGATCCAGCATAGCGTTGTTGCTTGAACGAAGGCCGCCCCGGTACCGGGGCGGCCTTTTTTATGGTCGGGGATTACGTGCCAGGCGCAGTCCGCTGAATTGCCACTGCGCTGCGGGCGGAAAGAAGTTGCGGTAGGAGGGTCTGCTGTGGCCCGCTGGGGTGGCGCAGGAACTGCCGCGAAGCACCATTTGGTTGATCATGAATTTGCCGTTGTACTCGCCGACGGTACCTGCCGCCGGTTGGTACCCGGGGTAGGGCAGGTAGGCGCTGTTGGTCCATTGCCAGACCTGGTCAAAGAGACCAGCAAGGTCGGGTGCGGTCCGTGCTGCATGTTCCCACTCGGCTTCGGTTGGCAGTCGTGCTTCCGCCCAGCGTGCGTAGGCATCCGCTTCGTAGAGGTTGATATGGCAGGCAGGTGCGTCGAGGTTTAGCCTTTGCCGGCCTGCCAGGGTGAAGGCATACCACTGTTGATCTGCTGTCTGTTGCCAGTACAGGGGCGCTAGCGCTTGCTGCTGATTTACCCAGTCCCAGCCGTCTGACAACCACAGTTCTGGCCGCTGATAACCGCCATCGGCGATAAAGGCCATAAAGTCGCCGTTACTGACGTTGCGCTCGCCGAGCAGGAAGGGCTCCAGCCACACGCGGTGCGAGGGCCCCTCGTTGTCATAACTGAACTGGTCGTCGGACGTGCCGATCTCGCACAGTCCGCCTGCCAACTTCCGGTAAGGATAAGGCTGGGTAACGCCAGCGGCAGAGCGCTGCTCAGGTGCGCTATCTCGCCAAGCTGGCAGTAGCGGGTTGCAGGAAAAGTGATGCTTCAGGTCGGTCAGCATCAGCTCCTGGTGCTGCTGTTCATGCTGCAGTCCGAGGGTGACCAGCGCCGCCAGGGAATCGCGTTGCCGGGTGTTGGCCATCGCTTGCTGCATCTGCTGATCAACATGCTTGCGGTAGTAGAGAACCTCTTCCAGCGTCGGCCGCGATAGCAAGCCGCGTTCGGCGCGCAGGTGGCGTTCGCCAATGCCCACGTAGTACGAGTTGAATAGAACCCGGTAGGCCGGATTAACGACTGGCGGAGGGTCTGGCAATGCTGCCAAAACAAAGGTTTCAAAGAACCAGGTGGTATGGGCCAGGTGCCATTTCAGCGGGCTTGCATCGGCCATGGACTGCAGCTGGCAGTCCTCGGGGCTGAGTCCGCGTATTAGCTCTAGGGAGTGAGCGCGAACCCGAGCGTAGTCCAGTTCAAGGCTGACGGCAGCCGATTGGTTGGCCGGCCGATTCATGCGGGTTCCGCCAAAAACACGCCAAACCACGCTTGCGGGTCGGTCCAGTAATGACTGCAGCGCAGGCCACTGGCGGCGAGCAGGGCGCTGAATTCTTCCAGACTGTATTTGTGGGAGTACTCGGTCAGGATGTGTTCCCCTGCATCGAAGTGGCGGCGGGTGTGGCGCGCCAGTCGAACGCTATGTCGCTCGCGGGCGACCAGCCGCATTTCTATGCGGCGGTGTGCTTCGTCAAAGCGCGCGCAGTGTCGGAAGAGTTCCGGCTGGAAGTCAGCGTCCAGTTCCCGGTTCACGACGTTGAGGATGTTGAGGTTGAACGCTGCGGTAACGCCGCTGGCATCAGCGTAGGCCGCTTCGAGGATCTCGCGAGGTTTGAGCAGATCGGCACCGATCAACAGCCGTCCGTGCGCCGAGCAATGGGCTCTAATACGTTTTAGAAAGCGCATGGCGGCGCGAGGTTCGAAATTGCCGATGGATGACCCGGGGTAGAAAAACACCGGAGGGTTGCCGGGGCGTTCTGCCAGCAGTTCCTGTAGTTCGAGGTGCTGAGTGAAGTCACTGACCACGCCGACACACTCCAGTTGAGGATGTCGCCGTGCGACGGCGGAGAGTGAGTTGTGCAGAAACTCGCCGGCGATGTCGACACCGATCACGCGCGCCGGATCGACTGCGCTCAGCCATTTCAGGGTTTTGCTGCAGTCGCCGCATCCCAGATCTATCCACTGCGGGTTAGATGGTAGATGTGCGGCGATGGCCTCGCGGTTTTCCGAGAAAATCTGCGCCTCGGTCCGCGTGGGGTAGTACTCGTCGAGGCGGCAAATATCGGTGAACAGCTCACAGCCGCGGTCATCGTAGAAGTATTTTGAGTCGATGCGTGCGGCTGGCTGCAGCAGACCCTGCAGAAGTTGCTGGCGCTCATCCTGAGCGGGAAGGCGCAGGGTAGTCTCGAGTCTGGGCAGATCAAGGGCAAGGCTCACGTGGCATTATCCTCTGCAGGTTAAAGTTAAAACCTAGCAGTGGGTTGCGCGTAGCGCCAAGGCCACCGACCTGTAGGCCCCAGAGCTGTGACCGAGTACCGGCCGGCTTCAGAGCCCCTTGGCGTCGTCGGCCAGCACGCGAATCGCCTTGAACAGCTTGCGTGCGGCGGCTGGCGGTTTGTTCTGCTCTACTTCCCTGGCCGCCTGACGAACCAGTTGGCGCAGGTGCTGGCGATCCGCGTCGGGATAGGCAAGCATGAACAGTTCGAGTTCGTCCGCCCGACCTGTCAGCAGACGGTCGCGCCAGCGCTCGATCTGGTGGAAGTGCTGGTTGTGAGCGGCGCTGCTGCTGTCGAACAGGTCCAGATAGGTCTGAATCTGCTCAATGTCCTGATCGCGCATCAGCTTGCCGACATAGCTCATATGGCGTTTCAGTGCGCCGCGAGCGGTGTGACGACTGGCCTCGGCGAGTGCCAGGCGCAACTTGTCGGTCAGCTCGAGCTTGGCCAGTTGGTCGGGTTTAAGCGCCAGCAGGCGTTTGCCCATTTCCTGCAGGGCGTCCATCTCCCGTTTGATCTGGGTTTTGCTCTTGCCCTCATCAACGGGTTCGAGGGATTCGTCGTCGTGAAACTCGGTCATGGTGATCCTGTCTGGAGATGGTCGCGCCAGCGTTGGCCGGGGCGGCAATGATACCTGTTTAGCGCCGGCTGCGGCCAATCCATGGTGGTTTCCGGTTGCTCAACCTCGCTACAATGGCTGCTTGATCTGGAGGTGATATGAGCGCGAATACCATTAGCGTAGCCGAGAACCCTGAAGTCCTGCAGCGCGCGCTAGAACAGCGCGTCGCCTTTATTGTCGACGAGGCGCGTCGTCAGGGGGCGACCGCCAGCGAGGTTGCTGTCAGCCAGAGTACCGGCCTGTCGGTCAGTGTGCGCAGTGGTGAAGTCGAGACGGTCGAGTTCAACCGTGATCAGGGCTTTGCCATCACCCTGTATGCCGGGCAGCGCAAAGGCTCAGTCAGTACCTCTGATACCTCTGATGCGGCTATCCAGCGCGCAGTCGAAACGGCGCTGGCGATTGCTCGGCATGCGTCTGAGGATCCGTGCTCGGGGTTGGCCGACGCTGCGCTGATGGCCACCGAGTTGCCGGACCTTGATCTCTTTCATCCTTGGGAACTGTCTGCGGAGCAGGCGATTGACCGCGCTCTGGAGTTAGAGCGAGCAGCATTGGCCGTTGATAGCAGGTTGGTGTCTGATAGTGCGCAGATCAGCAGCCAACAGGGGTGCCGAGTCTACGGCAACAGTCACGGCTTTATTGGCAGCGCGCTGAGCAGCCGGCATAGCAGCGCCGCGGTCATGATTGTCTCGTCAGAGCAGGGCATGCAGCGGGATTACTGGTATGCGGTTGATCGTGTGCCAGAGCGCTTGCCAAGTGAGCAGGCCGTTGGGCGCAAGGCTGGTGAGCGCACGCTGTCGCGGCTTAATCCTCGCACGGTCAAGACCGCCAAGGTGCCAGTGCTGTTTGCGGCGGATCAGGCCGCGGGCCTGGTCGGTCATCTGTTCGGCGCGATCTCTGGTGGCGCGGTGTATCGTCAGTCGACGTTTCTGCTCGACGCGTTGGGCCAGCCAATATTCCCGAGCTGGATGACCATGCGCGAGGCGCCTTACCTGAAACAGGGGCTTGGTAGCTCGGCGTTCGACGGAGATGGCCTGCAAACGCGTGAGCAGTCGTTTATTGCAGAGGGCGAGCTGGTTAGTTGGCTGTTGAGCACCTATTCGGGGCGCAAACTCAATTTGCCCAGTACCGCTAACGCGGGCGGGGTGCATAACCTGCAGGTCACCAGTAACGCGGGAGATCTGGATGCGCTGCTCAAGGAAATGGGCACCGGCCTGCTGGTGACTGAGCTGATGGGGCAGGGTGTGAATGGGGTCACTGGCGACTACTCTCGCGGAGCAGGTGGCTTCTGGGTCGAGAACGGTGAGATTCAGTATCCGGTCAGCGAGATCACTATCGCCGGTAACTTGAAAGACATGTACGCCAATCTGCGTTGCGTTGGTAGTGACCTGGAGCGCCGCGGGAACTATCTGACCGGCAGTTGGTTGATCGATGGCATGACTGTGGGTGGTGCCTGATACCTGGCTTCGCAGGCGCAGCCGTTAGCAAGTTGTACGGCTGCGCTACTCGCCCTCGCCGAAGTAGTCATTGATCAAGTCCAGCAGGGCTTGCAGCGCCTCGTCTGCTTGTTCGCCTTCACAGCTGACACAAATTTCCGTGCCTTTTCCCGCGGCAAGCATCATCACCTGCATGATGCTTTTGCCGTCAACCTGATCGTTTTCGTCGTGTCCCACAGAAACCTTGCAGCCATATTGGTTGGCGATACCAACGAATTTGGCCGCGGCACGGGCATGCAGGCCGAGCTTGTTGATGATGAGAATACGTGAGCTTGGCATCAGGGCAGGTCGCGGTGGCGTATCAGCAAGTTGGGTGTGTTGGGGCTCAGTTCCTGCACCAGGCGCTCGGCGATGTAGACCGAGCGATGGTGGCCGCCGGTGCAGCCGATCGCGATAGTCATATAGCTGCGCTCGCTGGCGGCGTAACGCGGCAGCCACTTCTTCAGGTAGTGGCAGATATCCTGGTACATCTCTTCCACTTCCGGCTGCTTACCGAGATAGTCGCTGACAGGGGCATCTCTCCCCGAGAATGCGCGTAGATCCGGCAGCCAGTAAGGATTGGGCAGGCACCGCACGTCGAATACCAGATCAGCATCAACCGGCAAGCCGCGCTTGAAACCGAAGGACTGGATCAATACGGACGGCTGACTGCCCTTGGTGCCGAGCAGGCGTTGCTTGAGATGGTCGCGGAGCTGGTAGAGATTCAGGTGGCTGGTATCGACCTTAAGGGTAGCCAGGTCGATAATCGGCTGGAGCAGTTGCGCTTCGCGATCCAGCGCTTCCCCGAGTGACAGGTTGCCGTCGGTCAGCGGATGCTTGCGGCGGGTCTCGGAGAACCGTTTGATCAGTACCTCGTTCCGTGAGGCGAGAAACAGTACGTCGCACGTTACGCCTGCGTTGCGCACGTCACGCAGCAACTCCGGAAAGCGTGCAAGGTCATTCGGCAGGTTGCGGGCATCAATGCTGATGGCGACTTCCGGCAGGCTGAAGTCGTTTTGTCGTGCCTGACGGGCCAGCTCAGGCAGCAAGCCAGCGGGTAGATTGTCGATGCAGTAAAAACCATTGTCTTCGAGCAGGTGCAGAGCGGTACTTTTGCCTGAACCGGAGCGGCCGCTGACGACAATCAGGCGCATGTCAGCCCCCGTCGCCGGCGCCGACCATGACGCGGTAGAGGGCATCCGCGTCGGGTGCTGCGCGCAGCGCGTCTCTCAGCTCGGCGTTGTCCAGCTTGCCGGCCAGCATCTTGAGAATCTGCAGGTGTTGTTCGGTGGCTTCCTGGGGGACCAGAAGTACAAAAATCAGGTCGACCGGTTGACCATCGAGCGCGTCGAAATCGATTTTGCCGTCCAGTTGCAACAGAGCTCCGATGGCCTGATGACAGTCTTCCAGACGACAGTGGGGAATAGCGATGCCGTTACCGAAACCAGTGGAGCCCAGACGTTCGCGGGCGATCAGGTTTTCGTAGATGGCGTCGGGATCCAGGTTGGTGTGCTGGGCAACCAGTTTGCCGATCAGCTCCAGCACACGTTTTTTGGATCCGCCCTGAACGCCAGCGAAAGT
Organism: Halopseudomonas sp.; assembly: GCF_038130085.1. Lineage (NCBI taxonomy): Bacteria > Pseudomonadati > Pseudomonadota > Gammaproteobacteria > Pseudomonadales > Pseudomonadaceae > Halopseudomonas > Halopseudomonas sp. The sequence goes on along the minus strand of NZ_JAYPMU010000008.1, from coordinate 27,434 downwards.
GCGTTCAGGGGTCAGGATGTGATCTATTTGCATGTTGATGCAGTGAGCGTCCGTTTATCGGTCGTGCGCGCCTTGCTGACGGTCGATGTGCTTTTCCTTGTGCTTGATCAGTTGGCGATCGAGCTTGTCGGTCAGCAGGTCAATGGCGGCATACATATCTGAGTGTTCTGCCAGGGCGACCACTTCACCACCGGCGATGTGCAGGGTGGCTTCGGCCTTCTGTCGGAGTTTCTCGACCTCCAGGGTGACCTGGACGTTGGTGATCTTGTCGAAATGCCGCTCCAGGCGGGACATTTTTTCGGTGACGTAGTCGCGCAGTGCGTCGGTGATATCGAGTTGGTGACCGCTAATGTTCAGTTGCATACGGCGTCTCCTGATTGGCTTGTTGTTGCTGGGTGACGACCTGTCACCCGGTATTGCCACTTGCTTGATCCCTGAACTGGATCTTCTGCGCTCAACAGCCCTGGCTCGGGGTGTTTCGGCAGGTACTAGACCAGTCTCTTGCGTTCGCTCGATGGCGCGATGTTGAGCGACTCGCGGTACTTTGCGATGGTCCGTCGGGCTACTTCGATGCCCTGTTCTTCAAGTAAACCAGCGATCTTGCTATCGCTCAATGGTTTCTTTGGGTTTTCTGCTGCGACCAGCTTTTTGATTAGCGCGCGGATGGCGGTAGACGAGAATTCTCCGCCTTCGGTGGTGCCAACATGGCTGGAAAAAAAGTATTTGAGCTCGAAAATGCCGCGCGGCGTGTGCATGTATTTCTGGGTAGTAACCCGCGAAATAGTCGACTCGTGCATGCCGACCGCTTCGGCGATGTCATGCAGCACCAGCGGCTTCATCGCCTCTTCGCCGTGCTCAAGGAAGCCGCGCTGGTGTTCGACGATCTGGGTGGCGACCTTCATCAGGGTCTCATTACGACTCTGCAGACTCTTGATGAACCAGCGCGCCTCTTGCAGGTTGTTGCGCAGGTAGGTGTTGTCGTCACTGGAGTCGGCACGGCGAACCATTGAGGCGTAGTGGCCGTTGACGCGAACCTTCGGAACCGCTTCCTGGTTCAGCTCTACCAGCCAGCGGTTGGCGTCGCGACGGACGATCACGTCCGGGATGACATATTCCGGTTCGCCCGAGGCGATCTCGGATCCCGGACGGGGGTTGAGCGTCTGAATCAGCGCAACGACGTCGCGAAGCTGGTCTTCCTTCAGCTTGCTGCGGCGCATCAACTGGGTGAAGTCGCGGCTGCCGAGCAGTTCCAGATGGTCACGAACCACACGGGTCGCCTGCTCCAGCATCGGGGTGTTTTCGGGTAGTTGGCGGATCTGCAGCAGCAAGCACTCGCGCAGGTCGCGTGCTGCAACACCAACCGGCTCGAATTGCTGGATGCGGTGCAGCACCATCTCCACCTCGTCGAGTTCTACTTCCAGCTCGGCCGGCAGGGAGGAAAGGATGTCTTCCAGCGATTCTTCGAGATAACCATCGGCATTGATGCCATCGATCAGGGCGGTGGCGATCTGATAGTCGGTTTCAGACATTGGCAGCAGGTTCAGCTGCCACTCCAGATGGCTTTGCAGCGTTTCGCCAGTGCCGGTACGTGAGGTGTAGTCCCAATCCTCGTCGTCTTGGCTGGGAAGGGAGCTGGCCGATGTCTGATAGACGTCTTCCCACTGGGTATCGACGGGCAACTCGTTAGGGATCTGCTCGTTCCAGTTGCCGTCTTGGTCGTTCTGGCCGTGCTGCTCAATGGAGTCGAGGGAAACGGGTTCGGGCATCGTGACTGCAGGTGCGTCGTCATCGCCGCTATCCTGCGCACTGCTGCCAAAGTCGTCGTCGCCGTCGTCTGCCATTTCCAGCATCGGATTGGCTTCCAGTGCTTCTTGCACCTCCTGCTGGAGGTCAAGGCTGGATAGCTGAAGCAGTCTGATGGCTTGCTGCAGCTGCGGTGTCATCGTCAGCTGCTGCCCCATCTTGAGGACGAGCGATGGTTTCATTGTGTCGCGTATTACCTTGTGCGCTTGGTCAAACCCTGTGCCGGACGGGGGCCGGACTCGTTCCCCGCTAGCATGCCTGAGTTGCGGGTGCTTTTATAGCCGGAAGGCATGACCGAGGTACACATCTTTTACTGTCTGGTCGGCCAGTACGGTCTCTGCGTCACCTTCGGCGATGATGTGGCCGTCGTTGACAATGTAGGCCTTGTCGCAGATATCCAGGGTTTCGCGGACGTTGTGGTCGGTGATCAGTACGCCGATACCCTTGTCCTTCAAATGCTGGATGATCTGCTTGATATCGTTCACAGAGATGGGGTCTACCCCGGCAAAAGGTTCGTCCAGCAGAATGAAGCTGGGGTCGGTGGCCAGGGCCCGGGCAATCTCGGCCCGACGTCGTTCACCACCGGACAGGCTCATGCCGAGGCTGTCGCTGAGATGGTGAATATGAAATTCACGCAGCAGCGATTCGAGCTTACCCTCGCGCGCCTGACGGTTCAGATCTTTTCGCGTTTCCAGAATCGCCATGATGTTTTCGGCGACCGTCAGCTTGCGGAAGATCGACGCCTCTTGTGGGAGGTAGCCGATACCTTCGCGAGCTCGACCGTGCATGGGCAGGCGGGTGACGTCTTTGCCGTTGACGGTGACCTGGCCTTCGTCGGCTTTGACCAGGCCTACAATCATGTAGAAGCAGGTGGTCTTGCCCGCACCGTTGGGCCCGAGCAGGCCGACGACTTGTCCGCTGTCAATCGATACGGACACATCTCGCACAACCTTGCGCGACTTGTAGGCCTTTGCGAGGTGCCGGGCTTGCAGTGTGGTCATGGTGCGGACGGCTCTTCGCTGGGTGTCTCAGTGCTGCGGCTGCGCGGCTGGATGACAATCTCGATACGTCCGCCGCCGTTGCTGTTGCTGGCACCGCTGCTGCTATTGCCGGCATCAACCACCTGACGCTGGATATCGTAGCTGACATGTTCGCCCTGAAAGGTATTGCCGGACTGCTCAAGGAACGCGTTCTTGATCAGCACAATGGTCTCGCGATCAGCGTGATACTCGATTGTCTCAGCGCGGGCCTTGACCGGTGGCTTGTTGGCTTCAGGGGTTTGCTGATAGGTGGCTGGGCCGCCCTGGGTCACCATGGTATTCAGTTCGCCATTGGCGTTGGTGGTCAGCGTGACGCGGGAGCCGGTAAGGCGCAGGCTGCCTTGGGTGATGACCACGTTGCCGGTGTAGACGGCGGTGTTGCGCTTGTCGTCCAGCGTCGCGCCATTGGCTTGAATGCGGATGGGTTGACTGCTGTCACTGGGCAGTGCCACAACGTGGCTCAGCGGGCAGAGTGCCAGCGTTAGGGCAAGGAGGGATTTAACGCACCTCATATTGGCCTCGTACGGTGGACAGCAGCGTCAGGCGGCCGTCGTTGAGAAAGAGTTGCATGCCCTCTGCAGTAGTCACACTGCGAGCGGCTTCGATTTTAACCGGTTGGTCGGTCTCGGCGTAGTCGCGACCGGGAAACAGTGTCAATGCCGATGTTGTCAGCTGGCGGGCGTCGGCGCTGTTCTGCTTGAGCAGAACGTCTGTCGTCAGGTCGACGCGATCGCCGCGCTGGGTGACGACGCCCTGTCTTGACTTGAGCAGCCACGGCGTTGGGTCTTCGCCACGGTAAAACAGGAGCTCCGGATCTTCCAGGTGCGTACTGCCGTCGTCGATTTGGTGCACCGCATGGCTGGTCGTCAGCTGGTAAGCAATTTTGCCCTGCTCATCGAGCATCTGGATGCGGGCATTTTCGATGTAGAAGTCAGGTCGGTCCGCGGTTTGCTGCAGGTTGCCTGATTTGAAGCTCGACGGATTGATGTTCCAGTAGCCCACTGCCAGCGCCAGCGCGGCCCCTGCAATAAGCAGTAGGCCAACGACGAGGTAGCGCGGCAAGGTGATATTCACAAGTATGCCGCCTGTGCCTTATCGAGGGTGCCCTGAGCGCGCATGATCAGTTCGCAGAACTCCCGAGCGGCACCGGCGCCACCACGTGCACTGGTGATGCCGTGGGCGTGTTCGCGAACGAAGCCGTCAGCGCTGACGACGGCCATGCCGAGGCCGACTCGGCGAATCACTGGCAGGTCGGGTAAATCGTCGCCAAGAAACGCAATCTCATGCATCTCGACCGGCACGATTTCACGCAATTCCGCCAGCGCGGTGAGCTTGTCTTCGCGGCCTTGAATCAGGTGCTTGATGCCGAGATTTGCTGCGCGGCGCTCCACCAGCGGGGATTTACGCCCGCTGATGATGGCGACCTCGACGCCGGAAGCAATCAGCATCTTGATGCCGTGCCCGTCCAGCGTGTTGAAAGATTTGAATTCGGTGCCGTCAGGCATGAAGTACAGGCGGCCATCGGTCAGTACGCCGTCAACGTCGAAGATGGCGAGGCGAATGGCTTTGGCGCGTTCGATCAGCTTTTCCATGTTCAAACTCACACCACTCCGGCACGGAGCAGATCATGCATGTTCAGGGCGCCCACCGGTCGGCCTTCAGCGTCGACCACGAACAGGCCATTGATGCGGGCGTCTTCCATGATTTTCAGGGCTTCTGCGGCGAGCATACCACTGCGCGCAGTCTTGCAGTGACGGGTCATTACGTCGCTGATGCTGGCCTGCTGAAAGTCGATGTTGTGGTCGAGGCTGCGGCGCAGGTCGCCGTCGGTGAAAATGCCATCGAGCTGCCCGTTCGCGCCGATCACGCCGGTCAGGCCTAGCCCTTTGCGGGTCATCTCGAGCAGAGCGTCGCGCAGTGGGGCTTCAGGCTTCACCAGAGGCATGGTTTCACCCGCATGCATGATGTCATCCACCAGCAGCAGCAGGCGACGACCAAGGCTGCCGCCTGGGTGCGAGAAAGCGAAATCTTCGGCACTGAAACCGCGAGCCTCGAGCAGCGCGATGGCCAGGGCGTCGCCCATAACCAGCGCGGTGGTGGTGCTGGAGGTCGGGGCCAGGTTCAGCGGGCAGGCTTCCTGCTCGACACCGGTATCCAGGTTAGCGACTGCGGCCTGCGCGAGCGTGGACTGCGCATTGCCGGTCATGCTGATCAGGGGGGCGCCGAGGCGCTTGATCAATGGCAGCAGCGTGACCACTTCGGCGGTATTGCCGGAGTTGGACAGCGCGATGACAACGTCCTCTGCGGTGATCATGCCCATGTCGCCGTGGCTGGCTTCGCCCGGGTGAACAAAGAAGGCAGGGGTGCCGGTGCTGGCCAGTGTGGCGGCAAGCTTGCGGCCAACATGGCCGGACTTGCCCATGCCGGTAACGACAACCCGGCCGCGGCATTGCAGCAGGGTGTTGCAGGCAATGGTAAAGGGCTCTGCCAGTCGTTGCAGTAGAGAGTCCACCGCGTCGCGCTCCATGCTGATGGTGCGCGATGCGGAAGCAATGTAGTCAAAATCGGCCATGTGCACTTCGTCGGTTGTCGCTGAACGCGCAAGTATAGCGGTTTGTCTGGTGTAACTCACCAGCCTTGAACCCGGGTACATCCAGACTACCCCGTTCTGGGTAGGTTGCAGATTCCCGGCTTGGGCTGCCGTCGGGGAGCTGGTATATTAGGCGGCTTCGTTTGCCCGAGGTTTGGGCAGTATCCGGAAAGGCCCGAACATCACTATGACCGACGTGTCAGATTACATCGTAGACCTGCAGAACGTGACCTTTCGGCGCGGCCAGCGAGTCATCTTTGATGGCGTGGATATTCGTATCCCGCGTGGCAAGGTGACCGGCATCATGGGGCCGTCCGGCTGCGGCAAGACCACCCTGCTGAGGTTGATCGGTGCCCAACTGCGGCCGGACAGCGGCTCTATCTGGGTCAACGGGCGCAATATTCCGGAGCTCAGCCGCGAACAGCTGTTTTCGGCGCGTCAGGACATGGGCATGCTGTTTCAAAGCGGTGCGTTGTTTACCGATTTGAGCGTGTTTGAAAACGTCGCCTTCCCGTTGCGCGTGCATACCGATTTGCCGGAAGACATGATTCGCGACATCGTGCTGCTCAAGTTGCAGGCCGTCGGGCTGCGTGGCGCGCGCGAGTTGATGCCGGATGAGCTGTCCGGCGGCATGAAGCGCCGGGTGGCACTGGCTCGAGCGATTGCCCTTGATCCCGAACTGATGCTCTACGACGAGCCGTTTGTTGGTCAGGATCCGATTTCCATGGGTGTGCTGGTGCGCCTGATTCGCTTGCTCAATGACGCGCTTGGGCTGTCCAGTATCGTTGTTTCCCATGACCTGGCGGAGACCGCCAGTATCGCTGACTACATTTATGTCGTCGGAGACGGGCAGGTTTTGGGGCACGGTGCGCCGGACGAGTTGATGAACTCCGATAATCCGCGCATTCGCCAGTTTATGCAGGGCGAGCCCGACGGGCCGGTGCCGTTCCACTTCCCGGCAAAAGATTATCTCAAGGACCTGATGCAGGCGGAGAAAGACGCGTGAAGGCAGTCGAGAGGTTGGTGCTGCTGGGCAGCGCGGGGCTGGACACCGTAGTGGCGCTGGGGCGCTCCGGGGTGTTTCTGATGAACGTATTGCTCGGTCGGGCCCGATTTGGCAACGGCTGGGCGTTGCTGCTCAAACAACTGCATGCGGTCGGCGTGCTGTCGCTGGCGATTATCGTCGTCTCCGGACTATTTATCGGCATGGTGCTGGCGCTGCAGGGTTACAACATTCTTGTGGGTTACGGTTCGGAGCAGGCGGTCGGTCAGATGGTCGCGCTGACGCTGCTGCGGGAGCTGGGGCCGGTGGTTACCGCGCTGCTGTTTGCGGGGCGTGCGGGGTCTGCCTTGACTGCCGAGATCGGTCTGATGAAAGCGACCGAGCAGCTGTCGAGCATGGAAATGATTGGTGTTGACCCGCTCAAATACGTTATTGCACCGCGGCTGTGGGCCGGCTTTATCTCCATGCCGCTGCTGACCATGGTCTTCTGCGTCGTTGGTATCTGGGGCGGCGCGATGGTGGCGGTGGATTGGCTGGGGGTCTACTCCGGCTCGTACTGGTCCAATATGCAGAATTCGGTCGAGTTCGTCGACGACGTGCTCAACGGCCTGATCAAGGCTGTCGTATTCGCCTTCGTCGTGACCTGGATTGCGGTATTTCAGGGCTACGACTGTGAGCCCACCTCCGAAGGTATCAGCCGGGCAACAACGCGCACCGTTGTATATGCGTCGCTGGCGGTACTGGGGCTGGACTTCATCCTTACTGCCCTGATGTTTTGATTAGCCAAGGAATCATCAAATGCGTACCCGTAATCTGGAATTGACCGTCGGCGTATTTATTCTGGCCGGTGTGCTGGCGCTGGCGGTGCTGGCGCTGCGTGTGGCCGGGCTGACGCCGGGCAGTGCCGGTAGCACCTACAGCGTGCACGCTTATTTCGACAATGTGGCCGGGTTGACGCCGCGCGCGAAAGTGACCATGTCGGGTGTGACCATTGGTCAGGTGACAGCCATCGAGTTCGACAAGAATCGCTACAGTGCGCGGGTGGACATGGCGATCGACAGCGAGGTCGATACGCTGCCTGCCGACAGCACAGCCTCTATCTTGACCGCCGGCTTGCTTGGCGAGAAGTACATCGGTATCTCGGTGGGCGGTGAAGAGGATCTGCTGGTCGACGGCAGCGAGATCTACGATACCCAGTCTGCACTGGTGCTTGAGGAACTGATCGGCCGGTTCCTGCTCAATACGGTAAGCAAGGAAGACTGATCCCGGTCGGCCTCAGAGGAGAAATAACATGCGCCCCCTTATCAATGCCTTTTTTGCCCTGGGTCTGCTGCTGCCGACCCTGGCTTTCGCGTCAGCCACCCCGCAGCAGGTCGTTGAAGATACCTCGCGCAAGGTTATGGATGTGCTCGATGCCAACCGCGAGACCTATCGAAACGATGTTGATGCGTTCACCAATGGTCTGAACGAAGTGCTGGAGCCGGTTGTTGACTTCGATGGTATCGCCCGCAGTGTAATGACTGTGCGTTACAGTCGCAGCGCAACCGATGAGCAGATGCAGCGCTTCATCGAGACATTCAAACGCAGCATGGTGCAGTTCTACGGTAACGCGCTGCTCGATTTCAAAAGCGGTGAAATCACCGTGTTGCCTGCCAACAACCGCGAGCCACGTCCGGATCGTGCCAGCGTAGACATGCAGGTCAAGGCCAACGATGGTCAGGTATACACAGCCACCTACACCATGTCCGACATCAACGGTCAGTGGAAGGTGCGTAACGTTATCGTTGAGGGTATCAACATTGGGCTGCTGTTCCGTGATCAGTTTGCCCAGGCGATGAAGACCCACAACAACGACCTGAACGCGGTGATCGACAATTGGGGTTCGGTTGTGGCCAAGTCCCGCGACGTTGCCGCACAAGAGGTTCAGCAGTGAGCGACGCTGGTCTGCAAGCAGATGCTGAGGGTGTCGTGCGGCTCAGTGGTGTGGTCGATTTTGAATCTGCTGGCGCCTTGCGTGATGGGTTTCAGCAGGCTGCAGCCAGCGGACAAGGCCCACTGGTCCTAGATATGTCTCAGGTAACACAGGCCAACAGTGTTGGCCTGTCGTTGATTCTGCGTGCCGCCGAACACTGCCAGCAGCAGGGCCGACAGCTGCAGCTGCGGGCGGTTCCTGCCGGGCTGCAGAGCATTGCCCGGGTCTGTGGACTGGATGCCTGGCTGGTCGAGGCTGAGCGCGCGCAGGCCAATTAGTTTTCAGGGGTTTTGCCAGAGCAAGACGCCGCAAGGAGTAATCAGTAATGCAATCGAATGAAGTGAAGGCGCTGATCGAGTCCAGCCTGGAAGACGCCAGGGTTGAAGTCGAGGGCGAGGGCTGCAACTTTCAGCTCAACGTGATCAGCGATACGCTGGCTGCACTGTCCCCGGTGAAGCGCCAGCAGCAGATCTATTCGCTGCTGAATGAATATATTGCTGACGGCCGGATTCACGCCGTTACCATGAAGTTTTACACCCAAGAGGCCTGGGCGTCGCGCGCCTGAGGTCTGGAGTACGTACCGCGTATGGACAAACTGATCATCACCGGCGGCAATCGCCTGGATGGGGAAATCCGGATTTCCGGGGCCAAGAACTCGGCCCTGCCGATCCTCGCTGCCACGCTGCTGGCGGATGAGCCTGTTGTTATTTCCAATCTGCCGCATTTGCACGACATTACCACCATGATCGAGCTGTTCGGTCGCATGGGCGTGCTGCCGGTCATTGACGAGCGTCTGGGTGTTGAGGTCGATCCGACCCGCATCACCTCGCTGGTCGCACCTTACGAGCTGGTCAAGACCATGCGCGCCTCGATTCTGGTGCTCGGTCCGATGGTGGCTCACTTCGGCAAAGCTGAAGTCGCGCTGCCCGGCGGTTGTGCCATCGGCTCACGTCCGGTTGATCTGCACATCCGTGGCCTGGAGGCGATGGGCGCCACGATCATCGTTGAAGATGGTTACATCAAGGCGACAGCGCCGGAAGGCGGCCTGCGTGGTGCGCACTTCCTGTTTGATACCGTTACCGTTACCGGTACCGAGAACATTCTGATGGCGGCGACCCTGGCCCAGGGCAAGACCGTTATCGAAAACGCCGCGCGTGAACCGGAAGTGGTCGATCTGGCTGAGTGTTTGATCGCCATGGGCGCGCAGATCACCGGTCATGGTACTGATACCATCACCGTTCACGGCGTCGAGCGTCTGCACGGCGCGCGTTACTCGGTCATGCCTGATCGCATTGAAACCGGTACCTTCCTGGTTGCCGCCGCCGCCACCCGCGGGCGCGTCAAGCTGAAGGACACCGATGCCTCCATTCTTGAGTCGGTGCTGCTGAAGCTGGAAGAGGCGGGCGCTCACATCGATACCGGCAAGAACTGGATCGAGCTCGACATGAAGGGCAATCGTCCGCGCGCAGTCAATCTCAAGACGGCTCCGTACCCAGCCTTTCCGACGGACATGCAGGCGCAGTTTGTGGCCATGAATACCGTCGCCGAAGGCACCGGCACGGTGATCGAGACTATTTTCGAGAACCGCTTCATGCACGTTCAGGAAATGAACCGCATGGGCGCGCGCATCCTGGTTGAGGGCAACACCGCGATCGTGACCGGTGTCGAGCGTCTGAAGGCCGCGCCAGTGATGGCAACCGATCTGCGCGCATCAGCCAGTCTGGTCATCGCCGGCCTGGTCGCAGACGGCGATACCCTGGTTGATCGCATCTACCACATCGACCGTGGTTACGAATGTATTGAAGAGAAGCTGCAAGCCCTGGGCGGTATCATCCGCCGGGTCCCGGCCTAACAGAGAGTTTTCATGAGCCAGAGTCTGACCATTGCCCTGTCCAAGGGGCGCATTCTCGACGATACCCTGCCGCTGCTGAAAGAGGCAGGTATCGAACCGACCGAGGATCTGGAGAAAAGCCGCAAGCTGATTTTCCCGACGACCGATCCGAATGTGCGCCTGCTGATTGTGCGCGCGACCGATGTGCCGACCTACGTTGAGCACGGTGCTGCCGACCTGGGTGTGGCGGGCAAGGACGTACTGATGGAGTACGGCAGTCAGGGCCTGTATGAGCCGCTGGATCTGAAGATCGCGGTCTGCAAGCTGATGACCGCCGGCCCGGTCGATGCGCCGGAGCCGACAGGTCGCCTCAAGGTCGCGACCAAGTTCGTCAATGTCGCGCGCCGCTATTACGCTGAGCAGGGCCGTCAGGTCGATGTCATCAAGCTCTATGGCTCGATGGAGTTGGCGCCGCTGGTAGGGCTGGCTGACAAGATCATCGATGTGGTCGACACCGGTAATACGCTCAAGGCCAACGGCCTGGAGCCGCAGGAGCTGATCGCACACATCAGTTCGCGCTTGATCGTCAACAAGGCTTCGATGAAGATGAAGCATGCCCGCATCAAGACCCTGATCGATCAACTGGCCGCTGCAGTTGAACGTCGTAACACCTGAGCCCGTTTTCGAGTAACCCGCTCCCTGAATCGTTGAAGGTATCGCTATGAGTACGCCGCTGAAAATCGCCCGTCTGAACGCCAATCAGAGCGATTTTGCCCAGCATCTGGATGCCCTGCTGGCCTGGGAAGGTGTCTCTGACAAGGCGGTCAACGACCGGGTTGAGGAAATCATCGCAGCAGTGCGTTCCAGCGGCGACGCTGCGCTGGTCGAATACACCGAGCGCTTTGACGGTCTGTCGGTGAGCGGCATGGCTGATCTGACGTTGGGTCGCGCGCGCCTGGAGCTGGCCCTGGAGCGCATTACGCCAGAGCAGCGCACGGCGCTGGAAGTGGCCGCCGAGCGCGTACGCAGCTATCACGAGCACCAGCGTCAGGACTCCTGGCGTTACACCGAAGCCGATGGCACCGTGCTCGGGCAGCAAATCACCCCGTTGGATCGTGTTGGTCTGTATGTGCCGGGCGGCAAAGCCTCCTATCCGTCCTCTGTACTGATGAACGCAATTCCGGCCAAGGTTGCCGGCGTACCGGAAGTGGTGATGGTAGTGCCGACGCCGCGTGGTGAAATCAACGAACTGGTGTTGGCTGCGGCCTGTCTGGCAGGTGTTGATCACGTCTTTACTATCGGTGGCGCGCAGGCCGTTGCGGCACTGGCGTATGGCACCGAGACTGTGCCGCAGGTCGACAAGATCGTCGGCCCCGGCAATATCTACGTCGCTACCGCCAAGCGTGCGGTATTCGGTCAGGTTGGAATCGACATGATCGCTGGCCCGTCTGAAATTCTGGTGGTCTGCGACGGTCAGACCGACCCGGACTGGATCGCCATGGACCTGTTCTCGCAGGCCGAGCACGATGAAGATGCTCAATCGATTCTGCTGTCGCCAGATGCCGAGTTCCTGGATGCCGTCGAGGCCAGCCTGAATCGCCTGCTCGGTGAGCTGGAGCGTGATGCCATCGTGCGAGTTTCGCTGGAAAACCGCGGCGCACTGATCAAGGTCGATGATCTGGAGCAGGCCTGCGTGCTGGCCAACCGCATTGCGCCCGAGCACCTTGAATTGTCGGTTGCTGATCCTGAAGCGCTGCTGCCTAAGATTCGCCACGCCGGCGCGATTTTCATGGGGCGCTTCACTCCTGAGGCGCTGGGCGACTACTGCGCCGGCCCGAACCACGTGCTGCCGACCTCCGGCACCGCACGGTTCTCGTCGCCGCTCGGCGTTTATGACTTTCAGAAGCGCTCGTCGATCATCTTCTGTTCGCCTGAGGGTGCCTCCGAGCTGGGCAAGACGGCATCCGTGCTGGCCCGCGGCGAGAGCCTGACCGCGCACGCGCGTAGCGCCGAGTACCGAATCAAAGACTGATCTCTACCCTGATTGGGGCGACCTTTCGGTCGCCCCGTCTCACATCAGCGCACGCTGACGCTGCGCATCTGGAGTGTCCCGTGAGTCGTTTCTGGAGCCCCTTCGTCAAAGACCTGGTGCCGTATGTGCCGGGTGAGCAACCCAAGGTTGAAAACCTGGTGAAGCTCAACACCAATGAAAATCCCTTCGGCCCGTCGCCGCTGGTGGTAGACGCCATTCAGGCCGAACTGAATGACAGTCTGCGCCTGTACCCGGCGCCGAATGCCGATGCACTGAAGGACGAAGTCGCCCGCTACTACGGCGTGCAGCAGTCGCAGGTGTTTGTCGGTAATGGCTCTGATGAAGTGCTTGCGCACATTTTTCATGGCCTGTTCCAGCACGGTAAGCCGGTGCTGTTCCCGGACATTACCTACAGTTTCTATCCGGTCTATTGCGGTCTCTATGGTATCGAGGCCGCGCCGCAGCCGCTGCGTGACGATTTCACCATTGATACTGCGGATTACGCTCAGCCCAACGGCGGCGTCATTTTCCCTAACCCGAATGCGCCGACTGGCGTTGGCCTGCCTCTGTCGGAGATCGAGCTGATTCTGGCTGCCAATCCGGACTCGGTAGTGGTGGTGGATGAAGCCTACGTCGACTTCGGCGGAGAGACAGCTATCGCGCTGGTTGATCGTTACCCGAACCTGCTGGTTACTCAGACCCTGTCCAAGTCGCGCTCACTGGCCGGCTTGCGGGTGGGGCTGGCGGTAGGGCACCCGGATCTGATCGAGGCGCTGGAGCGGATCAAGAACAGCTTCAATTCCTATCCGCTGGACCGCCTAGCCATCGTAGGTGCGGTTGCTGCATTCAAGGACCAGAGCTGGTTTGATCAGACCCGACAGGCGGTCATGCGCAGCCGTGATGCGTTGAGCGTCGCGCTGGGCGAGCGTGGTTTTGAGGTGCTGCCGTCGCAGGCTAACTTCGTGTTTGCGCGTCACACCAGCCGCGATGCTGCCGAGCTGGCCCAAGGTCTGCGTGAGCAAAAGGTGATTGTGCGTCACTTCAAACTGCCGCGTATCGATCAGTTCCTGCGTATCACCATCGGCACCGAAGCACAGAACGCCGCCCTGCTGGCAGCGTTGGATACCCTGCTTTAAGTTCGGAACGACGGGCGAACCCCAACTTCAGCCTTGAAGCTTGCGGGTTCGCCGTTGCGCAGCACATCGAGTCGAATGCTGTCACCGGGCTTGGCCCGCGCGACCTGATTCATTGCCTGGCGACCGCTGGTAGCAGGCTCGCCGTCGATCTTCAGAATCACATCACCCGGCAGCAAACCGGCGTTCCAGGCTGGCCCGTTGCGGTACAGGCTGGCAACCACGATACCCTGACTGACATCCAGGCCGAACGATTCGGCCAACTCCGGCGTCAACGGTTGCACTTCCACTCCCAGCCAGCCGCGGATCACGTGACCGTGCTGGATGATCGCCTGCATCACCTCGACAGCCAGCCGTACCGGAATGGCAAAGCCGATACCCTGCGCTGCGCCGGATTGGGAGAAGATCGCAGTATTGATGCCAATCAGATTGCCCTCGGCGTCGACCAGCGCGCCACCCGAGTTGCCCTGATTGATGGCCGCGTCGGTCTGAATAAAGTCTTCGTAGGTATTTAGACCCAGCTGGTTACGCCCGGTCGCACTGATGATGCCCATGGTGACGGTCTGACCGAGACCGAAGGGGTTGCCGATGGCCATGACGACGTCGCCGATGCGCTGCTCGTCGCGGGAATCGATGGTGATTGCGGGGAGGTTGGGCAGGTCGATCTTCAGTACTGCCAGATCGGTTTCGGGATCGGTACCGATCAGCGTGGCCAGCGCTTCGCGGCCGTCCTTGAGTGCTACCAGAATCTCATCGGCTCCAGCGATTACGTGGTTGTTGGTCAGCAGATAGCCGTCCGGATTGAGAATAACGGCTGAGCCCAGACTGGATTGACGGCGCGCCGGTGCGGGCAAGCTGTCGGCGTAGTCGCGTAATGAACCGTCGGCCCCGGGTTCAACCGCCTTGCTGGTATAGATGTTGGCAACGGCAGGGGAGGCGCGTTCGACGCCACGGCTATAGGACACCAGGCCCATGTTGGACCGGGGCGCAGAGACTTCGCGCAGGACGATATCGTGGGCGGGCAGGCCAATCCATTGGGGGAACTGCTGAATGATCAGCAGAGCCAGCAGGATGCCGCAGACAACCGGCCATCCCATCGCGCGTGACAGTTCTCTCATCAAAACCCTACCCGTCTTCTGTGCTGGCCGTCGCCGACCGGTGTGAGCGGCATTATACGGGCTCACACCGGATTCTGCAGGGCATTGGTGACATCCTTGTAACCGTTCAGCGGAGGCCGGACAATGGATGCCTTTTTCAACCGACACCGCCGGAGGCACCATGGTCGATCGCGATGCGCTGATTCGCTACTGCAACGAGCTGCTCGATAGCGGCAGTTTTCAGGATTACTGCCCCAATGGCCTGCAGGTTGAAGGTCGTACCGAGATTCGTCGGATCGTTAGTGGCGTGACTGCAAGTCAGGCGCTGGTCGATGCCGCGGTAGCTGCCCAAGCGGATCTGTTGCTGGTGCACCACGGGTATTTTTGGCGTGGCGAATCGGCTGCCGTTGTCGGTGTCAAACAGCGCCGGTTGAAAGCCCTGCTGCAGAACGACATCAATCTGGTGGCTTACCACCTGCCGCTCGATGTGCACGCTGAGTTGGGTAACAACGTGCAACTGGCCCGACTGATGGGGTGGCAGGTCAGCGGAGGTCTTGAGCCAGATAATCCGCGCTCGGTGGGGTTGGCTGGCGAGTTGGCTCAACCTTGCTCCGGCGAGGAGCTGGCAGCGTTGCTGAGCGCGCGGTTGCAGCGCGATCCATTGTTTGTCGCCGGTCATGATCGTCCGGTGAAGCGCATCGCCTGGTGCACCGGTGCAGCACAGGGATATATCGACAAGGCCATCGCGCTGGGCGTGGATGCGTTTGTCACCGGTGAGGTCTCCGAGCCGACTGTGCATGCAGCGCGGGAAAATGGCATCCACTTCTACGCCGCCGGTCATCACGCTACCGAGCGTTACGGCGCCAAAGCGCTGGGCGAGCACTTGGCGGCGACCTTTGGCCTTGAGCATCAGTTCATCGACATCGACAACCCGGTGTAGGTGGAGGAGGCTCCGGCAGGCTGCACATTTTTCATATGTATATAGCCGAAGGTTCTTGATCGGCCGCTTATTATAAGAAACTCCCTTTGCTACAATGCCCGCCAGTCGAATTGGGCCTTGCGGCCGCTAGCCATTCAACGTGAGTACACCATGCTGGAAAAACTGACCCATCTGAAGCAACTGGAAGCGGAAAGCATCCACATCATCCGTGAAGTGGCTGCCGAGTTCCAGAACCCGGTCATGCTCTACTCGATCGGTAAAGACTCCGCCGTGATGCTGCATCTGGCGCGCAAGGCCTTCTATCCGGGCCGTCTGCCTTTCCCGGTCCTGCACGTGGATACCGGCTGGAAATTCCAGGCGATGTACGAATTCCGCGAGAAGATGGTCAAGGAAATGGACCTCGACCTGCTGGTGCACATGAACCCGGAAGGTGTCGCTCAGGGCGTTAACCCCTTCACCCACGGCAGTGCTGTGCACACCGACGTGATGAAGACCCAGGGTCTGAAGCAGGCGCTGGACAAGTATGGTTTCGACGCTGCTTTCGGCGGCGCGCGCCGTGACGAAGAGAAGTCCCGCGCCAAGGAGCGCGTGTACTCCTTCCGTGACAAGCATCATCGCTGGGACCCGAAAAACCAGCGTCCGGAACTGTGGAACATCTACAACGGCAAGGTGCACAAGGGCGAGAGCATTCGCGTATTCCCGCTGTCCAACTGGACCGAGCTGGACATTTGGCAATACATCTATCTGGAAAGCATTCCGATTGTTCCGCTGTATTTCGCCGCTGAGCGTCCGGTTGTCGAGTACAACGGCTCGCTGATCATGGTCGACGACGACCGCATGCCGCTGGATGGCAAGACGCCGGAAATGAAGATGGTACGCTTCCGTACTCTGGGTTGTTACCCGCTGACGGGGGCGGTTGAATCCAGCGCCGCCACGCTGCCGGAAATTATTCAGGAAATGCTGCTGACCAAAACCTCCGAGCGTCAGGGCCGCGTCATTGACCATGACTCCGCCGGCTCGATGGAAGAGAAGAAGCGTCAGGGCTACTTCTGATCAGGTGGCCCGCAGGGGCCGCTTGGCAGCACAGACAATTACGGCCCGCGCGGCGCGCGGGACAGCTTGGAACATACACTGGTCGGCAGCCTAGAGCGGCGGCCAGTAGCAAAGAGTCGAGAACACAACGATGTCTCACCAATCCGATCTGATCAGCCAGGACATCCTGGCGTACCTGAGCCAGCACGAACGCAAGGAACTGCTGCGCTTTTTGACCTGCGGTAACGTCGACGATGGCAAGAGCACCCTGATCGGGCGCCTGCTGCACGACTCCAAGATGATCTATGAAGATCATATGGAAGCCATTACCCGTGACTCCAAGAAGTCCGGCACCACTGGCGAAGAAGTGGATCTGGCGTTGCTGGTTGACGGTCTGCAGGCCGAGCGCGAGCAGGGCATCACCATCGATGTTGCCTACCGCTACTTCTCTACCGCCAAGCGTAAGTTCATCATCGCCGACACCCCCGGCCATGAGCAGTACACCCGCAACATGGCGACCGGTGCGTCTACCTGCGATCTGGCTATCATCCTGATCGATGCCCGTTACGGCGTGCAGACTCAGACCAAGCGCCACAGCTTTATTGCATCCTTGCTGGGCATCAAGCACATCGTGGTTGCGGTCAACAAGATGGACCTGATGGACTTTGATCAGACCGTCTACGACAAGATTCGCGAGGACTACCTGCAGTTTGCCAGCGGCCTGGAGCTGCTCGACGGCGACAAGGTGCAGTTCGTACCGATGTCTGCCCTCAAGGGCGACAACGTGGTCAACCGCAGCGAGCGCAGCCCGTGGTACACCGGCCCGTCGCTGATGGAAATTCTCGAAACCGTCGAGATCGCCAGCGATCGCAATACCACTGACCTGCGTTTCCCGGTTCAGCTGGTAACTCGCCCGAACCTGAACTTCCGCGGCTTCGCCGGTACCGTCGCTTCTGGCGTCGTGCGCAAGGGCGATGAGCTGACCGTCCTGCCGTCCGGCAAGGGCAGCCGCGTCAAATCCATCGTTACCTTCGATGGTGAGCTGGAAGAGGCGGGTCCGGGGCAGGCCGTTACCCTGACGCTGGAAGACGAGATCGATATCTCCCGTGGTGACATGCTGTGCCACGCAGACAATCGCCCGCTGATCGGTGATCAGTTCGACGCGACGCTGGTGTGGATGGCCGAGCAGCCAATGCAGCCTGGCCGCAAATACGACATCAAGCGCGCTACCAGTTACAGCCCGGCGTCCTTCACCCGTATTCAGCACCGTATCGACGTCAACACCCTTGAGCAGCAGCCTGCTGCGCAGTTGGCGCTGAACGAAATCGGCCGGGTGCAGGTCGCACTGGAGCGCCCGATCGCCTTTGACGACTACCAGAGCAACCACACCTCCGGTGCATTTATCGTCATCGATCGGATGACCAATGGCACCGTTGGCGCGGGCATGATCGTCGCCAAGGCGCAGGACGGTCAGAACACCAGTGGCAGCCACCACGGCCGTTTGGCCCACGTGACCGCGACTGAGCGTGCGGAGCGCTTCGGTCAGGAGCCGGTTACCGTGCTGTTCACCGGCCTCTCCGGTTCGGGCAAGAGCAGCATTGCGTATGCATTGGAGCGCAAGCTGTTTGATGGCGGTCGCGCCTGCTACGTGCTGGACGGCAAGGTGCTGCGTCAGGACCTGAGCAAAGGCTTGGCGATGGACGCTGCCGGCCGTGCCGAGAACCTGCACAAGGGCGCGCGCATCGCTCGCCAGATGAACGAAGCGGGTCTGATCGCGATTGGTGCCTTCGTCGCGCCGACCGAAGAGAGCCGCGCTACCGCGCGTCACATCCTTGGCGACCGCTGCCTGCTGGTTCACCTGAACACACCGCTGGACGTGTGCCAGCAGCGTGACCCGTCCGGTATCTACGCGGCCAACGTCGAAGGCACCATCCCCGGTGTGTCCTTCCCGTATGAAGCGCCGACCGATGCCGACCTGGTCCTCAACACTGCCGAGCTGGATCTGGAAGGCTGCGTTGAGCAGGTAGTGGGTCTGCTGCGTGAGCGCAAGCTGATCTAATCAGTGATCGAAAAGGGCACGCTATGACGCCAGCTGACATCGACTTTATGCGGCTGGCGCTGGCCGAAGCCCGACTGGCTGCCGAGCGGGGCGAAGTCCCGGTTGGCGCCGTGCTGGTTCAAAACGGGCAGGTGATCGGTCGGGGCTTTAACCAGCCGATCACCAGTCTCGACCCCAGTGCCCACGCCGAAATGGTTGCCATCCGTCAGGCCGCAACGGCCATGCAGAATTATCGGCTACCCGGCACCACCCTGTACGTCACCCTCGAACCCTGCACCATGTGTTCTGGCCTGCTGGTCCACAGCCGCATTGCGCGTCTGGTATACGGCGCCAGTGAGCCGCGTTCCGGCGCTGTTGCCAGCCGCAGTCAGGTGCTGGATCAGCCGTGGATGAATCACCGCATGCAGGTTGAAGGCGGCGTGTTGGCCGAGGAGTGCGGGGAGTTGTTGACACGGTTCTTTCGCGAGAAGCGCAGCAAGCCGGCTGAAAGCTGAAACGCTTTCGACTCTGCTTATCTGAGGTTCAAACCCCGTCCGGCAACTGTTCCAGAATGCCCGGAGCGTGATATTGCTCGGCCGGTTGCTGGCGCGACTCGGACTGCGGCTGGGTGACCCATTGCAGAATGTCGTAGTAGCGGCGGATGTTCTGCACATAGTGCACCGGTTCCGAGCCGCGGGCGTAGCCGTAGCGCGTCTTGCTGTACCACTGTTTTTTCTGCAACAGCGGTAGAAAGTCTTTCACATCAATCCAGCGATTCGGATCGCGACCGCCCTCGGCGGTCAGCTTGCGCGCATCGTCCAGGTGACCCAGGCCGACGTTGTAAGCCGCCAGCGCAAACCAGGTGCGGTCAGGCTCTGGAATATCGGCGGGAATCTGGTCGCGTACCCAGATTAGATAACGCGCGCCACCGTTGATGCTCTGCTGCGGATCGACCCGGTTGGTCACACCGACGAATTTTGCGGTGGGCAGGGTCAGCATCATCAGCCCACGCACACCAGTCGCCGAGCGCGCGTCCGGGTCCCAAAGTGATTCCTGATAACTCATGGCGGCCAGCAAGCGCCAATCCAGTCCATTTTGATCACCAGCCTGGCGCAGGAAGGTTTCATAGCGCGGCAAGCGTGATTGCATGTGCCGAGCGAAGGCGCGGGCACCCACGTAATCGAGTACGTCGGAGTGGCCGTAGAAGCGCTCGATCAACTGGTCCAGTGTGCCGTCGTCCTTGATGCTGGCGAAGAAGGTGTTAACTGCGTCCAGCAGGGTGGTGTCTGCGTATTCGCGCAGGGCCCACGCCATCGGCTGACTGTCACCAAGATCGAAGGCGACACTGACAGCGGGGTAGAACGCCTGATTGACTACCAACTCGTTGGAGTAGACCACCGCACTGTCGATCTCGCCGTCGTTGACCATGCGTAGCAGGTCTACCACCTCGACGTTGTCGGATTCTTCGAAGGTCAGCTCTGGATGGGTAGCCTGCAGGTCGCGTAGCTGGTCGGCCAGGGTGCTGCCCTTGAGCACCATCAGGCGTTTGTCGTACAGCTCTTCCAGGCTCCGCGGCTTGCGGCTGCCGCGGCGATAGACTACCTGCGGGATGACATCGAGGTAGGGCGTCGCGAAGCGTACCTGCTCGCTGCGGGCCGGGTTGATGGTCAGCCCGGCAGCGGCTAGTTGCGGGCCGTCGGCGCTGCTCAGTTGCTGGTAGAGGCTATCGACGGTATCGGCGGTCTGCATGTCGAGCGATACGCCCAAGCTGTCGGCGAAGCGCTTGGCTAATTCGTATTCCAGACCAGTGTCGCCGTTGCGATCCTGATAGAAGGTGGTTGGCGTGTTGCGGGTGATCACCCGCAGCGAACCCGCCTCCTGAATCTGCTCCAGTTGACTGCTTTGCTCACAGGCGGCCAATAGAACAGCGCAGAGCGCGGTGGCCAGAGCCTTGAAACGGAGAGGACGAAAGGCTGGTCGATGCATGGCGCCAGTATAGGCAAAAGCGCGCTGCGGCAATAGTCGTCAGCGTAATCGGCGCGGCTGGTCGGACGGCTGCGCTCGGCATGGCTCAACAGGCCCTGTTGGGGTATCCTATGCGCCTCTTTTTTCCCACTGTTCGCATCTCCGAGGCCGATACCGACATGCATATCCTGCGTGGAGCCCCAGCCCTTTCCGATTTTCGTCGTACCAAGTTGCTCGCCAAGCTGCAAAGCCGCCTTGCCGGAGTGACCGGGGTATACGCCGAGTTTATGCATTTCGCCGAGCTGAGCGCTGATCTGGACGAGCAGTCCGCACAGGTTCTTGATCGTCTGCTGCGCTACGGCCCCTCCGTTCCGGTTGAAGAGCCAGCGGGGGCGCTGGTGCTGGTGGTGCCGCGTTTCGGCACTATCTCGCCCTGGTCCAGCAAGGCGACCGACATCGCCCGCAACTGCGGTCTGAGTCAGGTGCTGCGTCTGGAGCGTGGTATCGCCTATTACGTCAGTGGCCAACTGTCGGCTGACGATCGCAAGGTTCTGGTTGCCGAGCTGCACGACCGCATGACCGAGCTGGCGCTGGATGACCTGCAGGCCGCCGCCGCGCTGTTTGCGCACACCGAGCCCAAGCCGTTCCAGCGTGTCGACATCCTGGCCGGTGGCCGTGATGCGCTGGTTGAAGCCAACAGCAGCCTGGGTCTGGCGCTCGCCGAAGACGAGATCGACTATCTGGTTGAAAGCTTCACCGGCCTTGGCCGCAACCCGAGCGACGTTGAACTGATGATGTTCGCCCAGGCCAACTCCGAGCATTGCCGTCACAAGATCTTCAATGCCAGCTGGGATATCGACGGTCAGGCGCAGGACAAGAGCCTGTTCGGCATGATCAAGAACACCTATCAGATGCACAGCGAAGGCGTGTTGTCTGCCTATAAGGACAACGCCGCGGTGATCGAAGGTTTCACCGCCGGCCGTTTCTTCCCGGTGCCGGGCAGCAACGAGTACCGCGCCCACGAAGAGCCGGTGCACATCCTGATGAAGGTGGAAACCCACAACCACCCGACCGCGATTGCCCCGTTCCCGGGCGCGTCCACCGGTTCCGGTGGCGAGATTCGTGACGAAGGCGCAACCGGTATCGGCGGCAAGCCGAAGGCCGGCCTGACTGGTTTTACCGTGTCCAACCTGCGTATTCCGGGCTTCGTTCAGCCGTGGGAAGAAGACAACGGCAAGCCTTCGCGCATCGTGACTCCGCTGCAGATCATGATCGAAGGCCCGCTCGGTGGTGCCGCGTTCAACAACGAATTCGGTCGTCCGAACCTGAACGGCTACTTCCGTACCTTCGAAACCACTATCGACTCGCCCCGCGGCCCGGAAACCCGTGGTTACCACAAGCCGATCATGATCGCCGGCGGCATGGGCAACATTCGCGCAACTCACGTCGAGAAGTCCGACATCCCGGTTGGCGCCAAGCTGATCGTGCTCGGTGGCCCGGCGATGCTGATCGGTCTGGGCGGAGGCGCGGCTTCTTCCATGGCTACCGGTGCCAGCGCCGAGGACCTGGACTTTGCCTCCGTACAGCGCGAAAACCCGGAAATGGAGCGCCGCTGTCAGGAAGTTATCGACCGCTGCTGGCAGCTGGGCGACAAGAACCCGATCGCCTTTATCCACGACGTGGGCGCGGGCGGTTTGTCCAACGCCTTCCCGGAACTGGTCAACGACGGTGGCCGTGGCGGTCGCTTCGAGCTGCGTAACGTACCGAACGACGAGCCGGGCATGAGCCCGCTGGAAATCTGGTCCAACGAATCCCAGGAACGCTACGTGATGGCCGTGCCGAACGCCGATTTCGAGCGTTTCGAAGCCATCTGTCAGCGTGAGCGTTGCCCCTTCGCTGTGGTCGGCGAGGCGACCGAAGAGCAACTGCTGGTGCTCAACGACACCCACTTCGACAACCAGCCGGTCGACATGCCGCTGTCGGTCCTGCTTGGCAAGCCGCCGCGTATGCACCGCAGCGTCGAGCGCGAAGCCGAGCAGGGCGACGACTTCAGCGCCAACGAACTGAACCTGAGTGACGCCGCTGAACGCGTCCTGCGTTTGCCGGCGGTTGCCAGCAAGCAGTTCTTGATCACCATCGGCGACCGCAGCATCACTGGCATGGTTACCCGCGACCAGATGGTTGGTCCGTGGCAGGTGCCGGTGGCCGATTGCGCCGTCACCTCTACCAGCTTCGACGTTAACACCGGTGAAGCCATGGCCATGGGTGAGCGCACGCCGCTGGCGCTGCTCAACGCCCCGGCCTCTGGCCGCATGGCGGTTGCAGAAACCGTCACCAACCTGGCTGCCGCGCGCATCGAGAAACTGTCGGACATCAAACTGTCTGCCAACTGGATGTCGGCTGCCGGTCATCCGGGTGAAGACGCGCGTTTGTACGACACCGTCAAGGCGGTTGGTATGGAGCTGTGCCCCGAGCTGGGCATCACCATTCCGGTCGGCAAAGACTCCATGTCCATGAAGACCCGCTGGGACGAGTCTGGCAAAGAGAAGTCGGTTACCTCGCCGCTGTCGCTGATCGTCACTGGCTTTGCGCCGGTGCAGGACGTGCGCGCCACCCTGACCCCGCAGCTGCGTCTGGATCACGGTGCCACCGACTTGATTTTGATCGATCTGGGTCGTGGTCAGAACCGTCTGGGCGGTTCCGCGCTGGCGCAGGTCTACAACAAGATCGGTCAGCAGGTACCGGATCTGGATGACGCTGAAGACCTCAAGGCCTTCTTCGCCGTGATTCAGGGCCTGAACCAGGACGAACTGCTGCTCGCCTACCACGACCGTTCCGACGGTGGCCTGTTCACCACCCTGACCGAGATGGCCTTCGCCGCTCGCTGCGGCCTGAACATCAACCTCGACGTACTGGCGCAGGATGCCAGCGCGCTGGCCGAGGTGCTGTTCAACGAAGAACTGGGTGCGGTCATTCAGGTTTCTCAGGACGACACCGAAGAAGTCCTCGCGCAGCTGTCTGCCGCTGGTCTGGGCGACTGCAGCGCAGTAATCGGCCAGCCGAGCAGTGAGCAGAGCATCCGCTTCGAGTTCAACGGCAAGCCGGTTCTGGAAAACACCCGCGCCGTTTGGCAACAGGCCTGGAGCGAAACCAGCTGGCAGATCCAGCGCCTGCGTGACAACGCCGAGTGCGCCGATCAGGAATTCGAGAACATCGCCGACGACGCCAACCCGGGTCTGCACGCGCTGCTCAGCTTCGATATCAACGAAGACGTTGCCGCACCGGCCATCAGCAAGGGCGTTCGCCCCCGCGTTGCCATCCTGCGTGAGCAGGGCGTCAACGGCCAGGTCGAGATGGCGGCGGCGTTCAATCGTGCGGGCTTCAGCGCGGTCGATGTGCACATGAGCGACATTCTCAGTGGCCGCGTTGACCTGACCGATTTCCGTGGTCTGGTCGCCTGCGGTGGTTTCTCCTACGGCGACGTTCTCGGCGCTGGTGAGGGTTGGGCCAAGTCGATCCTGTTCAACAGCATCGCCCGCGAAGCCTTCACCGCGTTCTTCGCTCGCCCCGACACCTTCGCCCTCGGCGTGTGCAACGGCTGTCAGATGCTCTCCAACCTGCGTGAGCTGATTCCGGGCAGCGACCACTGGCCGCGCTTTGTGCGCAACCGCTCCGAGCAGTTCGAGGCGCGGGTTGCCATGGTTGAAGTCCAGCCATCACCGTCGATCTTCCTCAATGGCATGGTTGGCAGCCGTCTGCCGATCGCCATCGCCCACGGTGAAGGTCACGCCGAGTTTGCCAACAGCGCAGCGGTCGATGCCTGTGAAGCCGCCAACGCGGTTGCCCTGCGTTACGTCGACAACCGTGGCCGCATGACCGAACGCTACCCAGCCAACCCGAACGGCTCGCCGCGTGGTATTACCGGTCTGACCACCCGCGACGGCCGCGTCACCATCATGATGCCGCACCCCGAGCGCGTGTTCCGCGCCGTGCAGAACTCCTGGCATCCGGATGACTGGAGCGAAGACGGCGGCTGGATGCGGATGTTCCGTAACGCCCGCGCCTGGATCGGTTAAACCACCTGCGCAGTAAACAACAGCCCCGGCCTCGTGCCGGGGTTTTTGTTGCACGGGTTGATGCGGCTCAGTACTTGTTGGCGCACTGTCACACAGACCCGTCGCGGTGCCTGAGCGTGCCTTGGCCTACACTGGGGCGCACGGCGTGGATTGTCTGTTGCGGATGCCGCAGGCTGACAAGGCCGTGTCTGGCACATGATCAGGAGAGGGTTATGGATAACGAGCAGGTAGACCTTGCCGGTGCGCTGGCGCAGGGCTGGTGGATTCTGTTGTTGCGAGGTGTCTCAGCGATCGCCTTTGCCGTGCTGGCCTGGTGGCAGCCGGCACTGACGCTGGCGGCGCTGGTGTTGCTGTTTGGCGCCTACGTGCTTGCTGATGGCGTGCTCGGGGTCTGGGCTGCGTTCAGAGGCCGTGAGCAGAACCGGCATTGGTGGATACTGCTGTTGTGGGGGCTGGTTGGCATCGTCGCGGGCTTGGCGACGTTTGTGGTGCCGGGGCTGACGGCACTGATTCTGCTGTTCTATATCGCCGCTTGGGCCATCGCCAGCGGTGTACTGCAGCTCTTCACCGCTATCCGGCTGCGCAAACAGATTCAGGGTGAATTTTTGATGGGGCTTGGCGGCGTCATCTCGGTGCTGTTCGGTCTTTGCCTGATTGTCTGGCCCGGTGCCGGGGCGCTGTCCCTGATATGGCTGATCGCCTTCTGGGCCGCGTTGTTCGGTGCGCTGATGGTGGTGCTGGCGTTCAAGTTGAAGGGCATGGCGCGCTAATACTCGAGGTGGCTGTCACGCGTTAATGCCGCGCCTTGTGCCTGTGCGCCCCTGGCCGGGTGATGGACAACGGCTTTGTGGCTGGATTAGTCTCGTTTGTAGCGAAAGGCCATATCACGGGATTCTAGCTGCTTGAAGGTATCGCCAATGGAATGGAGTTGAGCTGCACAGGGTCAGCGCAGCGGACTTTGCACTCCGGCAAAGGCATTACCAAGGACATGGGTATAAATCTGCGTAGTACGCACATCGGCATGGCCAAGCAGGGTCTGCACCGTGCGAATATCACTGCCGCGGCGCAGCAGCTCAGTGGCAAAGGTGTGTCTAAAAGTGTGGCAGCCAGCTGGTTTGCCAACAGGCGCCGCACGCACAGCCCGCCTTACCGCCTTTTGCACCGCACTGACGTGCAGGTGGTGCCGCACAAAGTTGCCTTCTTCGTCTGCACACAAACCCTGAGTGGGAAACAACCACTGCCACTCCAACGACCGCGCCGCGTCAGGGTATTTGCGGCGCAGCGCATAGGGCAAGCTGGCGTCGCATTGGTAACACGCATCTTTCTCGCTCCATGCCCGTTGTATCCGCGCTCGAAGTTCACGCAGCGGTTCTATCAGCGATGTTGGCAGCAGCGTGGTGCGGTCTTTATCTCCCTTACCGCTACGCACCGTGATGATCTGGCGGTCGAAGTCGATGTCCTTGATACGCAGCCGACAGGCTTCGGCAACACGCAGCCCCGAGCCGTACATCAGCGACGCAATCAATTTGTGAGGCTCAGGCAGCAACCCGATGATCTGGGTTGCTTCAGTGTGCGTAAGCACCGTCGGTATGCGTGCAGGGCGTTTGGCTCGGACAGTCTCACCGATATCGCCCAGCGGCCGATCAAGCACCTTGCCGTAAAGAAACACCAGAGCATTGAGCGCCTGATTCTGCGTGGCGGCGGCCACATGTCGGCTGACGGCCAGCCAGGTAAGAAACTCGCTAACTTCCGCTGGCCCCATCGCCAGCGGGTGACGCATCCGGTGGTAGCGCAAGAAATAGCGAATCCAGTACCAGTAGGTCTTCTCGGTGCGAATGCTGTAGTGATTCACCCTAATGACGTTACGAAACTGTTCGCACAGGCGTGGCTTGGCTGGTGTGGTATCCATATCGCATCTGCGCTGCATGTTTGTACAGTGTTATTGGTTGCGCAAAAAGAGGAAGTCAAGCGAACACAAGCAAAGCGCGCTGGAAGGAGGGTAACCATTTGTTTTACAGAGAAAGTTTACGCATTGAATCAGCTGGCCGAGGCGTTGTTATGACGAAGTCACGAATATGCAATCATAAAGCTGTCGGTCCACTCAACTGTTATGTTTATACAGTACTCAGAGAGATGTAATTGGAAAAGGTAAAGGCATATATTTATATTTCGTTGGCTGTGATTTGTATCGTGAGTGCCTCGATATGCTGGGGAATGCCAGTAAATGAATTGTCTGGCTCAGGAGGAAAAGGCGGCATATTCGCTATAGTCCTAGTAGTGCTTTCAACCTTAATCTCTCCAGTTTTTGAGAATTATTCAATATCGGTTTGGTATGCGTTTATGGCGGTCTTGTTTGCGTTTTTGGGCTATTCAAACATTCGTAAAATTAAGCATGTATCAACATAACAAGGCGCTCAAGCTAGGACGTGCTAACGCACGCCGCTTAGCTTGGCGTTAAGTTTTACAAGGATTCAAAACTCACATGATTGAAGTAGTATCACAAAAGAACTTGTCAGAAGTACTCCCTCTTATTCGGGCATACCAGGAGTTTTATAACGTTACCGAAATATCCGATGATAGGAATTCAAAGTTCTTTTCGCAGTTTGGTGAATCGCGCCCTTCTGGTTGTCAGTTTATTTATAGAGAGGCAGGCATTGTTGTTGGGTTTGCGACAGTTTATTTTTCGTTCACAACATCAATTACTGCAAAAGTAGCTGTTTTAAATGACCTATACACCTTGCCAAATTGTCGTGGTAAAGGTATCGGTCGTCAGCTTATTGAATGCTGTCGCAGCTTTGCGGAAAAAAATGGTGCGGCTCGTTTACAGTGGGCTGCGGCAAAAACTGAGTGCAACACCTGACCTTTCCGGTACGGTGCTGCCC
>NZ_JAYPMU010000007.1:0-169221 GCF_038130085.1 Halopseudomonas sp. | reverse complement strand
GCATCCTGCCCGACGAGGACGCGAATTATAGGCCCATCAGATTTGGCGTCAAGCCCTAATTGCCGTTTTATTTCAAAACACCCCAAATTCACTCAATCGAGGCACTTTTACTGCGCTGACGCCAGCGCCACAACGACATGACAGGACCCGAAAGGGTGTACCCGACAAAAATCGCCCACAGTATGCGCGACGGATCAGACGAGATGACTGCAAACACCAATACCACTACCAGGATGACAAAGAAGGGTACCCGCCCCTTAAAGTCCAGATCCTTGAAGCTGTAGTAGCGGAAGTTACTGACCATCAGCAGACCGCCCAGCGCCGTAAGCACACCCACCAACAGAGAAATATCATTCCCGTCGACACCAAAGTCACTCAGCGACCAAACCATGCCGGCAACCAGACCCGCCCCCGAAGGGCTGGGTAGCCCGGTGAAATAGCGCTTGTCGTCATCGCCGATGTGCGTATTGAATCGCGCCAGGCGCAGCGCAGCACCCGCCACGTAGATAAACGCAAAAACCCAGCCGACCTTCCCGAGATCAGTCAGCGCCCAGCTGAAGACAACCACCGCCGGTGCCACGCCAAACGCGACCATATCGGAAAGAGAGTCATACTCCGCGCCAAACGCGCTTTGCGTATTGGTCAGGCGAGCGACCCGCCCGTCCAAGCCGTCGAGCACCATCGCAATAAATACGGCAACAGCGGCGCGAGCGAAATCACCATCCATCGCGCTAACAATGGCGTAGAAGCCAGTAAACAGCGCCGCAGTGGTAAACAGGTTCGGCAGCAAATAGATACCCTTGTGACGAACCTTACGGCCATCTGGCCCCGATACTTCTTCGACGTGCTCATCAATCGGCAGGAGTGCGTGCGCGCCTTCTGCCTCGGTATCGCGATCGTTGTTTTGATGCTCTGTCATGACATTACCTTGCAACATTGCCGAGCTGAACAGTGTGGCAATTTGACAAGCAAATAACCAGTCAGCTCCGCACTCAGGCATAAAAAAACGCGGCTAAAAAGCCGCGTTTTTCGTTATCGCTCGACTCAGTTCTTGGCCTTGTCGACGATTTTGTTGGAGGCAATCCACGGCATCATTGCACGCAGCTTCTCGCCTACCTGCTCAATCGGATGCGCTGCGTTGTTACGGCGCGCAGCAGTCATCGACGGATAGTTGTGAGCGCCTTCAGCGATAAACATCTTCGCGTACTCACCGTCCTGAATGCGCTTCAGAGCGTTACGCATGGCAGCACGGGACTCATCGTTGATAACTTCCGGGCCAGTCACGTACTCGCCATACTCAGCATTGTTGGAGATGGAGTAGTTCATGTTGGCGATGCCGCCTTCGTACATCAGGTCGACGATCAGCTTCAGCTCGTGCAGACACTCGAAGTAAGCCATTTCCGGCGCGTAGCCCGCTTCAACCAGAGTTTCGAAGCCAGCTTTGACCAGCTCAACCGCACCACCACACAGGACAGCCTGCTCACCGAACAGGTCGGTTTCAGTTTCGTCCTTGAAGGTAGTCTCGATGATGCCAGTACGACCACCGCCCACACCGCTGGCGTAGGACAGAGCAACATTCTTGGCGTTGCCGGAAGCGTCCTGGAAGATCGCGATCAGGTCAGGGATACCGCCGCCCTTGACGAACTCGGAGCGCACAGTGTGGCCCGGCGCTTTCGGAGCAATCATGATGACGTCGAGGTCAGCGCGCGGAACGATCTGGTTGTAGTGGATAGCAAAACCGTGAGCAAAGGCCAGGGTAGCGCCCTGCTTCAGGTTCGGCTCGATCTCGGCCTTGTACAGCTGAGACTGGAATTCGTCCGGGGTCAGGATCATGACTACATCAGCAGCTGCAACAGCGGCCGGAACATCGCTAACCTTCAGGCCATGAGCCTCAGCCTTGGCGATGGAGCTGGAACCAGGACGCAGACCGACAGTTACGTCGACACCGGAGTCTTTCAGGTTGCAAGCGTGGGCGTGGCCCTGCGAACCGTAACCGATGATGGCAACTTTCTTGCCCTGGATGATGCTCAGATCACAATCTTTATCGTAATAGACTTGCATGAAATTCCCCTGCTTACTGAGCGGGCCGTCTGGCCCGCGACCAATTAGTTTAGATACTCAGAACTTTTTCACCGCGGGCGATACCCGACACCCCGGTACGCACAACTTCCAGTACCGACGTCGGACCGATGGCCTCGATGAAGCTATCCAGCTTGTCGCTGGTGCCGGTCAGCTGCACGGTATAGACACTCGGTGACACATCTACGATCTGGCCGCGGAAGATATCCGTAGTCCGCTTGACCTCAGCGCGCTGAGCGCCGGTCGCCTTGATCTTGACCAGCATCAGCTCGCGCTCGATGTGGGCACCTTCTGACAAGTTGACCAGTTTCACGACTTCGATCAGCTTGTTGAGGTTCTTGGTGATCTGCTCGATCACCTCATCCTGACCGACTGTTGTCAGCGTCAGACGCGACAGAGTCGGGTCTTCAGTCGGAGCAACAGTCAACGTCTCGATGTTGTAGTTACGCTGAGAAAACAGCCCAACCACACGAGACAACGCGCCCGGTTCGTTTTCCAAAAGAACGGAAATGATATGTCTCATGATCAGGTGCGCTCCGTTTTGCTCAGCCACATGTCTCGCATCGCACCACCACGAATCTGCATCGGGTATACGTGCTCGCTGGTATCAACCGCGATATCCAGGAAGACCAGACGATCCTTCATGGCAAACGCTTCTGCCATTTTGCTCTTCAGCTCTTTCGGATCGGTGATACGGATACCCACGTGCCCGTAGGCCTCGGCCAACCTGACGAAGTCAGGCAGCGATTCCATGTAAGAGTGCGAATAACGGCTGTTGTACTGCATGTCCTGCCACTGGCGAACCATGCCCAGCGCACCGTTGTTCAGGTTGACGATCTTGACCGGCATGTCGTACTGCAGGCAGGTCGAGAGCTCCTGAATATTCATCTGGATACTGCCCTCACCGGTAACGCAGGCAACGGTCGCCTCCGGGAAGTTCAGCTGCACGCCCATGGCTGCAGGGAAGCCGAAGCCCATAGTGCCCAGACCACCAGAGTTGATCCAGCGGTTAGGCTTGTCGAAGCGGTAGTACTGAGCCGCGAACATCTGGTGCTGCCCCACGTCGGAGGTGATAAAGGCATCGCCGCCGGTCACTTCCCACAGCGCTTCGATTACAGCCTGGGGCTTGATGATACTGCCGTCGCCCTTGTCGTAGGGAAACAGCGCACCATCGCCACGCCATTCATCAATTTGCTTCCACCAAGTGGCCTGCGCTTCAGCATCCGGCGTCTCGCCGATTTCCTTGAGGATGGCAACCATCTCGGTCAGAACGCTTTCAACCGGACCAACAATCGGAATATCAGCCTTGACCATCTTGGAGATGGACGCCGGGTCGATATCGATATGAATGACCTTGGCGTTCGGACAGAACTTGGAAGCGTCTTCGCCATTGATGACGCGGTCATCAAAACGCGCGCCAACGGCCAAGATCACGTCAGCGTGATGCATGGTAAGGTTGGCGGTGTAGCTACCGTGCATGCCGAGCATGCCGACAAACTGCCGATCGGTGCCGGGGAACGCGCCCAAGCCCATCAGAGTATTGGTGACCGGCACATTCAGCGCCTTGGCCAGCTCGGTCAGCGGACGCGATGCGCCACCCAGAACCACGCCACCACCGGAATAGATTACTGGGCGCTTGGCCGCCAGCATCATTTCAACGGCCTTGCGAATCTGACCGGAATGCCCGCGGGTAGCCGGATTGTAGGAGCGCAGCTTGACCTTCTTCGGGTAGCTATACTCGAACTTGTCAGCCGGATTGGTCATGTCTTTCGGAATATCGACAACAACCGGGCCAGGACGACCGCTCTGCGCCAGATAGAAGGCTTTCTTGATGATCTCAGGAATCTCGCGCGGATCTTTGACCATGAAGCTGTGCTTCACAATCGGACGCGATACGCCAACCATATCGGTTTCCTGGAAGGCATCGGAGCCAACCATATTGCTGACTACCTGACCGGAGATGACAACCATCGGAATGGAGTCCATGTAGGCAGTCGCAATACCGGTAATAGTGTTGGTTGCGCCGGGACCTGAGGTCACCAGCACCACACCGGGCTTGCCGGTGGCGCGCGCGTAGCCATCAGCCATATGGGCTGCAGCCTGTTCGTGGCGAACCAGAATATGCTCTACGTCGTCTTGCCGAAAAATAGCATCGTAGATATGCAGAAGGGCACCGCCCGGGTACCCGTAGATGTATTTAACACCCTCGTCACGCAATGAGCGGACGACCATCTCAGCGCCGGATAAAAGCTCCACTTTTGAATCACCTCTAGCATGCCGACCACCAACACGGTGGGCAGCAGGATACCTGTTTACTGCTCGGCAGCGCAGAACAACGGTGGTTGTACTGCATCAGCTTTGACTACGTGCTTGGAGGCGTATTCCTGCTGTTTCGGAATCGCCCCACCCAGCGCGAGGTAGCGCGTGCGGGTGCCAGGCCGAGGACGACGGGTTTCGTCTCCCGGAATGAGCAACAAAGTCAGCCGTCTCGGATGCGGGGTGGGCTCCGAAAACAGCTGTCTCATGAGAACCACGAATTGTTTACACTCAAGGCGTACAAGTCAAGCCAAGTTGCAGAAAACCCCTACCAAGGGATATACCTTGTCAAGAGTGCCCGCACACGTTGTCGGGTTATGGTTATTTCGCTGCACTACAAGGACGCTAGCACCATGCGCAAGTTATTGATTACCACCCTGCTCACCCTGGCCTGCAGCAGCGCCATGGCCACCCAAATGTACAAGTGGGTAGACGAAAACGGCGTTACCCAGTTCAGTCAGCAACCGCCGACGGATAACCAGTATCAACGAATGAACGTCACGCCCCCTCCGCAACCCACTGCGCCGGCGCCCCAGGCGCCGACCGCCAGCGAAGGTGAAGCGGCAGCAACAGATACCGAAGCTACCCAGCAACAGGTAGCAGACCCCGAATACCAAGCGGAACTCGCAGCCTATTGCGCATCACTACGCGAGCGCTTGACGACGATGGAGAACAACCCACGTCTGCGCCGCACGCGCGAAGACGGCACAGTAGAAAGGATCACGGAAGAAGAGCGCCAAGAGATGATCAGCAAGGCAAAGGCTGACCTGCAAACCCACTGTCAGAACTAAGCAGGCGCCGCAGCCAGCATGGCTGCGCAACGATCGACCTTCCCAAGCGCGGCTAACAGACCGCCGCGCCGTCGACCAAGATGGGCGAACGCCTCTTCGCCCATCGGTTCAATGCGGCACTCGCCCGGCAGCGTTTCGCCACGCTCCAGCAAGCCAATCAATTGCGGGATAAACACCCACTGCAACCATTGCTCAAACGCCAGCGTGTCAACGCAAAACGGTGCCTCGCTTTCCAGCTGCCACCGCTCGGGCGCCTGTTGCGACCACAACTGCAGCTGCCGCAACTCCATTTCGAGTTCAAGCAGCGCATCAGCCATAGCCGACCAGGCAACAGACATCACAGCGATACACGAGCCCGTTGCCGCGCCTGCTCGGCGCCAGCACTGTTGCCCTGAGCGTCTCTGGCCTGAGCAACCAGCTCCCAGAGCCCGGCCTGCAGCGCAGGGCGGCCAGACGCATAGGTCAAGCCACGCTGGGCCAACTGCTCTGCCTGCGCGGCGTCGCCCTGATGCAAACGTACCTGCGCCAAACGGTAAAGCACCTGCGGCTCGCGCGGCGCGATACGCATTGCCCGCTCCAAGCTGGCATTGGCACCATTCAGATCGCCGCTACTTTCTTGCTGCCTGGCCGTCGTCAGCAGCGCCAGCACCGGTCCTGACAGCTGCTCATCTTCCTGCAGAACCGAGCTCCCGCCGAAGCTTGGAGCAGCAGTGCCCGTCGAGTTCACACCATTATCGGTTGAGAACACCGGCTGGCTGTCCAGAGGGTAGGACTGGACCGCACTGGAGCCGCCTCCGCTGTCGGGCACCATGACCACCACGCCACTATCCTGCGGCGCGCTAGTCTGGGGCGTATTGCTGATGACCCGGCCCGCACCAGTGCGCATATCCTCGTTGGAGACCGGACGGCCCGAGTCCACAACTGGAATATTGCCACCCGAGCCTGCGCAGCCGGATAACACGGCCATTGCCACCGCGGCCAAGGCTGCCTTTTTGATCGTCATCACGTCTGATCCTCTACTCAATCATCAAGCTGGAATGGCGACAGCATACTGAGCAAGGCTCAGCGCAGCCAGTCGCGAATGGTATCCAGCACTCGATTTGCTCCATCGCGCAATGCCTCGGTATCGATCACCGGACGACAGCCCGGGCCCGGCAGCGGCTCGTAACCGGCACGGAACTGCACTTCCACACTGCCCTCGCAGGACGGATCGCTGCCAAGCCCTGTGGCCGGGTCCGCCCATGCAGTCACAATCTCGGCTGGCGGAACAGCTGACAGGCTTTGCGGATGTGCCTGCCCCATAAACGCGTTCCACACCTGCAATGCGCCCGTCGCACCGGTCAAACGCGTGCGATCATTGTCGTCGCGACCGATCCAGGAAACCGCAACCAGATCATCCGAGAACCCGGCAAACCAGCTATCGCGCAGATCGTTGGTGGTGCCCGTTTTGCCAGCCAACCGCACGTTCGACGGTACGAAGCGATAAGCGGAGCGCCCGGTACCCTCGCTCATGACATGACTCATTGCTTCCTGAGTCAGGTAAATGGTCGCCGAATCAAACCGCTGACGCACCTCAAACGGGTAACGCTTGAGCGGCTCGCCTTCGGCTGTGAGCACATTACGAATCGCCCGCAGTGGCGTATTGAAGCCGCCGTTGGCAATCGTCTGAAACATGTCCGCGACCTGCATCGGCGTCATGGCCCCAGCGCCCAGCAACATGGCCGGGTAGGCTGGCCAATCATGATCCACCCCCAGCCGGCGAACCGTATTCAGCACGTTGTCCACCCCGACATCCACGCCAACACGCACCGCAGCCTGGTTGTAGGATTTAGCCAGCGCCAGATACAGCGGGACCTGACCGTGGCTCTGTCGATCATAGTTTTGCGGCGACCAGGTTTTGCCCGGCTCAGCCTCAAGGGTAATCGGCTCATCATCAATCGGCGTGATCAATGAGTAACGCTCCGGCTTTTCCAGCGCGGTCAGGTAAATTGCCGGCTTGATCAGCGAACCGATTGGCCGCGACGCATCCAGCGCCCGATTGAATCCGGAGAAGCGAGGGTTGCTACCACCCACCAGCGCCAACACCTCACCGGTCTGTGCGCCAGTTACCACCATCGCTGCTTCCAGCGGCTGTTTGTCCGGGGTTTCGCCGAAGCGCTTGAGGGTGGACTGAACCGCATCCTCCGCCTTTTTCTGCAGCAGCGGATCAAAGCTGGTAAAGATCCGCAGACCTTCGCTGGTCAGGTCCTCATCGCGGTAGTCCTCGCGCAGCTGCCGCTTGATCAGATCCATGAACGCCGGATAGCTGGTGTTGGCCATGCTGCCACCAACGGTCACATCCAGCGGCTTGGCCTTGGCATCATTTGCCTGCTGCTGACTGATCATGCCCTGCTCGGCCATCAGGTCCAGCACCAGATTGCGGCGCGTGGTAGCCCGCTCGGGATTACGGCGCGGGTTGTAATAGGACGCGCCCTTGACCATGCCCACCAGCAGCGCCACCTGATGCAGCTGCAGCTCCTGCAGCGGCTGGGCGAAGTAGTACTGACTGGCCAGACCGAAACCGTGCACGGCGCGGTTACCGTCCTGCCCCAGAAACACCTCGTTCAGATACGCCTCGAGGATTTCTTCCTTGCTGTAGTGCAGCTCCAGCAGCACTGCCATCATGGCTTCAAGCCCCTTGCGCACGATGTTGCGGTCGGCCGACAGGAAGAAGTTTTTTACCAACTGCTGAGTGAGCGTACTGCCCCCCTGCTGCAAACTGCCGGAGGTCAGGTTGACGAACATCGCCCGAGCAATACCTTTGGGGGATACGCCGAAGTGATTGAAGTAATCACGGTCTTCGACAGCCACCAGCGAGTCGACCAGATACGGCGGCGCCTGATCCAGGCGGATCAGAATGCGATCTTCATTGTGAGCGGGATAGATGCCGCCGATCATCAGCGGCTCAAGCCGCGCCATAACCAGATCACGATTGCCGCGGAGACTGCTGATGGTCGCGCCATTGAAATGCACACTCACCTTCTGCGCCGGCTCCGCGCCCTCAAAGAACTGGAAGCCACGGGTATACACATCAATCCGGCTGCTGCCGACCGACATCTGGCCCGGGCCAGTCGCCGAGTTGGTCTGCCGATACCCCAGCGCCCGCAACTCAGTCAGGAAGTCGTCACGCGTCAGCGCGCGTCCGGCATAGAGCTCAAGCGGCCGAGCAAACACCTTGGCCGGCACCGCCCAGCGCTTGCCGGAAAACTTTTCCTGCACAACGGCATCCAGATAGACCGCCAGCGCGCCGAGCAGCACCATGCCAACCAGTCCCAGTTTGAGCAACCAGCCCCAGAGCCGGCTTCTGCCTTTGGCCTTTGCCTTGCCGCGCGACCTGCGTTTATTAGCCATCTTTGTCTGTATAACTCCGCATCCGTTGTGCCCGCAGCCTGTGCTCCGGGTCATTACCTATGGTTGGCCTCGGACCAGCCAACCCGCATAATGTTCGCATTGCCGACCAAACAAGGAAACGTCGTGAGCCAGACCCTGTTAACTGCGCTGCAGAACCCTGACCTGTATGACCACCCGGTGAGCGGTTTTACTCTGATCGAAACCCATATTTCCTGGGTGCTGCTGACCGGCGACTATGTCTACAAGGTCAAGAAGCCCGTCAACTTCGGCTTCCTCGACTTTTCCACCCTTGCCCAGCGCGAGCACTTCTGCAGTGAAGAAGTACGGCTCAATCGCCGTCTGGCACCGGATCTCTATCTCGGCGTGGTTGCCGTTACCGGCAGCGAACAGGCACCAGTGCTTGGCGGCGATGGTCCGGCCATCGAATACATGGTCAAGACCCGCCAGTTCCGCCAGGAAGATCTACTCGGCAACCTGCAACGTGCCGGCGGCCTGACCACCTCCCACATCGACCAGCTGGCCGAAGTATTGGCCCGCTTCCACGGCCAGATCGAGCACGCTGAACTTGAAACCCCGTTCGGCGCCCCGGAGCAGGTGCACGCACCAGTAGCACAAAACTTCGAGCAGATCCGACCGTTCCTGTCCGACGCCGCCGACCTACGGCAACTGGATGCCCTCGAGCAGTGGGCGAATACTACCTACGAGCGGCTGATTCCCCAAATCGCCGAACGCAAGGCTACCGGCATGGTTCGCGAATGCCACGGCGACGTGTATCTCGACAACGTCACCCTGATCGACGGACAAGTGACCCTGTTCGACTGCATCGAGTTCAATGAGCCGTTCCGCTGGACCGACGTGATGGCTGATGTCGCCTTCATGAGCATGGACCTTGAAGACCGGGGCCTGCACGCCCTGTCCAACCGTTTTGTCAGCGCTTATCTGGAGCAAACTGGCGATTACCAGGGTCTGGCGGTACTCAACTACTACAAGGCCTACCGTGCCATGGTGCGCGCCAAGGTAGCGCTGTTTGGCCTGCACGACGACATGACGGATGAGCAACGCAGCGCCACCATGCAGCGTTATTACGGCTACGCCGCGCTGGCGGAAAGCTACAGCGCCCTCGCCCCGCGCTTCGGCCTGCTGACCTTTGGCGTCTCCGGCAGTGGCAAAAGCACGCTGGCAGTCAAACTGGTGGAGCAACTCGGCGCCATTCGTTTGCGCTCAGACGTCGAGCGTAAGCGCCTGTTTGGCGACGAAAGCGGCGCCGACCTCGATTCCGGCCTGTATAGTCCGGAACGCAGCGACCAAACCTACCAGCGCCTCGCCAACCTGGCCGCGCAGACCCTCGCCAATGGTTACCCGGTCATTGTCGACGCCACCCACCTGAAGCAAGCTCAGCGCCAACTGCTGCGCGACGCAATCGAGGATCAAGGGGCACCCTGCCTGCTACTGCACTGTGATGCACCGCAAGAGAGGATTGAGCAGTGGCTGATCGAACGCCAGCAACGCGGTTCTGACGTATCCGATGCCGGCGTCGAGGTCATGCGCCATCAACTGCAGTCGCTGGAACCACTCGATGATGAAGAGAGCCAGCTCGCGGTACACGTGGATACCAGCAGCGAAGACGCCATGAACGGCATCGCCGAACAATTACGCCAGCGCCTGTAACCCTCGACCGGCGTGGCCTGTACGGATAGGACACGCCGATCTACACTGAAGTTCGGGATCTCTAATAACAAAAGCCGAACCCGACACCATGCCGCATACAACCTTGCGCCCGTTCACTGTACCGGGCTCGTTCGACCCTCTGCTGTTCCCGTGCCCGACGGGCACCATCGATCCGCAACGATCAGAGCGGGAGCCACAACATGGAAACCGATGAACTGCTGGGGCTACGCAATCTCGGCAAGACGTCTGCCCAGTGGCTGCATGCCACCGGCATTCATAACCTCGACCAACTCCGCCAACTCGGCCCCGTCGGCGCCTATCGCGCAGTGCGCGCACGCGGCTTCAACGCGTCAAAGGCATTGATGTTCTCCATCGCCGGCGCGCTGCAGAATGTGCACTGGAATGAGCTGGATCCAATTTACAAGCAACAACTTCTGGATCAGCTCGACGAGCATGGCGACGCCGACGCCAGCAAGGATTAAGCGACCTGGCTCACACTGGCACCCCGATCGCCTTGCCCGTGTGAGGGCAGCCTTTTATGTTGGCGTCATGCGGCCCGACTGCGCTAATGTAGGGCTGTCCTGCAGCGATGAGAGTCCCGTGCGACCACGACTCTTGAGCAGTACGTCAGGGCAACAACAAAAGGAATTCAGCCATGTATCTGATAGGTGACCAGCCCCCTTACGCCGAAAAGCTCATCAGCTCACTTCAGCGTATCCCTGAACAGCTGCTCGAGGGACTCGAGCCCTGCGGCCAGCCTATTGAGTTGGGCGCGGTAGACGACCTCTATGAGCACGTCACCGGGGCACAGCTCTACCTGCTCAAGAGTGGGTTGCTGCACGCACTGATCGATGGCAAACCCCTGTTCTATGTGCAGGAAGGCGACCTGATCGGCCTGCGCCAGGGTCTCAACGCCGCGCCTTGCACATATCTCAGCGAAGAACCCCTGGTTCTGGTTCCGTACGACCGCGAAGCGTTCTTCAAGCACATTCACGCTGACCGTCGCCGTCAGGATCAGTTCACCCAATACCTGCTCGGCCAAGCCGCGCTAATGTCGGACGCCCTGGCTCACACCAAGCAACCGGAAGTGCGTCCGGTAACCGGTTTCCAGCACTTCGCCCCCGGCGCAGAGCTGATTCGTCAAGGTGACGAAGCTGACCACGTGTTCATCATCACCGAAGGCCACGCTGAAGCCTTCGTTCAGGGCATCAAAGTCGGCGATGTGCAGAAGGACGAGATCTTCGGTGCGATGGCCCTGTTTACCCGCGAGAAGCGCTCGGCCACCGTCATTGCCAGCGTACCGACTACCGTCATGATGATTCCCAAGGAACAGTTCCTGGCGCTGATGCAGAGCAACCCGCGCATCGCGCACAGCCTGATCGAAAGCATGGCGCGCCGCATCGACCTGATGAACAAGGAGCTGACTCACTACAAGCAGCAGGCGCAAAAATAATTCTCATTTAGCCTTGACACTCAAATGAGAACGACTATTATTAGCAACAAGTCATCGCGAGATGGCTGTGATAACAGGATTGTCGCGAGACAAACGGTTATCTCCTCATCAGGCTAATCACGGATTTCGCCCGCTCTATGAGCGGGCTTTTTTTTGCCCACCCTCCGCCTGACAAACAAAAAACGCCGCGCAACGGATGCTGGGCGGCGTTTTCGATCACGCAGCAGATCAGCCTTCTACGCTGACAGCCGACTCGGCATCGGGCTCAGCGAAGTCGCCTCCGCCAAGCGCCTTGTACAGATTGATCTCACTGAGCAACTGACTAAGACGATCCGAGATAACACTTTGCTTGGCCTCGAACAATTGACGCTGCGCATCGAGCAACGTGAGGTAGCTATCCACCCCGATGCTGTAACGACGATCAGCCAAGCGGTAATACTCCTCCGAAGCCTCCAACAGCGACCGCTGGGCCGCCAACTGATCGGTGTAGGTCGCGCGCGCGTCAAGCCCATCGGCAACCTCACGGAAAGCGCTCTGAATAACGCCCTCGTACTGTGCGATCTGCTGATTGCGGCTTATCTCGGCGTAATCCAGGCTGGCCTTCAATGCACCCGCACGGAAGATTGGCACGCTGATGCTCGGCGAGAAAGTCCAATACTCGGAACCGCTACCGAACAGGTCAGACAACTCACTGCTCGCCGAACCTGCTGCGCCGGTCAGGCTGATGCTTGGGAAGAACGCCGCCTTGGCAGCGCCGATGCTCGCATTCACGGACAGCAACTGATGCTCGGCCTGCAGCACATCCGGACGCCCATACAGCACCTCGGAGGACAGCCCTACCGGCAGCTCTGCCAGTACCGCTTTATCCAGCAGCAGAGGATTCGCCGCAGTGGCAGACCATGGCTGACCAACCAGCACCGTCAGCGCGTTGCGGTCCTGCGCAACCTGACGCCGGAAACGAGCCAAAGCGGCGCGGGCGGACTCGACAGCAGTGCGCGCTTGCGCCAGCTCGAGGCTGGACGCGACACCGACTTCATTGCTGCGTTTGGTCAGCGCGTAGCTTTCTTCGTAGGTTTTCAGGGTATCGGCCGTCGCCTCCAGCAGCGCCTGATCTGCCTGCAGCGTCAGATAGGTGCTGGCCACGTCCGCCACCAGACTGATCTGTACGCCGCGACGGGCTTCATCGCTGGCCAGAAAGTCCTGCAGCGCCTGCTCACGCAGGCTGCGGATGCGACCGAACAGGTCCAACTCCCAGGACAGCCCCAGCGTCGCCGAATACTGCCCGCTGATCGTATGCTGGCCATCACCGGACAGGTCGTGCGGTGTGCGTGTGCGAGTCCCGTTGCCGTTGGCATCAATCTGCGGATACAGCCCTGAGCCTTGAATGTCATACAGCGCGCGATTGGCCTCCACGTTGAGGGCCGCAACGCGCAAATCGCGATTATTCTCCAGCGCCAAACCAATCAGGCGCTGCAGTTCCGGGTCTTTGAAAAAGCTGCGCCAGCCGATCAGCTGGGTCTGCTCCACCCCCTGATCAACACCTTCACTCCAGTTGGCCGGAACCGGCGACGCCGGGCGCTCATACTCCGGGATCAGCGAGCAGCCGCTCAGGGCGGCTACCACCGCCAGGCTCAATACGCAGCGTTTCACTGTGCGTCCTCCGCTGTCTCAGTCTTGCCTTTGCGTTCAGTAAACCATTGGGTGACCACAACGTAGAACAGCGGCACCCAGAAGATCGCCAGCACGGTAGCAGTCATCATGCCGCCAATCACGCCAGTACCAATGGCGTGGGAGCTGCCTGCACCGGCACCCGAGGCCAGCGCCAGCGGCACAACGCCCAGGGTAAAGGCCAGCGACGTCATCACAATCGGCCGCAAGCGCAGGCGGCATGCTTCGACCGCCGCACTGGTGATGCTCATCCCCTGCTCGTGCAGGTCTTTGGCGAACTCGACGATCAGAATCGCGTTCTTGGCCGTCAGACCAATAGTCGTCAGCAGGCCGACCTGGAAGAACACATCGTTCGACAGACCGCGTCCCAGGGTCGCCAACAGCGCGCCGATGACGCCCAGCGGTACGACCAGCATAACGGCCAACGGAATCGACCAGCTCTCGTACAGCGCCGCCAAGCACAGAAACACCACGATCAGCGACAGCGCATACAGCGCCGGAGCCTGATCACCAGACAGGCGTTCTTCGAACGACAGCCCGGTCCAGGACAGACCGACGCCCTTGGGCAGCTGTTTACCAAGACGCTCAATTTCAGCCATGGCGTCGCCAGTACTGAACCCGGGAGCCGGTTCGCCCTGAATCTCCATCGCTGGCACACCGTTATAGCGCGACAGTTTCGGCGAGCCGTAGACCCATTCGCCGGTAGCGAAAGCGCTGAATGGCACCATCTCACCGTTGCTGTTGCGGACAAACCATTTCTGCAGGTCCTGCGGGTTCATTCGCGAGTCCGCTTGCCCTTGCATGAAGACCTTTTTGACCCGGCCGCGATCAATGAAGTCGTTGACATAGCTGGAGCCCCAGGCGATCGACAGGGTCTGGTTGATATCGGCCAGCGATAGCCCCAGTGCACTGGCTTTCTCATCATCAATCAGCAACTGAAACTGCGGCTGATCATCCTGACCATTCGGTCGCACGTTCGCCAGAATGCTGCTTTGCGACGCCATACCCAGCAGTTGATTACGCGCCTGCATCAGCACGTCATGACCGACGCCGGCGTTGTCCTGCAGATAGACGTTGAAACCGGAGGCAGTGCCGAGCTCCATTACCGCTGGCGGAGCGAAGGCAAATACCATCGCGTCTCGGTAACCAAAGAAGTGCTGCTGAGCCCGTTGCTGCAGCGCAAATACGCTCAATTCTGGCGCTTCACGCTCTTCCCATGGTTTCAGGCCAACGAACGCCAGGCCCGCACTCTGGCCGCGGCCAGCGAAGTTGAAACCGGTGACAGTAAATACCGAGTTCACGGTCTCCGATTCCTGCTCAAGCAGGTAGGTACGCATGGCGTCCACTGTCTGCTGGGTGCGCTCGGCACTCGAACCGACCGGCGCCTGAACCTGTACATACAGCACGCCCTGATCTTCGTCCGGGAGGAAGGAGGTCGGCAGGCGGGTGAACAGGAAGGCCATCAGTCCAACGATGACGATATACAGCAGCAGGTAGGGTGCCTTGCGCTGCAGAATCGAAGCAACGCTGCTTTCGTAGCGCTTAACGCCCCGATCGAAGGTACGGTTGAACCAGCCAAAGAAGCCGCGCTCAGCGTGGGTATGGCCCTTCTGCACCGGCTTGAGAATCGTCGCGCACAGCGCCGGGGTAAAGATCAATGCCACCAGCACCGAGAGAATCATGGCGGAGGCGATGGTGATCGAGAATTGCCGGTAAATCACCCCCGTCGAGCCGCCGAAAAACGCCATTGGCAGGAACACCGCAGACAGCACCAAGCCGATACCGACCAGGGCGCCCTGGATCTGCCCCATGGAACGCCGTGTCGCCTCCACCGGAGACAACCCTTCTTCGGCCATCACCCGCTCGACGTTTTCCACCACGACGATGGCATCGTCCACCAGCAAACCAATCGCCAACACCATCGCGAA
Organism: Halopseudomonas sp.; assembly: GCF_038130085.1. NCBI lineage: Bacteria > Pseudomonadati > Pseudomonadota > Gammaproteobacteria > Pseudomonadales > Pseudomonadaceae > Halopseudomonas > Halopseudomonas sp. The sequence continues at coordinate 153,928 of NZ_JAYPMU010000007.1, read as the reverse complement.
CATGGTCAGAATGTTGATGGTAAAGCCGAAGGCAGACAGCAGGCCGAAGGTACCCAGCAGAACCACCGGCACCGCCAGGGTCGGAATCAGCGTGGCGCGGAAGTTCTGCAGGAACAGATACATCACCAGGAATACCAGCACCACCGCTTCGAACAGGGTGTGCACAACCCCCATGATCGACTCGGACACCACCGGCGAGGTGTCATACGGGAACACCACCTTCATGCCTTCCGGGAAAAACGGCTCCAGATTGGCAATGGTCTCGCGAATCGCCTTGGCGGTTTCCAGTGCGTTGGCACCGGTGGCCAGCTTGATCGCCATACCGGAAGCCGGCATGCCGTTGTACAGCGCTGAAATGCTGGCATCCTGCGCGCCCAGTTCGACGGTCGCGACATCACCCAGGCGTACCTGCGAGCCGTCGCTGTTGACCTTGAGCAGAATCTCGCGGAACTGCTCCGGCGTCTGCAAGCGGGTTTTGCTGAGGATGGTCGCATTCAACTGCTGGCCCGGCACCGCAGGCAAACCACCGAACTGACCCGCCGAGACTTGCACGTTCTGCGCCTTCACCGCGGTGCTGACATCACCCGGAGTCAGGTTGAAGCTGTTGAGCTTGGCCGGATCCAGCCAGATACGCATCGCATAGGGCGCACCGAATACCTGAAAATCGCCCACACCCTGCGTCCGTGAAATCGGATCCTGAATGTTGGAAACGATGTAATCGGCCAGGTCGAAGCGGTCCATGCTCCCATCTTCGGATACAACACCGATCACCATGAGGAAGTTGCGTACCGACTTGGTAACCCGGATGCCCTGTTGCTGAACTTCCTGCGGCAGCAAAGGTGTAGCCAGCTGCAACTTGTTCTGCACCTGAACCTGGGCGATATCCGGATCAATGCCCTGGTTAAAGGTCACGGTAATGCTCATGCTGCCGTCGGAGTTGCTGTCCGAGGAAATGTAGCGCAGCCCGTCAATACCATTGAGCTGCTGCTCAATAACCTGAACAACCGTGTCCTGCACGGTCTGCGCCGAAGCACCCGGGTAGGAGACGGAGATACCGACCGCCGGGGGGGCGATACTCGGATACTGATTGATCGGCAGCTTGAGAATGGCAAGCCCGCCAACCAGCATGATGACCAGTGCGACTACCCAGGCAAAGATCGGGCGGTCGATGAAAAATCTCGACATGGTTCGCTTCCTTACTGATCAGCGGAGGGCTGGGCGGCGTTCTGATCAGCCACGTTTTCTGCCGGCTGCACCGTTACCTGCGCACCAGGGCGGACGTACTGCAGGCCCTCAGTGATCAACTGATCACCCTCGTTAAGGCCCGACACGATCAACCAGCGGTTACCTACCGTACGGTCGGTCACGACGTCACGCTGTTCCACCTTGCCTTCGGCATTGACCACCAACGCGGTGGCATTGCCACGCGGAGTGCGAGTGATCCCCTGCTGTGGCGCCAGGATGGCATCGCTCTTGGCACCGGAAACCAGGCTCGCATGCACGAACATGCCCGGCAGCAGCAGGCGGTCAGGATTCGGGAACACGGCACGCAAGGTTACCGAACCGGTACTTTCGTCCACGCTGACCTCGGAAAACTCCAGCTTGCCCTCGTGCGTATAGGTACTGCCATCTTCAAGGGTCAAGGTCACACTGGCAGCGTTCTCACCCGCACGTTGCAGACGACCGGCCTCGAGATCACGGCGCAGGTTGAGCATTTCGCGCGACGACTGGGTAATGTCCACATAGATGGGATCGAGCTGCTGGATGGTTGCCAGTTGCTGGCTCTGGCCACTGGTTACCAATGCACCTTCGCTGACAGCGGAGCGGCCAATACGACCCGAGATCGGCGCCAGCACCTTGGTGTAACGTACATTGATACGCGCCTGATCAAGCACTGCCTGAGCCTGCAGACTGGCTGCCCGCGCCTCGTCAAATTGCTGCTGGCTGACCGCATTCTCCTTGACCAGAATGCCGTAACGCTCGGCCAGCGAGCGGGTTGAGAGGCTGCTGGCCTCAGCGCTTTTCAGTTCAGCCTGATAGACATCGTCGTCAATCTGATACAGCTGCTGCCCCGCCTTCACTTCGGCCCCCTCGACAAACAGACGTTTCTCAAGAATGCCGCTTACCTGCGGGCGTACCTCTGCGATCCGGTACGCGGCAGTGCGCCCGGGCAGATCACTGGTCAACAGAAAATGTTCGGCCTTGAGCGTAACAACACCAACGGGGGTGGCCTGCTGCTGTTGCGGCTGCTCGCCAGCCTGCTCGGATTCCTGACAGGCGCTGATCAACAGGGTGGAGACAAGAAGCGGAAGGAGAGCAGCGCGAGCTGGCTTCGTCGGCATGGGGAGTCCTCGTGACAAACCGTAGTAACTGAATTCTGCGGGCGCCCCTGCAACCCTTCCGGGAGAGGCACGGGTGATTGGCGCACAATATACTTACATTCACACCTGTTTGTAAATTGTTTTGACCCTACGCTAACATTAGCTCACAACTTTGCCGTAACGGCTTCCAACAACCGTTTTCACCCGAGACTTGCATGGTCAGACGCACCAAAGAAGAGGCCTTTGAAACCCGAGAAAGCATCCTTGATGCGGCAGAAAAGTGCTTTCACGAAAAGGGGGTTTCGCGCACCTCATTGAGCGAGATCGCGCAGGCGGCCGGCGTCACCCGAGGAGCGATTTACTGGCACTTTCAGGACAAGGCGGACCTGCTGGACGCCCTGTTCGAGCGCATTCAATTGCCCATGGCCGCGCTCAATCAGGCGGCGCTGGACGCCAGTGCCACCAACCCGCTGGAACGTTTCCGTGAGCTGCTGGTTGCCGTCCTGAAGCGCTTGGAATCTGACCCATCCTCGCGTCGAGTCAATGAGATCCTGTTACTCAAGTGCGATTACGTCGAAGAGCCCTGCACGCAGAAAAAACACCTGCAAAGCATGAACCGGCACCACGACGACAACCTGAAGACCTCAATCTTGCTGGCCATGGCCAGCGGTGAGCTACCCGCCAATCTGGATCTCGACATGGCGCTGTTCTGCACCCACTCATTCATCTATGGCGTATTGCACCAGTGGCTGATGCAACCCCAGCAGATCAGCCTGGTTGAACGGGCCGATGATGTCGCCGCTACCTTGCTGGATATGCTCCGCAACAACCCGCACCTGCGCCGCAAAGGCACTTAGTTCTTGGCGGCGCGGCGCATCTGTTCACAATGATCCTGTTCGGGCAATAGCGGCGCTAGCCAGACATAGTCCGCCTGATCAGCCACGGGCAGCGCACTTCCCACCTCGGACAGAAGCACGACAACCGGCGAATCACCCCAGTCTTGCTGCCAGTGCAGCGGCGCTCCCAGATCCCGTCGCGCGTGATAGGCCCCGGCGATCAGCAGCGCCGGCGCTGGCGCACTCGCCAGCACCTCAGCCATACGCTGATCACGGCCATGCTGAATCGCCAGCATCGGCGCCACCTGCGCCAACTCGATCAGCCCGCAATGACTGTCGAGAATGATCCGCTCGAGCGTCTGCCGGGTATCTGCGGCGTACTCAAGCGCCGGCGGATCACGATAGAACGCCATTAACTGATCACGATTCAAGTTGGCAGCCAGCAGACGCTGCGGCTGGGCTAATCCCCACCGCACCAGTGGCCCGTAGAGCGACCAATCCCAGCCCGGCTGCCACTGCAACTGCGCGCTGAGCTCGGCATCCGCTGGCAACGGCTGAGCCTGCAGGGCATCCACCAGCGGCTGCTGACTTGGCTGCAGCATCTCCATCACCAGCGCGCCTTGCGCTCGACGCGCCTGCAGTTGCTCGAGCAGCCAGAGCTGCAACTGGTGATGGTCAGGGTGATCATGACGCTCCCCCACAATCACCCGTGGCCGCCCTTCCAGAACCTCGACCAGCTGCTGCGCGTCCAGCCAGCGCTCAGAGCGCGTATCCCAGACCTGCCCAAGATGCGGGTCATCCAGTCCATCTGACGCCTGCCAAACGGGTAGCGGCGCTGCCAGCACTGGGAAGCAAAGCAACAGACTGAGCAGCAAACCAAGGGCTTTCATCACCACCTCACAGAATCACCAGCGGGCAGTCCTGCAGCGGATGCTGCTGGACCTGCACCTGAACCCCAAACACGCGCGCAATGCGCTCTGCCTGCAATACGTCCCAAGGCGCCCCCAGAGCATCCAGCCGCCCTTGATGCAGCAGCAAAACCCGATCAGCAAACGCCGCTGCCAGATTCAGATCATGCAGCACCACCAGCACGCTGAGCCCCCGTGCGGCCATCACCCGCGCCTGCTGCATGATCAGCCGCTGATGGGCCAGATCCAGCGAGGCGGTCGGTTCGTCCAGCAGCAGGCAACCACCCTCTCCTGCCTCCCAGACCTGAGCCAGCACCCGCGCCAGATGCACCCGCTGACGCTCGCCACCCGACAGCGCGAGGTAGCTGCGACCCGCCAGGTGGCCGACATCCGCTGCGGCCATCGCCTGCGCGCAGACCCGCTGATCCTGCTGCACGCCAGCGGCATGCGGCATGCGCCCCAGCGCCACCACTTCTTCAACGCGAAACGGAAACACCAATTCGGATTGCTGTGGCAATACCGCCAGGGAACGCGCGCGCTCGAGCGCCGGCCAGTCGGCCAATGCGCGCGTGCCCAACCGTACCTGACCGGCATCCGCCTTCAACTCACCACTGAGCGCAGCCAGCAAGGTACTCTTGCCCGCGCCGTTGGTACCCAGCACCGCCATCACCTCGCCCACCCGCAGCTCAAACGACAGATCCGTCAGCACCGGCCGGCCGGCACGACTGCAACTCAACCGCTCTACGCTGAGCATCAGAACGCTCCCTGGCGCCGCACGCGCATCAACAGTGACAGGAAGAACGGCGCCCCAAGCAACGCAGTGATGATGCCCAGCGGCAGCTCAGCTGGCGCCAGCAGCAGACGCGCAACCACATCAGACAGCAGCAGCAGAGCCGCTCCCAGCACCATCGAGGCCGGCAGCAGCCAGCGGTGATCCGGGCCCAGCAGCAGGCGAACCAGATGCGGCACCACCAGACCGACAAAACCGATCAGGCCACACGCCGCTACACAGGCGCCAACCCCGAGTGCGGTCAGCAACACCAGCTCGCGCTTGACCCGTTCCACCTCGACCCCAAGATGCCGCGCCTCAGATTCGCCCAGTAGCAGCGCATTCAACGCTGGCGCCAGTCGTGGCAAACGCCACCACACCGGCAGACAGCAGAGCGCCAGCAACCCCACCCGGGCATAGTCGGCACCCGCCAGGCTGCCCATATTCCAGAAGGTCAGGGTGCGCAGCATGCTGTCATCAGCCAGATAACTCAGCAGGCCGACCAGCGCGCCGCTGATCGCGGTGATAGCGATACCCGCCAGCAACATGCTCGCCACCGACGTCCCCTGTACCGACTGCCCGAGTCGATAGACCAGCGCGGTACACGCCACCCCGCCGGCAAAGGCGCCGAGCACCGTCAGGTAAGGCAGCACGTTCGCGCCGAGCGGCCCGACCAGCAGCGCCCCCAGCACAATGACGGCGGCAGCGCCCAGCGCGGCACCACTGGAAATACCGATCAACCCCGGGTCAGCCAAGGGGTTCCGAAACAGCCCCTGCATCGCCGCACCGGTCAGCGCCAACGTGGCACCGGCGACAATCCCCATCAACATGCGCGGCAAGCGAATCTGTTCGATGATCAACTGCTGATCGACCGGCGCAGCGCCACCGCCAAAACGCCAGAACAGCGCACGCAGGGTATCGGCCGGCGCAATGCTGACAGGGCCGAGCGCCAGCGCCAGCAGGCAGGCCACCAGCAGCAACATCAGCAGAAGTGTGAGTACCAGCCTCTTGTAGCGCGGCTGCAGCACCATGTCGTGTTCCTGTTACCGATCCATGGCGAGTACGCCACGGGTGAAAGAGCTGCCAGCATACCGGGCGCGATTGACGCCGTCATGGCGATGGCTGGCTTTCCCTTGCTGGTCGCAGGATAATCGGCGCCATGTCTGACGCTGACTTTCTCCCGCAACCTCTTTGCCGCCTCGACGAGTTACCGATGCGCGGCAGCAAGGGCATTACATATCAAGGCCAGGCACTGTTTCTGGTCCGTCAGGGTGAGCAGGTTTACCTGTACGAAAACCGCTGTCCGCATCGCGGCATTGGCCTGGAATGGGTGCCGGATCAGTTCCTCGACAGCTCGGGCCGGCTGATCCAGTGCGCGACCCACGGCGCCCTGTTTCTACCGGAAAGCGGTGAGTGCGTCGCCGGGCCCTGCGTCGGCCAAGCTCTCCGCCAGCTGGGCTGCTACATAAGCAACGGGCACGTCTGGCTGGCCGACAAACCGCCGTCATAGATACACCGGCAGCGCGCCGCGTACCTCCATGCCCTGTGGCTGCGGCCAGACCGACCAGGCCAGCACGTCCACTCCCCGCGCAGCGGCCTCGCGCAGCAGTCGGCCATACTCGGCATCGATTTCATCGGCTGGGCGAACCTGTTCGATGCCCGAATGCATGACGCAGAACAGCAGGCAGGCTCGCCGACCGTTTTCCACCACCTCAATCAGTTCTCTCAGATGTTTCTGGCCACGGGCGCTGACCGCATCCGGGAAGGCGCCGATGCCCTCACCCAACGCCAGCGTCACGCTCTTCACCTCAACCACGCATTCTGGCTGAGCGCCACCCGACAGCAGAAAATCGAAGCGGCTGGCGCCACCGGGCAGACGCACTTCCGTGCGCTGCTCCGGATAACCCGCCAGCGGGGCAATCAAGCCGGCTTGCAACGCTTTGGCCACCACCCGGTTAGCCCGCGCGCTATGGATACAGGCCAACTGGCCTGGCGCAATTTCGACCAGTTCCCAGGTGCCCGGCAGCTTGCGCCCGGGCTTGTAATCCAGGCTCACCCACACCCGATCGCCGGGCTGCCCGCAATTGCGCATCGAACCGGTATTGGGGCAATGCACCGTCAACTCTTGCCCATCCGGCAGACGGATATCGGCGAGAAAGCGCTTGTAGCGACGCAGCAGCGTCGCTTCCTGCAGCGGCGTCTCGAATGGAATCAGCATCCGGGCGACCAACTGTCCAGCGCCCGTGCAATCCGCTCGACCGCTTGCTCCAGCCGTTCCAGCGAGGTGGTATAGGCCAGTCGCAGGTGCTGCTCCGCGCGGTGATGACCGAAGTCCAGCCCGGGTGTCAGGGCCACAAACTCGCGCTCGATCACGTGCTGACAGAAGCTCGCGCTGTCGCCCCCCAACGCCTGCATGTCGGCATATAGATAGAAGGCGCCCTGCGGGGTAACCGGCACTTTAAAGCCGAGGTCACGAATAGCTGGCAGCAGGAAGTCACGGCGCACCTGGAAGGCGCGACGACGGATCTCGCAGATCTCCCGGCTTTCTTCGCCGAAGGCCGCCAGCGCTGCCTGCTGCGCCATGTGTGGCGCGCAGATATAGAGGTTCTGCGCCAGCTTTTCCAGCTCCGGCACCGCCGCCTCGGGCGCGACCAGCCAGCCCAGGCGCCAGCCGGTCATGCCGAAGTATTTGGAGAAACTGTTGAGCACAAAGGCGTCGTCAGCCACCTCCAGTACGGACGGCGCATCCAGCCCGTAGGTCAGTCCGTGGTAGATCTCGTCAACGATCAGCTCTGCGCCGAGGCGCCGGCAGGTGGCCGACATTGCGGCCAACTCCTCGCGCGACAGCAAGGTCCCGGTCGGGTTGGCCGGCGACGCCGCCAGCACCGCAACGCAATCGCTGTCCCAATGCTGCTCGATCAGTTCAGGGGTCAGCTGATAGTTGGTTTCCGGACCGGTCGGCACCAGCACCGCACGCCCTTCTACCAGACGAAGAAAATGCCGATTGCAGGGATAGGCGGGGTCCGCCATCAAGACTTTGCGGCCCGGTTCGACCAACAAAGCACTAACCAGCAACAGCGCTGCCGAGCCACCCGGCGTCACCACCACCCGGGCCGGGTCCAGCGCCAGCCCATGACGTTGCTGATACAGGCCGGCGATGGCCTCACGCAACGCCGGCAACCCCAAAGCAGGCGTGTAACTGGTGCAACCGTTGGCAAGCGCCTGCTGACCGGCACGAATGATCGGTTCGGGGGTGCTGAAGTCCGGCTCGCCGATTTCCATGTGAATGACGTCACGCCCCTGCGCTTCAAGCGCACGGGCACGGGCCAGAACGGCCATCACGTGAAAAGGCTGGATGTCCTGAACCCGGCGGGCCCAGTGCGACTGCGACATAGAAAGATCCTGAGAGGGCGGCAAAAACGACGATGATACCCTGCCAGAGCCGCGCTGGCAGCGGCTCTGCACCCCCTGCCGAGCCTTCTGGCGCCAAACAGTAGCGCAGGCCATCAGGTTCTGGTAGTTTTGCCCGCTTGCAGGCTTTTGGCCGAAGCACGTCAGGTTGCGTGGGTGGGACCTGAAACAGGAAGATCGAGCAACAAGTGAGGGGTTCTCATGCCCAGCAATGCCAAGCAGAAAACATCAATGTTGATCCGCGGCTTCGTCCCCTATCAGGAAAAGAAGGGTGAGGAGTACATGAACGAGCAGCAGCTCGCGCATTTCGCCAACATCCTCAACACCTGGAAGCAGGAGCTGATGGAAGAAGTAGACCGCACCGTGCACCACATGCAGGATGAAGCGGCCAACTTCCCCGACCCCGCTGACCGGGCCAGTCAGGAAGAAGAGTTCAGTCTGGAACTGCGTGCCCGCGACCGCGAGCGCAAGCTGATCAAGAAGATCGACCAGACCCTGCAGCGCATCGAAGAAGACGATTACGGCTTCTGCGACTCCTGCGGTGTCGAGATCGGCATCCGCCGTCTGGAAGCCCGCCCGACCGCGACGCTGTGCATCGACTGCAAGACCCTGGCAGAAATCAAGGAAAAGCAGGTCGGCAGCTGAGCCGGTCCGCTGTATTGCAGGCTGCCACCGCAGCCTGCAACGCCCTCCCCGCATGACCTCTCCCTACATTGGGCGCTTCGCCCCAACCCCCAGTGGCCTGTTGCACTTTGGCTCTCTGGTGGCCGCCTTGGCCAGCTATCTCGACGCCCGCCACGCCAATGGCCGCTGGCTGATTCGCATCGAAGACCTTGATCAGACGCGCAGCCAACCCGACGCGGAAGCGCAGATTCTGCGCGCGCTGGAGGACTTCGGCCTCGAACACGACGGCCAGATCGTGCGCCAAAGCGAGCGTCTGGAGCTCTACCGTGCACAGACCGAAAAATGGCTGAGCGCGGGTCTCGCGTATTACTGCGACTGTCCACGCAAGACCCTGCTGCAGCACGGCCCGGGGTATCCCGGCACCTGCGCCGCGCGACAGCTTCCGGCAGCCGCCGATCACGCGGTTCGCGTGCGGGTCAGCGACGCACCGATCACCTGTATCGACCGCCTGCAACCAGCGCTAACCCAGAATCTGGCCAACGAGTTGGGCGACTTCATCATCCGCCGCCGCGACGGCGTTTACGCGTATCAGTTGGCCGTGGTGCTGGACGACATCGATCAGGGTATAACCGACGTCGTGCGCGGCGCCGATCTGCTGGACTCGACACCGCGGCAGATGTGGCTGTACCAGTTGCTCGGCCACACACCGCCGCGGTACCTGCACGTTCCGTTAATCATGCGCCCCGATGGCGAGAAACTCAGCAAGCGGCTCGGCTCTGCCGCTCTGCAGAGCGCGCGAGCGCCCGAGACGCTTTGGCGCGCCTTGCGTGCCCTGGCTCAGCCAATACCCGAAGAACTGCGTGGCGCACCCGTCACCGAGCTGCTGCAGTGGGGCATAACCCACTGGCAACCCGAGCGCATGCCAGTCACCGAGCGCATTCTTGAAGCCAATCTGCCAAGTTGATTGCTTGGCAAGCCAGGGCGCTCTGATTACCATCACTGGCTGAACCGCGACACGCCCCTCCGGGGAGTTGCCCCAACCGACGGATACCCATGTACATCTATCGACTGGTACTGCTGCTGGTAATCGGCATCTACCTGTTCTCCCCGGCCATCATGGACTGGTGGATAGAACCACAGGGTGCCTGGTACCGACCCTACGTGCTGTGGCTGATTCTGATCATCGCCGGCATGCTGCTACAGAGCCCCAAAGATGCCGACGAGCTTTGATCTCAGCCAACTGCTGCTGATCAGTATTCTTTACCTGATCCTGCTGTTCGGCGTTGCCTGGGCTACCGAGAACGGCCGCGTGCCGCGCGCCATCCTGCGCCATCCGGCCATCTACACCCTGTCGCTCGGCGTCTACGCCAGCGCCTGGGCGTTCTACGGCACGGTCGGATTGGCCTATCAGTACGGCTACGGTTTCCTCACCTATTACCTCGGGGTCTGCGGCGCCTTTCTGTTGGCGCCAGTGCTGCTCAACCCGATCCTGCGGATCACCCGCACCTATCAACTGTCGTCACTGGCTGACCTGTTTGCCTTCCGCTTCCGCAGCACCTGGGCCGGTACGCTGACCACGATATTCATGCTGGTCGGCGTCCTGCCGCTGCTGGCCCTGCAGATTCAGGCGGTCGCCGACTCGGTACAGATTCTGACCCAGGAATCCGGCCAGGGAACGGTGGCCCTCGGTTTCTGCGTGCTGATCATTCTATTTGCCATCCTGTTCGGCGCCCGCCACATCTCGGCCCGTGAGAAGCACGAAGGGCTGGTCATGGCGATCGCCTTCGAGTCGCTGGTCAAGCTGGTGTCCATCGGTGCCATCGGCCTGTACGCCCTGTACGTCGTATTCGATGGTCCGCAGGGGCTGCAGCTCTGGCTGGACAACAATCAGGAAGCACTAATCACGCTGCACACCCCGCTGCAGGAAGGGCCGTGGCGCACGCTGCTGCTGGTGTTTTTCTCCGCCGCCTTCGTGATGCCGCACATGTACCACATGGCCTTCACCGAGAACCTCAACCCGAGGGCGCTCGGCACAGCCAGCTGGGGACTGCCGCTGTTTCTGCTGCTGATGAGTCTGGCGGTACCGCCGATTCTCTGGGCCGGCCTGCATCTGGACGTGCGCACCAACCCCGAGTACTTCTCGCTCGGCCTGGGTGTCGCAGGTGGCTCGGAATGGCTGTCACTGGTGGCCTTCATCGGTGGCCTGTCTGCGGCCAGCGGCCTGATCATCGTCATTACCCTGGCCCTGTCGGGCATGGTGCTCAACCATCTGGTGCTGCCGCTTTACCAGCCCAGCGCCGACAACAACATTTACAGCTGGCTGCTGTGGACCCGGCGCACGCTGATCGCCGCCATCATCATGGCCGGCTACGGCTTCTATCGACTGCTTGGTGCCGAGCAGGATCTAGCCAACCTCGGCATCGCCTCGTTTGTCGCCACCGTGCAGTTCCTGCCGGGCACCCTGTCGGTACTCTATTGGCCGCAGGCCAATCGCCGCGGCTTTATCGGTGGCGTTATCGCCGGCATGCTGGTCTGGGCCGTTACCCTGCTGCTGCCGCTGGTGACCGAGCTGCCGGGCCTTAAACTGTTCGGTATCACCCTGTCGTTCAACGCCGACACTTGGCATCTCGCCGCCATTACCTCACTTGCCGTCAACGTGGTCGTGCTGGCTCTGGTTTCGCTGTTTACCCAGCGTTCCAGCGAAGAGCAGAGCGCCGCCGAAGCCTGCTCGGTGGACAACGTCAGCCGCCCGCAGCGCATGCAGTTGATGGCCTCATCGCCGCAGGAGTTCGCCCAGCAACTGGCCAAGCCACTCGGCAACAAGACCGCCCAGCAGGAAGTCGAGCAGGCGCTGCGGGATCTCAAGCTGCCGTTTGACGAACGCCGCCCCTATGCCCTGCGCCGCCTGCGGGATCGACTGGAGGCCAACCTGTCCGGACTGATGGGGCCGTCAGTCGCGCAGGACATCATCGAGACCTTCCTGCCGTTCAAGATGGGCCGCGACGGCTACATGACCGAAGACATCCACTTCATCGAAAACCGGCTGGAGGACTACCACAGCCGCCTGACCGGTCTGGCCGCCGAACTCGACGCCCTGCGCCGCTACCACCGCCAAACGCTGCAGCACCTGCCGATGGGCGTCTGCTCGCTGGCGCAGGACAACGAAATTCTGATGTGGAACCACGCCATGCAGGCGCTGACCGGTATCGAAGCCGACAGCGTGATCGGCTCACGCCTTAGCAGCCTGCCAGCACCCTGGCGCGACCTGTTCGAGCGCTTCGTCGAAGACCAGGCCTCGCACCTGCACAAACAGAAGCTGGCCATCAACGGCCACACCCAGTGGCTCAGTCTGCATAAAGCAGCGATCGACGAGCCCGGGTACGTCGGCGGCAGCGGCCTGGTGTTGCTGGTTGAGGACCAGACCGAAACCCAGATGCTGGAAGAAGAGTTGATGCACTCCGAGCGTCTGGCCTCAATTGGTCGCCTGGCTGCCGGCGTCGCCCATGAGATCGGCAATCCAATCACCGGCATCGCGTGTCTGGCCCAGAACCTGCGAGATGAGTCCGAGCAGTTCGAGTCGCGCGAGGCCGCCGAACACATTCTCGATCAAACCCGTCGCGTATCCCGCATCGTCCAGTCACTGGTCAACTTCGCCCACGTCGGCAGCCGCCACCATAACCCCAACGAGCCGGTCGATCTGGCCGCCTGCACCAACGAGGCCATCCACCTGCTCTCGCTGAACCGCAGGGGGCCGGAGGTCAAGTATGTTAACCTGTGCCGATCCGAGCATCTGGTGGCCGGTGATGCACAGCGTCTGGTTCAGGTGCTGATCAACCTGCTCGGCAACGCGCGTGACGCCAGCCAGGACGGCGACAGTATCACCATCGCCACCCAGGAAAACGAACATCAGGTACTGCTGCAGGTCGAGGATCAGGGCAGCGGTATCGATAAGGAAATCATGGACCGGCTGTTCGAGCCGTTCTTCACCACCAAGGAACCAGGGACAGGCACCGGGCTCGGATTGGCACTGGTCTACTCCATTATCGAAGAGCATTATGGGCAGATAACCATCGACAGCCCGGTCGACCAGATAACCCAGCGTGGCACCCGCTTCACCATTACCCTGCCGCGCTATAGCATGAACGGTAACGGCGCCCCTGCCTGAAGCTGTAAAAGGCGCCGTCACCTGTGAGGTAACTATGTCAGAGATTCTGGTTGTTGAAGACGAAGCCATCATCCGAACGGCACTAAAACGGATGCTGGAGCGCCACCACTACCAGGTAGAGGAAGCCGGCTCAGTCAGCGAGGCCGTCGAGCGACATGACCTCGACAGCTTCAAGCTGATCATCAGCGATCTGCGTCTGCCGGGCGAGCCCGGCACTGAACTGATTCGCCGCGCGCCTAATACCCCCGTATTGATCATGACCAGCTACGCCAGCCTGCGCTCGGCCGTAGACTCGATGAAGCTCGGCGCAGTCGACTATATTGCCAAGCCGTTCGACCACGACGAAATGGTCGAGACCGTGCAGCGCATCATTGCCGCCGGCAGCGAACGCAAACAGCAAGCCAGCGCCGCGCCAACTGCCGACCCGGCGCCCAAGGCAACCGCAGCCAGCAGCGACGGTGGTGGGCAAGACATGGGCATCATCGGCGCCTGCGACGCCATGCAAACGCTGTTCAAACGCATCCGCAAGGTCGCCCCCACCGATTCCACCGTACTGATTCAGGGCGAATCAGGCACGGGTAAGGAACTAGTCGCCCGCGCCATGCATGAGCAATCGCAGCGCGCCAAGGCGCCGCTGATTTCGGTGAACTGCGCCGCCATCCCCGAAACACTCATCGAGTCTGAACTGTTCGGTCACGAGAAGGGCTCTTTCACCGGCGCCACCAGCAACCGTACCGGTCTGGTCGAAGCGGCCGATGGCGGCACCCTGTTCCTCGACGAGATCGGCGAGTTGCCGCTGGAAGCACAGGCGCGCCTGTTGCGTGTGCTGCAGGAAGGCGAGATTCGTCGTGTCGGGTCGGTGCAGTCGCACAAGGTCGACGTCCGCCTGGTTGCAGCAACCCACCGTGACCTCAAGACCATGGCGCGCCAGGGCCTGTTCCGCGAAGACCTCTACTATCGACTGAATGTCATCGAGCTACGTCTGCCGCCGCTGCGCGAGCGCGGCCGCGACGTGATGCTCATCGCCGAGGCGCTGCTGCAACGGGCAGCACGCAACATGAACATGGAAGGCCTGCATTTCAGTCGAGACGCCGAGCGCGCGATTCTCGCCTACAGCTGGCCGGGCAACGTGCGCGAACTGGAAAACGCCATCGAGCGTTCCGCCATTCTCTGCGACCACGAGGAAATCACGTCGGATCTGCTGGGCATCGAGCTGGATGCCGAGATCGAGCGTGCATCAGAAGCGGCCAGCGCGCTGGAGACCATGAAGAACGATGTCACGCAGGGACAGGAGCCGGCCGAGGACCTGTCGCTGGAAGACTATTTCCAGCATTTTGTCCTTGAGCATCAGGATCACATGACTGAAACCCAACTGGCGCACAAGCTCGGCATCAGCCGCAAGTGCCTGTGGGAGCGTCGTCAGCGTCTGGGCATTCCGCGCAAAAAAACCGCCAGCACCTGATCCCACCTCCAGCAGGCTGCCGCTCCTCCGCAGCCTGCCTTACCCGCTTGCATGACCGTAACACCCGATCCCCACCCAAATGTGTTACCTGTTACCGCGAAAGTTCCCGCAAAACTGTTACCCCATCCCTACCCACAGGTAACACTTTAGTCGCATTCGAGGTAACACCTTAGGGGGTAACACGGGCCTTAAAAACACCCAAAAATCGCAAGCCATTGATTTAAAAGGATTTTAAAAAGTTGGCACGGCGAATGCTTTATATCTGGCACAACAACAATAAAAACCAAAACTCATAACAAAAATAACATTCGACTCCACACACAATAAAAACAAGACGTGAGAGACGCAGCAAACTGATTTTTTTGGAGAATAGCAGTCGGATCGCGAACAGGATGTTCGATTGGACAGAGAAGAATAAAAGTTGCCAGAGCAACCCACCGTCCAAAGCCACCCTTGAGGCCGTTTCGAACCTAAGCTTCCAAAGCAATCCGTTTGTTTTAGACAGCCCGAGATGGGTCAGTCGGAAAGCGGCGATTGCCGCTTCAAACAAACAAAAAGAACAGCTCTGATAAAAACAATAATAAAAAACCATTAGGGGGAGTTCACTACTCCCCTTGAGCTTTCTCCCTCACCAAGCTCATCCCGCGATTATCCCCTTTCTTACCTTTAGCGGCATTTCAGGCTAGAATGCACGTCAATCGTGGCCGACAGGCTATTTTCGCGTTCGGCCAAGCAGCCAGTTGCGCGATCCCATTCATAAGCGCTACCGTGCAGCTCCAGTACAGACCGAGCACTAGCTCCCTCTGATCGGCAGCCGGAACAACCCAACCCTATGATTCGAAAGCTGTTGCAGAAAATTCCATCGCCCTTCGGCCATCCCCAGCGCCGCCGTACCACGCCGAGCGTCATTCCCGCCAGCCAGCACAAGTTGCGCCGCGAACGCCTGAGCCGACACGCCGTCAGTGTGGTGGAACGCCTGCAGCAAGCCGGCTACCAGGCCTTCCTGGTCGGTGGCTGCGTACGCGACCTGCTGCTCGATATCACCCCCAAGGATTTTGACGTTGCGACCAGCGCGACGCCCGAACAGGTTCGCGCCACGTTCCGCAATGCGCGTCTGATTGGCCGCCGCTTCAAGCTGGTTCACGTCCATTTCGGCCGCGAAATCATCGAGGTTGCGACCTTCCGCGCCAACCACGAAGCCGAGGCGTCAGAGGAGCAATCGCGCCAAAGCGAGTCCGGTCGGTTGCTGCGCGACAACGTCTACGGCACCTTTGAACAGGACGCCCAGCGCCGCGACTTCACCATCAATGCGCTGTACTTCGACGTCAGCACCGGGCAAATTCACGACTTTGCCAATGGCGTACACGATATCCGCAACCGCCTGATCCGACTGATAGGTCGGCCAGAGCAGCGTTACCAGGAAGACCCGGTGCGCATGCTGCGGGCCGTGCGCTTTGCCGCCAAGCTGGACTTCGAAATCGAGCAGCACACTGCCGCCCCCATCGAGTCTATGGCGCCGCTACTGCACGACATTCCTGCCGCGCGCCTGTTCGATGAAAGTCTCAAGCTGCTGATGAGCGGCCAGGGCCTGGCAACCTTTGACCTGCTCTACCAGTACGATCTGGTCGCACCGCTGTTCCCGGATACCGACGACGCGATCCTCGAGCGCCCGGATTACACCCTGCAACTGGTTCGCCAGGCGCTGCGCAATACCGACGAGCGCATAGCCCAGGATAAGCCGGTCACCCCTGCTTTCCTGTTCGCCGCCATGCTCTGGCCAGCGCTACCGGCCCGCGTGCAATACCTTGAAGAACAAGGTATTCCGGCAATCCCTGCCTACCAGCAAGCGGCCCATGAGCTGCTTGCCGAACAGTGTCGACACACCGCGATTCCCAAACGTTTCAGCATCCCGATGCGCGAAATCTGGGACATGCAGCCGCGCCTTGAGCGTCGCAGCGGCCGCCGCGCCGACCAGTTACTGGAGCACCCTCGCTTCCGCGCGGCCTACGACTTCCTGCTGCTGCGCGAAGCGGCTGGCGAGGAGACTGACGGCCTTGGTCAATGGTGGACTCAATATCAGGACGCCAACCCCGACCAGCGCCGCCAGATGATTCGCGAGCTCGGTGACGGCAGCAAGGGCAGTGGCAAGCGCTCGCGCTCACGCCCCCGCAAAAACAAGCCGCGCAAGCCGCAGAGCAACTGATGCCACGCTGCTATATAGCCCTGGGTAGCAATCAGGGCGACCCCGTACAGCACGTGCAGACCGCCTGCACGGCGTTGCGCGCGCTACCACACAGCGAGCTGATCAGTTGCTCGTCGCTGTACCGCAGTGCGCCGATGGGGCCACAGGATCAACCGTCCTACATCAATGCCGTGCTTGCGCTGGACACCGACCTGGCACCCGAAGCCTTGCTCGATCAGCTACAGGCCATCGAGCAGGAGCATGGCCGGGTGCGCAAGGCCGAGCGCTGGGGGCCACGCACACTCGATCTGGACATCCTGCTGTATGGTGATCAGGTCATTCGCAGCGAGCGCCTGCAGGTACCCCACTACCATATGCATGCCCGCGTTTTCGTGCTGTACCCGCTGGCCGAGATCGCTCCAGCGCTACAAATGCCCGACGGTACAAGCCTGGACACACTGCTGCAGAACTGTCCACGCGGTGATCTGCAGGCATTGCCATTTTTTATACAACAGCCTGATGCGCAAACGGACTTGACACCCCCGGGCTGACACGTAGGATGCGATTCCGGTGACCAGCCAAGTGTTACCGGAAACCTGCCCGGCCAAGGCTATACTCTCGCCACGACACCCGGTACGAGAGTCAACTTCAACGGTGCCGAAGCGCCAAGCAACAGCCACACACTGGAATCAGCCATGCCTGACGTTACTCTGACCACGCTGAACAAACTCAAGCAAAGCGGCGAAAAGATCGTTTGTCTGACAGCCTACGACGCGACCTTCGCCCACGTTGAAAGTGAAGCCGGCGTTGAAGTCATTCTGATTGGCGACTCGCTGGGCATGGTCCTGCAAGGCCACGACAGCACGCTGCCAGTCAGTGTTGCCGATATGGCGTACCACACCGCAGCGGTAAAGCGCGGTAACAAGGGTGCGCTGATCATGGCCGACCTGCCGTTTATGGCCTACGCGACGCTGGAGCAGGCGCTGACCAACAGTGCTGCGCTGATGCAGGCGGGAGCCCATCTGGTCAAGCTTGAGGGCGGCCGCTGGCTGGCAGAAAGCATTGAAGTGCTGAGCCGCAACGGCATCCCGGTCTGTGCCCACATGGGCCTGACGCCGCAAACCGTCAACGTGCTTGGCGGCTTCAAGGTTCAGGGTCGCGACGAAGCCCAAGCCCGCGCCATGATCGAAGACGCCAAGGCGCTGGAAGCGGCCGGCGCCGCCATGCTGCTGCTCGAATGCGTGCCACCCGCACTGGCTAACGCCATTACCGCCGCGGTCAACGTACCGGTCATCGGTATCGGCGCCGGCAGCGGTACCGACGGTCAGGTGCTGGTGGTGCACGACATGCTGGGGCTGTCACTGAGTGGACGGGTTCCGCGCTTCGTGAAAAACTTCATGGCCGGCCAGCCTGACATCCAGTCGGCTATCCGCGCCTACGTCGAAGCGGTCAAGAAAGTCGAATTCCCAGCAGCCGAACACGAGTTCTGAGCCAATGAACACTTTGCACACCATCGCGCAAGTGCGCGCTGCGGTAAGTCGTGCCCGCCAGGAAGGCAAGCGTATCGGTATGGTACCCACCATGGGCAACCTGCACGCTGGCCATATTGCCCTGGTCGAGAAAGCGTTGCAGCGTACCGACTATGTGGTGGTCAGCATCTTCGTCAACCCGATGCAGTTCGGCCCGGGTGAGGACTTGGATAGCTATCCGCGTACGCTGGCAGAAGATCAGGAAAAGCTGCTGGATGTTGGCGCGCATCTGGTGTTCGCACCCAACGCCAGCGAGATGTACCCCGAAGGCATGGATGGGCATACGCGCGTCAGTGTTCCGGTGGTATCCGAAGGACTGTGCGGCGGCAGCCGCCCCGGCCACTTCGAAGGCGTAGCGACCGTGGTCAGCAAGCTGCTGAACATCGTCGGCCCCGATATAGCGGTCTTTGGCCAGAAGGACTACCAGCAGCTCGCGGTCATCCGCAAGATGGCGCAGGATCTCTGCCTGCCGGTGCAAATCATGGGGCATCCGACCATTCGTGCCGAAGACGGCCTGGCCCTGTCTTCACGCAATGGCTATCTCAGCGCCGAGCAGCGGGCCATCGCGCCGGTGCTGCAACAGACATTGCAGCAGATCGCCGCAGAGGTACAAAGCGGCCGCTGCGACTACGCCCAGATCATCAACGAGGCCAGCCAGCGGCTCAGCGACGTCGGCATGCGTCCGGACTATCTGGATCTGCGCGACGCCGGCAACCTTGCCCAGGTCGATGACCAGACCAGCGAGCTGGTCGTGCTCGCAGCCGCCTATCTCGGCACTACCCGCCTGATCGACAACCTCGAATTCAGCCGCTCCTGAGCGGCTGATCCCTTCTCCTGCGGGCGTATGCCGCTCGCCGATTTGACGCCACCCTCTCATACCAAAGAAGGGTTGTCTTGCCCCCCTCTCATGGCCGACGCTAAATGGCCTAAACTGACCGACTAACCCCAGCGGTTTCGCCGGTCTGGAATCTCTGCTGCAGCACCGGACAGACCCTCTGCAGGGCCGGCTGACAAGAGACTGCCTGATTCAATAACAAGAGGGGAATACCCATGTACGCAATCGAAAACCACAAGGTGTCCGAGTCCGCTCGCGCGCACACCCATCTGGATGACGCGACCTACCAGCGTATGTACAAGCAGTCGCTTGAGCAGCCCGATCAGTTCTGGGCCGAACAGGCAGAACGCTTCCTGACCTGGGACAAGCGCTGGAGCAAGGTGCACGAGAGTGACCTGAGCAAAGGCCAGGCCGCCTGGTTTGTCGACGGCAAGCTCAACGTCAGCGTCAACTGTATCGACCGCCACCTGGCCGAACACGGCGACGAAGTCGCCATCATCTGGGAAGGTGACGACCCGAGCGAAGACGCCCGCATCACCTACAACCAGCTGCACGACAAGGTCTGCCGACTGGCCAATGTGCTGAAAGAGCGCGGCGTCAGCAAGGGCGATCGCGTCTGCCTGTACATGCCGATGATCCCCGAAGCCGCCTACGCCATGCTCGCCTGCGCGCGCATTGGTGCGGTTCACTCCGTCGTCTTCGGAGGCTTCTCCCCGGACGCGCTGCGTGACCGCATTCTCGACGCCGACTGCCGCGCGGTGATCACCGCCGACGAAGGTGTGCGCGGTGGCAAGACCGTGCCGCTCAAGGTCAACGTCGAAAAAGCCCTGAAAGATTGCCCTGACGTGCACACCGTAGTGACCGTCAAGCGCACCGGCGCCGACGTTGCCTGGAACGAAGGCCGTGACGTCTGCTACACCGAAGCCACCGCTGCCGCCAGCAACCAGTGCGCGGCCGAGCCGATGGACAGCGAAGACCCGCTGTTCATCCTCTACACCTCCGGCTCCACCGGCAAACCCAAGGGTGTGCTGCACACCACCGGCGGCTACCTGCTGATGGCGGCGATGACCCACTACTACGTGTTCGACTACGTGCCGGGCGAAGTCTACTGGTGTACTGCCGATGTGGGCTGGATCACCGGCCACTCGTACATCGTCTACGGCCCGCTGTGTAACCGCGCCACCACCCTGCTGTTCGAAGGCGTGCCGACTTATCCGGATGCATCGCGCTGCTGGCAGGTGATCGACAAGCATCAGGTCAACATTTTCTACACCGCCCCGACCGCCCTGCGCGCACTGATGGCCAAAGGCGATGCACCGGTGAAATCGTCTTCCCGCGCCAGCCTGCGCCTGCTCGGCAGCGTCGGCGAGCCGATCAACCCGGAAGCCTGGGAATGGTACTACCACGTGGTTGGCGAGCAGCGCTGTCCGATCGTCGATACCTGGTGGCAGACCGAAACCGGCGCCGCCATGATCACCCCGCTGCCGGGCTGCACCATGCTCAAGCCGGGTTCTGCCACCCGCCCGTTCTTCGGCGTCGAGCCGGCCCTGTACGACCCGGAAGGCAACGAACTGGAAGGCGCGACCAGCGGCAACCTGGTGATCAAGCGCTCCTGGCCGAGCCAGATCCGCACCGTGTATGGCGACCACCAGCGCCTGATCGACACCTACTTCAGCACCTACAAGGACGTCTACTTCACCGGTGACGGTGCCCGTCGCGATGAGGACGGCTACTACTGGATCACCGGTCGCGTGGATGACGTACTCAACGTCTCCGGCCACCGCATCGGCACCGCCGAGGTGGAAAGCGCGCTGGTGCTGCACGACGCCGTCGCCGAGGCAGCGGTGGTTGGCTGCCCGCACGACATCAAGGGCCAGTGCATCTACGTCTACGTCACCCCGATGAACGGTGTCGAACCAAGCGAGGAGCTGGTCAAGGAACTGAAGGCCTTCGTGGCCGATCAGGTTGGCGCCTTTGCCCGCCCCGAGTTCATGCAATGGGCGCCGGGCCTGCCGAAGACCCGTTCTGGCAAGATCATGCGCCGCATTCTGCGCAAGATCGCCTGCAACGAGCTGGACAGCCTGGGCGACACCTCCACCCTCGCCGACCCGGCGGTCGTGCAGGACCTGATCGCCAATCGGATCGCCCACGCCTGAGGGCAATCCCGGCGCTGGTGCAGCCAAAGGCTGTACCAGCGCTGAGACAGCTTGTCCTGAATAGAGCACCCCTCTATGCTTGTGCACTCGAAAAATAGTGCCTGCATAGAGGAGCCTGTTCATGCAAGAGGTCGTGATTGTTGCCGCCACCCGTACCGCCATCGGCAGTTTCGGGGGCCAGTTTGCCAAGGTGCCCGCCCACGAGCTGGGAGCCACCGTCATCCGCCGCTTGCTGGACGAGACTGAGATCGACCCCGCTTCCGTCGACGAAGTCATCTTCGGTCAGGTTCTGACCGCCGGTTGTGGCCAGAATCCCGCCCGCCAGGCCGCGATCCACGCTGGTCTGCCGCACAGTGTTCCCGCACTCACCCTGAACAAGGTTTGTGGCTCCGGCCTCAAGGCGCTGCATCTGGCCGCGCAGGCCATCCGCTGTGGCGACGCCGAGATCATGATCGCCGGCGGTCAGGAATCGATGAGCCTGTCGCCGCACATCATCCCGACCTCGCGCACCGGTCAACGCATGGGCCACGGCCAGATGGTCGACACCATGATCCAAGATGGTCTGTGGGACGCTTTCAACAACTACCACATGGGCATCACTGCCGAGAACCTGGTCGACAAGTACGGCATCACCCGTGAGGAGCAGGATGCTTTTGCCGCCGCCTCCCAGCAGAAAGCGGTGGCTGCCCGTGAGGCAGGCGTGTTTGATCAGGAAATCACCCCGGTGAGCATTCCCCAGCGCAAGGGCGATGCCCTGCTGATCACCCAGGACGAACAACCCCGCGCCGGCACCACCGCCGAGAGTCTCGGTGGCCTCAAGCCTGCGTTCAAAAAAGACGGCAGCGTGACCGCCGGCAACGCCTCCAGCCTCAACGATGGTGCGGCTGCCGTGCTGATGATGAGCGCCAGCAAAGCGGCCGAACTGGGCTTGCCGGTGCTGGCTCGCGTTGCCGCGTACGCCAACGCTGGCGTTGATCCGGCAATCATGGGCATTGCCCCGGTTTCGGCCACCCAGCGCTGCCTGGCCAAGGCGGGCTGGCAGGTAGCCGATCTTGACCTGATCGAAGCCAACGAAGCCTTCGCGGCTCAAGCCCTGGCCGTCGGCAAGGAACTGAAATGGGACGCGGCCAAGGTCAACGTCAACGGCGGTGCCATCGCCCTGGGCCACCCGATCGGCGCCTCCGGCTGCCGCGTGCTAGTAACCCTGCTGCACGAAATGCTGCGCCGTGACGCCAAGAAAGGCTTGGCCACGCTGTGCATCGGCGGCGGCCAGGGTGTCGCGTTGGCACTGGTGCGCGACTGAGTAATCCCGCCTGCGGCGCCAATCATGGCGCCGCACTGTTCCTCCCGTCCGGCTTATCTACACTGAACTGATCCGGGTCGACCCGGTCATAGCCTGCGCAGCCTTCCCACAGCGGGAATCGGCCCGGGCCTGCACCGCGCACCCGCCTGATTTGACGTTCAACTACATGAGCCCAGCATGGACAGCCAGACCAACCCATCTGCCGCCACACCCGTCGATGCCTTTCTCATCGATGGCCTGCGCACACCTCAGATCAACGCAGCACACCTGAACAGCAGTGGCTTTGCCCTGCTTGATCTGGCCGTGCAATGCAGCGCACCGCTGCTGCTGCGCTGCGGAGTGACACCCCACTTGCTGGACAGCCTGATCCTGGCTACCGACGGGGCTACGCATGTCCAGCCACTGCGCAAACGCCTGCAACTGGACACCGAGACCGAGCTGTACCAGTGCAGCCACGGTCTGTCTGCCGTTGCTCTGGCCAGCCAGCAGATTCGCAGCGGCGACGCCGATCTGGTACTGGTCGTCAGCGGCGATCTGAACGCCACTGTGCCGGGTGATTTGCTGACGTCAGCACAGCGCATGGCCCGGATGTTTGACGTGCAGGACGAAGACGCCAGCGCCTTTGCCGAGGCCAGTCGGCTGCGCGCCGACGACGCCGAGCAGGGCGGGCTGAATAACGGGCGCCGCGCGACCCTGTTCGACACCCATGGCCGCGCTTCGGCCGCAGACCAACCGGATGCAGTCGCCGGAGCCTGTGCGCTGCTGCTCGCCTCAGCCACCGGCCTGCAGCGCCTGAAACGCGCACCGCTGGCGCTACTGGCCGCGGGCAGCAATGCCCAGGCACCAGCCGAGTACCCGACGCTCGCGCCACTGCTGGCCGCCACGCGGCTGTTGCGGGAGCAGCAACTGTCGCTGGCCGATATCGACCTCTGGGAGCTGCCGGAGTCGCCGCCTCTCGCGTTATTGAGCAATCTCGCGGCCTGGCAGGACGCCGACTTCTGCGCAAATCAGCTGGAACTCGAGCAGCCCGTCGGTCGCCTCGATCCCTGCAGTTTGAACGTGCACGGCGGCAGCATCGCCCTTGGCGCACTGAGCGCAACCGATGGGTGCCGACAGCTGCTGCAGCTGGCCGACAGCCTGCAGCGCAGCCTGCTCCCGCGCGGCATCATCTGCGAGCAGCATGCGGACGGCCACGCATTGGCGTTGCTGATCACCCGCCCCAAGGAGACCAGCGAATGACTCAAGTAACTAACCCGCTAGCGCTACGCGAACGCGAACTCGGGCCGTTCAGTCACCTGGAGCTGCAGCAAGCCGCATCGTCACCCTGGCAACACTGGCGCCTGCGCCGGGACGATAACGATATCGCCTGGCTGCTGTTCGACCATGCGGGTAGCAGCACCAACCTGCTGTCGGTCGCGGCGATGACCGAGCTGGGCGATGCGCTTGCCAGCCTGCGCCGCGACATGCCTAAAGCCCTGGTACTGCGCTCAGCCAAGCCCGCCGGCTTCTGCATGGGCGCTGACCTGAAAGACTTCAGCCAGCTGGGCAATGAAGCCGATGCCGTGCGCCAGTTGGTCGACGCCCACCTGCTGGCCCAGCAACTGATTGATCTGCCTTGCCCCACACTGGCAGTGCTGCACGGCGAGACCCTGGGCGGCGGCCTGGAGCTTGCCCTGTGCTGTGACATGCGCCTCGCCACGCCGGACACCCGCACCGGTCTGCCGGAAATTCTCGTGGGCCTGCATCCGGGGCTGGGAGCCACTGCGCGTCTGCCCGACCTGATCGACCCGCTGCTGGCAATGCGCATGATGCTGACCGGCAAGGCGCTGAAGGCCGAAGAGGCCCACAAGGCCGGCCTTGTTGACCAGGTTGCTCCAGAGCACCAACTCAGGCCGCTGATCGACGCGGCTCTGAACGGACGGCTTACCCTGCACCGGCGCAACCTGAAGGCACGCCCCTTCCGCCTGGACTGGGTACGGCGACTGGCCGCGGTGGCCATGCGCCGCCAAGCCAGTGCCAAAGCCGACCCTCGCCACTATCCCGCTGCCGAGGCCCTGATCGATCTCTGGCAGCGCCACGGCGGTAAGCCCGATCTGCTGCTGCACCGCGAGATCTACTCCTTCGCCCGGCTGATCAACACCCCCACCAGCCGTCATCTGATTCAGCTGTTCTTCCAGCGCCAGCGGCTCAAGGCGTTAGGCACCAGTAAGGAAAACCGGCGTCGGAGCCATCTGCACCTGCTGGGCGCTGGCGACGACGGTACTGTGCTCGCGGCACTCGCAGCGCTGTCGGGCCTGCGCGTCAGCGTGGGTGGAACGACAGCCGACATGGCCGCCTGCATCAAGCAGATTCGCCTGCATGCCCGCAGCGATGCGCAGCAGCAGCGGGCGCTGGATGGGCTGATCTACGATCCCGAGCATCACGGTGCCGCCCTGGCCGACGCGCTGATAGATGCCCAGCAGGGGGAGCTGGAGCCGCGGCGGGAGCAACTGCAGAAGCTGGAGTCTCGACTGCGGCCACAGGCCCTGGTGCTCAGCTTCGCAGATCCTGTCGAGCCACTGCGTGCCGCGCTCAACGATGCCGGTCGCCTGCTCAGTCTGCGCTTCGCCGCACCAGAGTACGGCGCACTGGTCGAGGTTGCGGCGCACAGCACCAGCCGGAATATCAGCCAGCAACACGCGCGCCAGCTGATTGGGCAGCTCGGCTGCCTGCCCCTGCCGGTTAGCAGCCAACCGGGTCTGTTACTGCGCAGGGTCCTCGCGCCCTGGCTGCTGGAAGCCATGCTGCTGGTGGAGGAAGGCGTCAACGTCGACGCAATTGAGCAAGCCGCAATCACCTTTGGTTGCAGCCGCGGCCCGTTGGCCATCGCCGAGCACTGGGGGCTGAGCAACTGTCTTGCCCTGTTTGAACGCCTGCACAACGAGCGCGACACACCCTTGGCAGAACCGCCAGCGATCCTGCGCAATGCGGTCGAACAAGGCCGCAGCGCGCTGGTTTCAGCCAAACGGTCTCGTTGGAAAGGCAATAAGAAAATGACCAAGCTGAGCGCAGAGCACGACGACCGGCTCCTCCTCAGCCTGCTCAATAGTGCGGTACGCGCCTGCCGTCAGGGTATTGTCAGCGACGCAGACATGCTGGATGCGGCTCTGGTGCTGGCGGGGTACTTCCCGCCGTTCCGCGGCGGCCCGCTGTGCCATGCGCGCGAAACTGGACATGCCGAGATCATAGAGCGCCTGCACACCCTGAGCAGGGATGTCGGGCCCCGCTTCGCACCGGACCCGGGCTGGCAACCGGCAGAGGCCGTATCGGCCGCCAGCTGATCCTAAAAGCCGGGCAGCGGCTGGGTCTGCTGCTCGGCCTTGGCGAGTTTCTGCTCCATCTCGGCACGCATTTTCTCCGCCAGCGGTGCTGCCAGCAGGCGGCGCAGAAATGTCGGATTCAGCCCTTTGCTATGACAGTAGCGAAACACCTCGTTGATGCTCGGATACGCGCTGTCACCGGGCGTCACCGCCACCGACTGCCCGACGCTAAGAGCCCCCGCATTAAGCACCCGCGCGTAGGCGCCGCAGCGCTCCGCCTTGACAAAGGTCTTGGCGAAACGGGCGTCACCGACCCTCGCCGCCAGCGTCGAACAGGGAATCCGCGGTGCGGTGATTTCCAGCAGCACCTCGCCGATGCGTACCCGGTCGCCAATCCGCAGCTCCGGCCACCAATGCGAGAGGGTCAGGTTCTCGCCAAAAAATCCGGGGTCGATCGGGCGCTGCAGTTGTTCGCGCCACCAATCCATGTCGGCCTGGCTGTACAGATACAGCGCCTGATCCGGCCCACCGTGGTGTTTCATGTCCGCAATAAAATCACCGGCAATCCCGCCTGCGCCAATCTGCACTGCGCCGCTACGCGCGAGCTTGAAATGCCCGGTGCGCGTCAGACGCTCGCCGATGCGCAGCGTCTGCGGTTCGGCAGCATTGATGGACAGCAGGGTAACGGCGGGGTCAGTCATGGCGGGTACTCATCTGGAAGACCGGGCGCCCAGTCGACCGGATTTGGTCCGGCGCTGTCAACCTCGGCGGTTGCGGCTAACCAGATAACGCCGAGCTAAAAACAGGAAATGCGCACTGCCGATCAGCGGCAGCACAACCAGCATCAGGTTCGCGGCCGGGGATAGCGTCCATTGGGTATAGAAGGTCAGCAGGCTGGCCACGCCAAGTAGCAACATAACCACGATGGCCCGCGGTGAAGCCACCTCTCGCGTCGGCACCACGACCTTGGACACCAGCTGTATCAGCGCCCACAGGCCGCACAGCCCGCCAACAAGCAGCACCGTCAGCAGCCAGGCGAAGGGTTTATCTGCGTCGTTCGCAAAAGCCATCGGCAGCA
Source organism: Halopseudomonas sp. (assembly GCF_038130085.1). Lineage (NCBI taxonomy): Bacteria > Pseudomonadati > Pseudomonadota > Gammaproteobacteria > Pseudomonadales > Pseudomonadaceae > Halopseudomonas > Halopseudomonas sp. The sequence goes on along the minus strand of NZ_JAYPMU010000007.1, from coordinate 127,050 downwards.
TCAGCACCCCCAACCCGATCAGCACGATCAGACTGCCGAAACACACCACGGCCTCGAGCAGATAGCCTCTGCCACTGGAGCGCAGCAACCGACGAACAGCCCCTTCTCTCATGCGCCAAAAACTCCCACCAGCGCGAGTAGCGTCATCGCCATCAGCGCCAACGCCCCCACAGTAAAGGCACGCCGGCGAGCCGGCACATAGTTGCTGCCGATGTGGATCCAGGCATGCACCAGTCGGCTGGCAACGAACAACCAGGCCAGCAACTGTGCCAGCGCGCCGGCGGTGTCCAGACTCCAAAGCACCATTACCAGTGCATAGAACAGCACCGGCAGCTCGAACTGATTGCGAATGCAGTTATTGATCTGCTGCACCGGCTCGGGCCAGGCATCGTCGTGCAATGCCCGGCGCGCCTCGTCGACCTGGCCAGCAGCCTGGGCACGGCTCTTGGCGCGGGTCAGGGCGATGTACAACCAGAAGGTCAGCGCGATCTGCACCAACACGGGGAGGAAAATCAGTTTTTCGGACATGGGAGCGCTCTGCTTGTTGTTCTGATCAGCGTTGCGGAGCACGGTAACGCTGTCGCGCCTGCCTGTCGACCCGTTCGACCGAGGCCTGGTCGCAAGCCCCCAGCGTCAGTACGTTCTGCCGCCCGGCCGCCAGGGTCTGATGGTTGGGGCCGCTGATCTGTTCCGGATCGCGCTCGCCATCGTCCTCCCAGAAACACACGGCGCAGATCTCATAGCCTCCTTCACTGCCTAGACTGTAATACCCGCAGCAGGGGCAGGCATACATCGGCTCGGGGTCTCCGTCGATATGCTCGACAACCAGACCACGTTCCGTCAGCGCCTGTTGCAAAAAGGCATTGGTAACACCGTACAGGTCCTCAATCAGGCTGGTTTGCACCAGCGGGTCCAGCAGACTGTCATCGGGGTCCGCCGGCTCAACCCCGCGACACACCAAGGTGCGCAGGGCATCGGGTAGCGCAGCTACCTGCGGATCGGCCTCCGAGAACCCGCAGAAAAACCAGAAGGCGATAATTTCAGCGCGCTCGGACGCCTCCATCTCCGCCATCATCAATCTGGCCAGCTGCGCTTTAGCCTCATCCCGCCGCATCCGCTGTCTCCGTGCGAATCTGCTTTTCCATCTCACAGCGTAGCAGCCGCGCAGCACCGCGCTGCACCCATTGCTCCGCCGTTACACGATAGCCATGGCGCAGAAAGAACGGTCGAGCGACCAGACTCGCCTCGGTCCTGAATCTCGTCGCACCCGCAGCCCGCATACGCCTCTCAGCCTGCTCCAGCAATTGCGATGCAACCCCGTCGCGTGCCGCTTCCGGCGCGCAGTAGAGCAGATCGATGTGGCCATCCAGACTGAAACCGACAAAGCCCAGCAATCCGCCCGCCTCTTCTAGCAACCACAACTGCAGGCTGTCCAGCCGTTGCCGCCAGGCTGGCAAGTCCGGCTCCAGCGGCGCCCACGCCAAGCGCTGAGCAGTGTCGTAGTCGCTGGCCGCCAGCGCATGCACAGAGCGGGTAAACAGGCTGACACAGCGTTCGTAGTCCGCTTGCTGCGCCAAGCGCAGCAAGCGACTCATGCCTGCCCTCGATAGATCAGTTCGCCGCCGTGACGCGCCTCCAGCCCCTGCCGCTTGGCCCGCGGCAAGCCACGTACTACCAGAGCGTAAGAATGATCGATCATTCGCTGCAGCTCGCCCGGCGGCACGCTGCCATCGTTGCGCACGGTATTCCAGTGCCGCTTGTTCATGTGATAACCGGGGCTGACGGCGGCAAAAAGATCACGCAGGCCGATGGCCTGCTCGGGGTTGCATTTGAGGTTGATGCATTCGCATCCCGCGCTCTGAAATACCAGCGCAAACAGCTTGTCCTGCACCTTGAAGACCTGAGCATCCGGACCAAACGGATAGTCTTCGACCGCTTCGGGTTTGCTCCGCAGGTAACGTTGCAGATCCATCTGCCCCTCTCAGTTAGTCAGTTTCGGAATGTGCAGGGTAAAGCAGGTGCCCTGGGGTGAGGAAACAAAGTCGATCCGTCCGCCCATCTGCTCCATCAAGCCGCGGCTGATCGCCAGCCCCAGCCCGGTGCCTCCCGCTTTACGTCGGCTGGAACCGTCTGCCTGAGTAAAACGCTCGAACACCCTACTCTGAAACTCCGGCGGAATGCCCTCGCCCTGATCAGTGACGCTGACGCACCAACTGTTTTCTGAACTATCCGAATACACCGTAATAGTCACCGCTGAGCCGATCGGCGAGAACTTCACTGCGTTGGACAGCAGGTTGTCCAACACTTGCTTGAAGCGTGTCACGTCCACCCTGACCCAGGCCTCGGGATAGGGGTTGTCATAGATCCAGCTGATCTCGCGGCGACCCGCGTAGCCCTGATTCTCTTCCAGAGCAGCCTGTAACAACCCGTCAAGCCGGGTCGGCTGCATGTCGAGTTGCAGCTGTCCGGCCACCAGCTTGTCGATATCGAGCAGCTCATTGATCAGCCGCAGCAGATGCTCGGCGTTACGTCGCGCTACCGCGACCATGCCCCGAACTTCAGTCGACAATGTGCCCAAAACGCCACCATCGAGGAGCCCCAGGGTACCGAGGATACTGGTCAGCGGAGTACGCAGCTCGTGGTTGATGGTCGAGATGAAATCGCTCTTGAGCCGCTCGTTCTCCGCCCACATGGCCTCACGTTCGAGCTGTTGGCGAATGGCATTGCTGCGCACGTAGCCAATCAGCAGCAGAATCAGCGCCAGTACCGCGTAGAGCAGCCAGCGCAACTTGCTCGCCCCTTCCACCGGCTGCCGATTCTGCACCACCAGCCGCCAGGTAACCCCAGGCAATTGAATGCGCATCTGCTGTTGCGCCTGGTCCGCCACCAGTGCCTCACCCCAGATCGGCTCGGGGTCGCCATCGGGTTGCTCGCGCTGAAGCTGAATACGCAGATCGCGCCAGCGCGGCTCGGTATCGAGCGGTCCAAGCAGCCTTTCCGAATCCATCACCGTGCTGACCAGCCCCCAATAGCGACCGTCCATGATCACTGGCGCCCGATAAATCAGACCGTTACCGCCCTGCACCAACTGCAGTGGGCCTGCCAGTACGGGTTCGCCGCTGTCCATGATCCGCTTTACCGCCGGCCACTGCTGTGGAGAAGATGCGTAGACAAAGCCGAGAGCGGCCTCGTTGCCCTCCAGCGGGTAGATCAGCGCTATGCGGTTGTCAGGCGCGATGGCGATGTTGCGGATATAGGCGGCGTCGGCGAGCATGCTGGCCAGCCACTCACGGATCTCCGCCGGCTCCTGCATACCCTGCTGGCTTTTGAGGAAAGACACCAGACCGCGGCTCAAATAGATGCCATCACGCAGACGCGTCTCCAGCGCGCTGCGAACGTCCGAGACACGGATGACCAGATCGTGCTCAACCTGCTCCTGCTCCAACAGCCGCAACTGCCACGACACGGCTTCAACCACCACCACGCCTAGCCCCGCCAACAGCAACAACCCGGCCGCCAGGCGGCGAAAAGCCGGGTGCCAGCGCCGCACAGGAGCCATGCTCATGGTCTCTCCTCCGACCGAAGCAAACTTGGAGGGCAACGCACTACGGCTAGCAAAGGACGTTCAGCACGCGACATCTAACGGTTCTCGGCGGCATCGGCATGCATCTACTGTAAACCGAAAAAACCTGCTGCGCTCAGCCTAAACGCAGACTGCGACGAAAACGCGCGGGGGTGGTTCCGGTCCAGCGCCGAAACGCGCGATTGAAAGCGCTCTGTTCTGAAAAACCCAGCAACAGCGCGACCTCGCCCAGTTGCAGCGCGGCGTCGGCCAGATACTGCTCGGCCAACTGCTCCCGGGTGCGGTCAAGCAATCCTCGCCAGCTAAGATCACGTTGCTGCAGACGGCGTTGCAACGTGCGCACAGACAGGTGCAGATCCTGCGCAACCAGCCGCAACGCCACTTCCCCTTCCGGCAGCCGGCGCACCAGCGCTTGCTGCAACGCACGATCAAACGCATCGGCCTCGGGCAGCGCCAGCAGCAACGCCCGCGCCTGCTGATCAAGTTGCTCGCGCACAACCGGATCGCTGTGCGGTAGCCGACGGGCGAGCCACTCAATCGGCAGCGCGACCTCGGTGGTGCTGGCAGCAAACCGAACCGAACAGCCGAAAAACGCATCGTAGGCAGCGCGCACCCTCTGGTCTGGTGTAGCAAAGACGAAACTCACATCGGCGACCGCTGATACCTCCGGCAGCAGCCGGCGCAGAAAGCTGACCAGCGCCGCGATGGAGACGGTATCCGCCAGCTCTCCAGTACTGGCTTCCGCACTCCAACACATGACAACCAGCTCACCTTGGGTACGCACCCGCACCAACTGCTGGCCGTAGACCAATTGTTCGTAACGCTGATAGCACTGCATCGCATCACCGAGCGTGCGACTGGCCAGACTCAAATAGCCCAGCACCCCTGCGTGGCGAGGGCGTACTTGGGCGCCGATCTCCAGCGCCGGCATCGGCATATCAGGCGCCAGCAAACTCGCCCGCGCCAGCAACGCCTGCCAGAGCGCCAACGGTACCGCCTCGTCATTGCGGCGGCTGTCGAGCAGCAACCGCAACTCAGGCGCCGGCAGCTGCCTAATATCCAGCCAGTCGGTTAGCAGCTGAACCCAGGCCCCGGTGACCCGCATTGGTGTAGCCATACCTTCTCCAGATTGGCGCATTAGGTCAAAAATTCGGCATTTGCGGTCAATATACAAGACAAGGGAGAGCGCATCATGCGCTCATAACAATCAGGAGCGGATGATGGAAAGCCTGAAAAACGCCTTCACCCAGGTACTCACAGACAGCGGTCTGCTGAACCTGTTGAACAGTTTGCCGGCCTGGCTGGCACTGGATGCGCGGCAGCTGATCTTTGTGCTGGCCACGCCAGTCTTCATCGGCGTATTCGTGTGGGAATACCTCAAAATCCGCCATAACGACAAACTGGTGAACACCGCTGAGTCTGTACGCAACTTTATGCTGGGCGCGGGCTACCAGACCACCGAGCTGCTGTTAGCCGGGCTGATCGCCTTCCCGGTCCACGCACTGGCCTACCAGCACCGGCTGCTCGATATTCCGCTGACCGTCACCACTGGCTTGGTGCTCTGGGTACTGATCGATCTGTGCTTCTACTGGATGCACCGCAGCTCACATCGGGTTCGCTGGTTCTGGGCTGCGCACGTGACCCATCACTCCAGCGAGCGGATGAACTTTTCCACCGCGATGCGCCAGAACGCAACCAACATATTTAACGGCGGCTGGCTGTTCTACGTACCGCTGTCGCTGCTCGGTTTCAATCCGGTGTGGGTGGGCGTCTGCTACGCGTTGTCACTGGTCTATCAGTTTTTCATCCACACCACGCTGGTCGGCAAGCTGCACCCGGCCATCGAGTATGTCTTCAATACACCCAACCATCATCGCGTACACCACGCCCGCAACCCGGGCTATCTGGACACCAACTACGGCGGCGTATTCATCGTCTTTGACCGTCTGTTCGGCACCTTCGCCAGCGAGCAGGCCGGTCAGCCGATCGAATACGGCATCACCCGGCAGATTCACAGCAAGAGCCTCTTGGTGAACTGGCTGCACGAATATGTCGATATAGCCCGCGATATGCTCAAGCCAGGCCCCCTGGGTCAACGCCTGCAGCATCTGTGGCGACCGCCGGAATGGGAGCGCCCGCCCCGCAAGGAATGACCGAAGACGCGGTATACTCCGCGGCCATGAAACTCGACCGCTTTATCAGCAACAACACCCCGCACAGTCGGCAGGCCGCGCGCTTGCTGATTGCCAGCGGCAGGGTAACGGTTGCGGGCGAGCGGGTCTGTGATCCGCGCTTTGATGTCGACCAGTTCGTTGCCATCCGCCTGGATGAGCAACTGCTGCAATACCGCCCGGCGCTGTTCTTCATGCTGCATAAGCCGGTCGGCTATCTGAGCGCCACCCGTGATCCGTTGCACCCAACGGTGCTGGAGCTGTTCCCCACTGAGCTGCGTGAAGAACTGCACATTGGTGGCCGGCTGGACCGCGGCTCAAGCGGCCTGCTGATTCTGACCAACGACGGCAGCTGGTCGCGACGTTTGACCGAACCCAGAATCAAGCTGCCCAAGACCTACCATGTGACCACCCACCGCCCGATCAGCAGCGACACCGCCGAGCGCTTTGCCGCAGGCATCTACATGACCACCGAGCAGCTCACCACCTCTCCGGCGCAGCTGCAGCAGCTTGGTGAATGCGAATGCCGGCTGACCATCTACGAGGGGCGCTACCACCAGATCAAACGGATGTTTCATGCGGTCGGCAATCAGGTGGATACCCTGCACCGCGAGAGCATGGGCGCGATTCACCTCGACCCTGCACTGCAGCCTGGGCAATACCGCGCACTGACCGCCGCCGAGATTGCCTCGGTCGATCAGCCGGCAGCTGGCTCCAGATCTTCGTAGCAGTCCGGCAGAAAGCGCGGAGTGCACAACGCCAGAAACACCAGCGGCTGCGCGCCGACGCAGCGGATGCGCTGCGGACAACCCGGCGGAATAATCACCACATCGCCCACAGCAACCCGCCGAGGCGGCTCATCGGCCAGCTCGACCAGCCCCTCGCCCGCCTCAATCAGATAGCGCTCGGCCACCCCTTGCAGGCGATGCCAGCGGGTCTGGCCGCCCAGCGGCAGGCGTGCGCGAGCCACTGACAGCTGGGGGTCGTCCGCCGCATTGGACAGCTCATGGATGTAGCAGCCTTCGTCGAAGTAATACTCGGCGGCAGGGTCATAACAACGAATCAACGGCTGCATCAGCCCTCCAATGGATAACCCGCCAGCACCGAGTAACGCGAGCCGCCGGGGCCCGGGTCACTGGCGAACAGACAGAGTTCCGTCACCCGCCACGGCGCCGACAACAAGCCCCGTTGCTGCTGCAGAAAACCTTGCAGTGAACCACTTCCGGGGCCGCAACGCGCCAGGGTGACATGTGGAACGAAGCGCTGTGGATCGGCGGCGCACCACGGCACGATCAACTGGTCGATCTGCTCGCGCAGCGCCTGCAGCGGCGCTGGGACAACCACACCAGCCCAGAGAATGCTCGGACGCTGAGGTGAACCGAAGTAGCCGACGCCGCCCAACTGCAGCTCAAACACCGGAGCCCGGAGTGTCGCCAGCGCCTGCGACAACTCCGCCACCTGCGCCTCGCTCAGCTCACCAATAAAGCGCATGGTCAGATGCAACTGCGCCCGACTTTGCCAGCGCAAACCGGAAATCGGCGCGCTCAGGGCCAACAACTGCTGGCACTGCGGTTCGGGCAACTCAAGACCAATAAACAAACGCGGCATCTGCCCCTCCGGAAAACGAGAGCGCCACTTTAGCAAACGCCGAACAGCAGGATCAGCCCTCGGCGTGACGCGCCAACCGGTGCCGCAGCGACTTGCGCACCGATGGCCACTCACTGTCGAGAATGGAGAACACCACAGTGTCGCGGCGCGCGCCATCCGGATCCAGCCGGTGGCTGCGCAGCACGCCGTCCTGCTTGGCACCCAGCCGGGCAATCGCCGCACGTGACTGCTGATTATGCCAATGGGTACGAAACTCCACCGCGATGCAGCCCAGCGTCTCGAACGCATGCTGCAGCAACGCCAGCTTGCACTGCGTATTGAGCGCGGTGCGCTGGCAGCGCGACGCATACCAGGTGTAGCCAATCTCCAGCCGTCGATTGGCGGCATCGGCGTGACAGTAGCGCGTCGTACCGACTACCTGACCACTGGCGCGCTCGATAATCGCGAAAGGCAGGGCACGCCCGAGCTGCTGTTCTTGCAAAGCATCCGCGACATAACTCGCTACCGAGTGCGCATCCGGCACCTGCGTGTACCAAAGCTCCCACAGGCGACCGTCACTGGCAGCAGTGACCAGCGCAGGCGCATCCTCCACCTGCAGCGGACGCAGCAGCGCCAGCTCGGTTTCCAGAACCAGTGGTTGTAACCAGTCAGTCATCAACGTGCTCCCCGCTGGGCCAGCGTTTCAACGCAGTGATCGATAAACGCACGCACCGGCGGCAACATGCCACGAGGCGTGGTGAAGACCATATGAATCTGGCCCTCAAGGGCGTGCCATTGGGGCAGGATGTGCACCAGTCGCCCGGTTCGTATCTCGGGCTCACAGATGTGCTGCGGCAACAGCACGACGCCCTGCCCGGCCACCGCGGCCTCGCAGATCAACTGCAGATCACCGCAACTGAAGTGCGGCGAGTGGTGATGGTCACAGGTTTCGCCGGCGTCGTTGGCAAACTCCCAACGGTCGCGCTCGAGCATCTCCCCCACCGACAACGTGGGGAACCGCGCCAGATCATCCAGCTGCGTCGGGGCGCCGCCCATGCGCTGCAGCAACGCTGGACTGGCCGCCAGAATCCGCGCACCAACCCCAAGCGAGCGCATAGCCAGTGACTGGTCCGTATCGAAGCGGGTTGCCACCCGGAAGGCGACGTCGATACGCTCGTTGATCAAATCAACGCGCTGGCTCGATAGCCGCACCTGCAGGCGCACTTCCGGATAGCGATTCATGAAGTCGACCAGCGTGTCGCGCCCCAGGTATTCGAGCATCCCCGACGACATGCTGACCCGTACGGTGCCTGAGACTTCATCACGCGCGGTCATCGCCAACGCCTCGGTTGCTTCCAGCCGCTGCAGTATTACCTCGCACTCGCGATACAACTCTCGCCCGAGATCGGTCACCCGAAAACTGCGGGTAGAACGCTCGATCAGCCGCGCGCCGAAGTGCGCCTCCAACCGAGCAACCCGCTTGCTGAGCTTGGACTTGCGCTCACCGGTTGCTCGCTCAGCGGCAGCAAAGCCGCCAAAGCGCACGACTCGGGCGAAGCACAACAGGTCATTCATATCCTGCATAAGATCCGCCAATCGTTTCAAAATGAGAAACACTGTGTAACCAAAGCGCGAGCTACTGCGACACTTTGTCGCTCCCATATAGTGAATACACCGGCCTGGTTACTGGCTTACCCACCAGAACCTTGAACCAAGGGATCGCAGTATCGGAAACAGTTTCCAAATATTTCCGAAGTATACGCGGCAACCAGAGCCGAAATAACCACTAGGAGACGTCATCATGAAAAATCTTTCCGCACTGATCGTCGCTTCATTCCTCGCCTCCAGCCCGGCAGTACAAGCCGACGAAAACCGCGAGCGCCTGAACAGTTCAACCGACCGAACCGCGAGTCAGAGCACAGCAGACTACTTCCAGGCACTGATCGAAGCTCAGGCGCAGGCCAATCTGAGCAGCAAGGATCGCAATCAAGTCTGACGCCGATCCGCCCTAGCCTGCCACCTGACAGGCTATGTAGGTCAACGGGCCAACCCGGCCTGGTCAAGCCGCCAGCACAGGGTATCGACCCGATCCTGGCCAAAGAAGGGCTCATCCGCAAATACAAAGGTCGGCACTCCCCAGTGCCCCGCGCGTTCCAGCGCCTGCTGGTTAGCCTCGATTTCGGCAAGCTGATCACCCGTGGCAATGGCTGCATCCAGCTCGGCAAGATCGAGCCCGGCCCGCGCCACCGCGTCAGCCAGCAATGAGCCTTGGTCCCAGCCTGACGTGCCACCCCAGATCAAGCGCGCGACCTGCGCAGCGAACTCACAGCCGCGGCCGCGCCGCTGCGCCTCAACGCCCAGCGCGCTGAGTCGATAGATGTAGGGTTGTTCATCAGCTACCCGCAGGGTCTGACGGTCTTGAACAATAGGATCGGGTGACGGCCAGCCGTGAGGCAAGCAGAGGAACTCGGCGCGCCGCGCCCAGTCCAGAACAATATAGCGAGCCCGCTTGGCACTCTGCTCACCGAAAAGGATGTCTGGGCTACGCAGGGCAATGGGCAGCACAACCCGCAGATTGACCTTGACTCGATAGCCGCGCTGCAACGCGAGCATGTCCGGCGTGGCCAGGTAGGAATAAGGGCTTCTGAACGACCAGTAAACATCAATCGCTTCCATCTTCGACTCCCGTTTATTGTTGTTGTGCGGGCCGTCCAGCTCAGGAGAGCAGACGCAAGAACAGCATCAACACGACTGTAACAGGGATCAGAACCGCCGCCATCAATGCCTGGGAATGCCGAGTGTGCCAAAGCATCTTCCAGACGAACCAAGGCGGGCAGGAGGTTGCCTCCTTAAGGCGGGGAAAAACCAGTTGCTCCAACTGCTTGCGATCAAACACCGAGTGCCGCGGATTGCCGAGGAAAACCACAAGGTTTTCGCCAACCAAGTGGGTACGCGTGTAGCGCACATCCGCAAACCGCACCTCGCACTGACGCCCCTGCCCAACGAGCACCAGGCACTCATCGGTCAGGCCCAGACGCTGCCTTGCAGTGGCCTGCAAATCCCACAGGGTCATCCAGACAAACAGGCCTGCATACACAGTCAATCCGGCCATCTGCAACTGGGACCATAACGTGCCGCCCAGCAAAGCCACCTGCAGCAGCACATAGCCAAGTGCAGCAACCACTAATAGCAACAGCGGCTTGATCCAACGCAAGCGGCCCTGCAACCGATTCGGCAACCAGTACACGGCGTCGCCAGGCAACGGGGCCGCCTCCGCTGCCACCAACGCAGGCAGTTCGCGCCCGGCCCAACCTCGGAACTGCGCCACCGTCTCCTTGCGCTCCAGCAACCAGGCGGCAGCAAACCCCGCAACCAGACTCAGCCCGATCACCAATAGGCCAAGCCGACCAACCCACAGGTAACTTTCACGCGCGTGCGCAGCCCCCTGCTGCAGCGCAGACAACGTCTTGCGCTGAATTGTCGCCTGCTGTTCACCCTGACGATCCAGCCTCAGCAGCTGTTCGCTGGCGGCATCAACGACCCATAACTGCTCACGCCAAAGCTCAAACGCCAGTGGGTCTTGTAACAGTGCTGCGGCAACGGTCGCATCAGCACCCCGGCCGGTGGCAAAGTGCACCAGACTGCCGTCGCGCATCCGATCATCGGCCATGTTGACCAGCCAGCCATCCCCATCCGCGGCAAACTGATGCGGCCAACGCCGGCCGTCTTGTGGTGCCAAGACCACCTCTTCGCGAAGCACGCCGAATGCAGCAGGCGTTGTGTCCAGCAGCGCCAGCCTTCGATTGTTGGTATCAGCAACCCACAGCCCGTCGCTGGTCAAGCGCACCTGATTGGGGAAGCGCAACAGCCCTTCGGGCGTGCGCGCCGGGGCCGCAGTTTCATCGGTAAGCCGATAGACATGGAAACCAGGTGTGTCGGCAAGGTACAGGGTGTCATCGGCGGCAACCGCCAAACGAAACGCGCTGTCCATGGCTGGCAGCGCACGCCCGAACGGCTCACAGCTGAGCTGCGGTAACCTGCAGCGATTAAACCCCTCAAACGCCTCTGGAGCCCTGGGCGACGGCTTCTGTAGACGCAGGTAACGGGTTATCCAATAAGCCAGCCCAGCAGGCTCCGGTCGGTTGTAGACCAGCAGATCGCCGTTGCTGAAGAACGCATGATCACCAGCCGGAGCAAGACCAGCGCTGGCCAAATCCACCTGCTGCCGCTCCCGTCCGGCCCCATCCAGCCACACCAGATGACTGCCAAACCGCACTGACAGCAGCTCTCCCTGCACACGGATAAAGCCGTAGCCCGGCACCTGCAAGCGCTGGTGATTTGCCCACAGGTAGACCAGCAACCCGAGGGCAGTGGAGAGCACAACCGTGATCGCGACCCGCCGTGACGTCCTGTTCATCAAACCATTCCGTTGTCTGTATTCGCTCGCAGCATCCTCCAACCGGCCCACAAAGGCAAACCAGCCACTTTGCCCGCCCCACATCGCTCCGCTAGAGTGAATGAGACTGACAACCGTGCGGAGAACAATAAACGTGAAAGGATTTATCGCCCTGCTGACCCTGCTGGTCAGTGCCACCTGTCTGGCTGATGACAGCAACGCGCTGCCGTCCTGGCAGGACTCCGCCGCGCGACAGCAGATCACGGCCTTCGTCAGCGATGTGACCAACCCGGAGTCGGCCAATTACGTCGCCCTGGGCGAGCGCATTGCGGTATTTGATAACGACGGCACCCTTTGGGCAGAACAACCGATCTACAGCCAGCTGTTCTTTGTCGCTGACCGCATTCGCGCTCAGGCCCCAGAGCACCCGGAATGGCAAACCGAGGAGCCCTTTGCCTCCATGCTCAAAGGCGATATCGCCGGCGCATTTGGCTCCAGCCATGACGCCGCTCTCAAACTGGTCAGGGCCAGTCAGGCCGGTCTGGATACCGACGCCTTCGACCAGGTGGTACGCGACTGGATACAGTCCGCACGCCATCCTGCCACCGGCAAGCCTTACAACAAGATGGTCTACCAGCCGATGCTGGAGCTGCTTAGCTACCTGCAGGACAACGACTTCAAGAGCTTTATCGTTTCCGGTGGCGGTATCGACTTCATGCGCCCATGGACCGAATCGGTGTACGGCATTCCGCCGGAACGCGTAGTCGGTAGCCGCGTTGCCAAGCGCTTCGAGCTGATTGACGGCGTTGCCCACGTCGTGCACGAAGGCACTCTGGAGTTCAACGACGACAAGGAAGGCAAGCCGATTGGTATCAGCCAGCATATCGGTCGGCGCCCAATTGCCGCCTTCGGCAACTCCGATGGTGACTTGCAGATGCTGCAGTGGACCAGCGCCGGCAGCGGCCCGCGCCTGGGCGTCATCATCCACCACACCGACGCTGATCGCGAGTGGGCCTACGACCGTGAGTCAGACGTTGGAACGCTGAACGAGGCGCTGGATCAGGCGCCGCAGCGCGGCTGGGTCGTGGTCGATATGAAGCAGGACTGGAAGCAGGTGTTTCCGGATTGAGCAGCCCTGAAAGACCGCTATAAAAAAACCCGGCCTGAGCCGGGTTTTTCTTACGCCAAACAACGCAGGTCTATCAGACCCCGCTGGTCTCGGCGGCTTCAACGTCTTTCATGGACAGCTTGATACGGCCGCGGTTGTCCACGTCCAGCACCAGAACCTTCACTTCCTGACCTTCCTGCAGAACGTCGGTTACCTTCTCGACGCGCTGATTGGAGATCTGAGAGATGTGAACCAGACCGTCCTTGCCCGGCAGGATGTTAACGAACGCGCCGAAATCAACGATGCGCTCAACCTTACCGGTGTAGATCTTGCCGATCTCGGCCTCTGCAGTGATGGCGTCAACACGAGCCTTGGCAGCGTTGGCGGCGTCCTTGCTGGCAGCGAAGATCTTGACCATGCCGTCGTCGGTGATGTCGATGGAGGCGCCAGTCTCGTCGCAGATGCCACGAATGGTAGCGCCGCCCTTGCCGATCACGTCGCGGATCTTCTCGGGGTCAATCTTCATGCTCAGCATGGTCGGTGCGTTGGAAGAGATTTCCTTGCGCGACTCAGGCAGCACTTCGTTCATCTGCTTGAGAATGTGCAGGCGGGCTTCGTGAGCCTGCTGCAGGGCAATTTCCATGATCTCTTCGGTGATACCGTTGATCTTGATGTCCATCTGCAGCGCAGTAACACCCTTCTCGGTACCGGCAACTTTGAAGTCCATGTCGCCCAGGTGGTCTTCGTCACCCAGGATGTCGGTCAGGATAGCGAACTTTTCACCTTCCTTGACCAGACCCATGGCGATACCAGCAACCGGCGCCTTCAGCGGCACGCCAGCGTCCATCAGTGCCAGAGAGGCACCGCAAACGGAAGCCATGGAGCTGGAACCGTTGGACTCAGTGATCTCGGAAACCACACGGATGGAATACGGGAACTGATCCATGTCAGGCATGACAGCCTGAACACCACGACGGGCCAGACGACCGTGGCCGATTTCGCGACGGCCAGTACCGCCCATGCGACCGCACTCACCTACGGAGTAGGGAGGGAAGTTGTAGTGGAACATGAAGGGCTCTTTACGCTCACCTTCCAGCATGTCCAGTAGCTGGGAGTCACGCGCAGTACCCAGGGTGGTGACAACCAGCGCCTGCGTTTCGCCACGGGTGAACAGGGCGGAACCGTGGGTACGATCCAGAACGCCAACCTCGATGTTCAGCGGGCGGACAGTCTTGGTGTCACGGCCGTCGATACGCGGGTTGCCGTTGACGATGCTCTCGCGAACGGTGCGGTATTCGATCTCGCCGAACACGTCTTTGACTTCACCGGCAGCGAACTTGCCTTCTTCTTCGCCAGACAGCGCAGCAACGGCTTGATCGCGCAGCTCGCCCAGACGGGTGTAGCGTTCTTGCTTGTTGACGATGGTGTAGGCGTCAGCGATACCAGCACCGAACTCACCCTTGATGGCGTTGATCAGTGCGGTGTTTTCAGCAGGAGCCTGCCAGTCCCAAGCCGGCTTGCCAGCTTCAGCAGCAAATTCCTTGATGGCAGCGATCGCGCCCTGGAATTCCATGTGAGCAAACAGTACCGCGCCCAGCATCTGGTCTTCGGTCAGTTCTTGTGCTTCGGATTCAACCATCAGTACCGCTTCTTCGGTACCGGCAACGACCATGTCCAGACGCGAAGTGGCCAGCTCTTCGTAGGTCGGGTTCAGCACGTAACCGCGCTGATCGTCGAAAGCAACGCGGGCAGCACCGATCGGACCGCTGAACGGTACACCGGAGATGGCCAGAGCAGCGGAGGTACCGATCATCGCAGCGATGTCCGGATCGGTAGTCTTGTCAGTAGAAACGACGGTGCAGACAACCTGCACTTCGTTCATGAAACCTTCTGCGAACAGCGGACGAATCGGACGGTCGATCAGTCGGGAAGTCAGGGTTTCTTTCTCGGAAGGACGGCCTTCACGCTTGAAGAAACCACCGGGGATACGGCCAGCGGCGTAAGTCTTTTCGATGTAATGAACAGACAGAGGGAAGAAATCGCGGCCAGCTTCGGGCTGCTTGGCGGCCACAACGGTGACCAGAACGCTGACAGCGTTATCGATACTGACCAGAACGGCACCGGAAGCCTGGCGAGCAACGCGGCCTGTTTCCATGGTGACTGTGCTATTGCCTAACTTGAATTGCTTGATTACCGGTTTCACGGTGTCTTCTCTCTCTTCTTTTTTGCCTTTGGGGGAAACTCTGGGCATGGCCGGGAATCGGACCCGGCCATGTCCAAACGGAGCTGGTCTTAGCGACGCAGACCCAGACTGCTGATCAGAGCGCTGTAACGAGACAGGTCTTTCGACTTCAGGTAGTCCAGCAGCTTGCGGCGCTGGTTAACCATGCGAATCAGACCACGGCGGGAGTGGTGATCCTTCTTGTTGTCCTTGAAGTGGCCCTGCAGCTTGTTGATGTTTGCAGTCAACAGAGCTACCTGGACTTCGGGAGAACCGGTATCACCTTCAGCACGCTTGTACTCGGCAACGATTGCAGCTTTTTCTTCAACACTCAGTGACATCTCAAATTTCCTCTGAGGTAACAGGCCGGGACCAGTGTCCCGTGTTTTAAATCGAGGAATGACCGTGCCTGTTGACAGCCACCCTCGTGGCGACCCGTTTTCGGGTCAACTCCATGCCGAATCATACTCCCGAATGACCGGGGATTCAGCCCAATTCTGTATGCCGCAGCGGCTGTGCAGACAGCCGGCTTTCAGGCCTCAAAGCGCAACAGCCGCTTCGGCGCAACCCGCGCGTCATCGGTCATTTCACCGATACCCAGGAAACGCCCACTGGCATCACGCAGGCGTACCTTACCGAACGCCGGGCTGCCAGGCACACGTACTGCCTGACCGTGGTTCAGGTAGTAGGCAGTCTGTTCAGTGAGATCCAGTATCGGCCAGTCTTCCAGACCACTGTCCATCGGCAGCAGCAGATGGTCCAACGCCTCGGGACCACCCTCGGCATGCAGCGCCTCGAGCGCTTCGAGCGTAACCGATTGGCTCAGATCGAAAGGCCCGGCCTTGATGCGACGCAGCGCTGCGACGTGAGCGCCGCAACCGAGCGCCGCGCCGATATCTTCGACCAGACTGCGAATGTAGGTTCCCTTGCTGCAATGCACTTCCAATTGCAGACGGTCGCCTTCCAGGCCCAAAACGGTCAGTTGGCTGATGGTGATGGTGCGCGCCTTGCGCTCGATGGTCTCACCCGCACGGGCCAGCTTGTAAAGAGGCTGACCTTCGTGCTTGAGGGCCGAATACATCGGCGGTACCTGATCGATCTCACCGGTAAAGCGTGGCAACAATGCCTCGACATCGGCCAATTCGACGTTAACCGGTTTCATCTCCAGCACATCGCCCTCGGCGTCGCCAGTGGCGGTGGTCATACCCAGACGCGCCTCGGTGACATACGCCTTGTCAGCGTCGAGCAGATACTGGGAAAACTTGGTCGCCTCGCCCAGACACAACGGCAGTACGCCGGTCGCCAAGGGGTCAAGACTGCCGGTATGGCCGCCCTTGTTGGCGTTGAACAGCCAGCGGACCTTCTGCAGGGCCGCGTTCGAACTCATGCCCAGCGGCTTGTCGAAAATCAGGATGCCGTCGATGGAACGGCGCTTGCTCTTCGCTCCTGCCACGCCTTACTCCTTGTCGCTCTCGTCGTGCTGACGATCCTCGGCAACCGCGCGCTCAATCAGCGAAGACAGGTGCGCGCCGCGGCGAATGCTTTCGTCATATTGGAAATGCAGACTAGGGATCGTCCGCAGCTTCATGGAGCGCCCCAGCAGCATCCGCAGGTAGCCGGATGCATCTTTCAGGATCTCCAGATTAAGCGCGATGTCTTCTGGGCTGTCCCGGTTCATCAGAGTGATAAACACCTTGGCGTGGGACATGTCTCGGCTGACTTCAACCGCGGTGACGGTGACCATACCCAGACGGGGATCACGCACCTCGCGCTGAATCAGCTGCGCCAGCTCACGCTGCATCTGATCCGCGACACGCTGGGTACGACTGTATTCTCTTGCCATATTAACCATCTCAAGCAACAAACTCCGGGCTGCCAGGCAGACCGGAGTTTGTCGCGAATGTCAGGCGGCGGAACGAAAGCCCGCCGCTGTGCTGTTACAGACTGCGTTGTACCTGAACACGCTCGAAGACCTCGATACGGTCACCTGCGCGGACGTCATTGTAGTTCTTGACGCCGATACCGCACTCCATGCCATTACGCACTTCGCCAACGTCGTCCTTGAAGCGACGCAGGGACTCCAGCTCGCCTTCGTAGATAACAACGTCTTCGCGCAGAACGCGAATCGGGCGGTTGCGATGCACAGTACCTTCGATGACCATACAGCCAGCCACCGCGCCGAATTTCGGCGAGCGGAACACATCGCGTACTTCGGCAACACCCAGGATCTGCTCGCGCACATCGCTGCCGAGCATACCGGACAGCGCCTTCTTGACGTCATCAATGATCTCGTAGATGACGCTGTAGTAGCGCAGATCCAAACCTTCGGTCTCGATAATCTTGCGGGCGGCAGCGTCGGCACGCACGTTAAAGCCGAAGATCACCGCGTTGGAAGCCAGTGCAAGGTTCGCGTCGGTCTCGGTAATACCACCGACACCACCGGAAACGATCTTGACCTGAACTTCCTCGTTGCCGAGGTCGACCAGTGAGCCCTGCAGTGCTTCCAGCGAGCCACGAACGTCTGCCTTGAGCACGACGTTGAGGGTCTTCTTCTCGTCCTGGCCCATGCTTTCGAACATGTTTTCCAGCTTGGCCGAGTGCTGACGCGCCAACTTGATCTCGCGGAACTTGCCCTGACGGAACAGCGCCACTTCACGGGCCTTCTTCTCGTCGACAACGACGTTGAGCTCGTCACCCGCATCCGGCGTGCCATCGAGGCCGAGGATCTCGACCGGAATGGACGGACCGGCTTCCTTGATCGGCTTGCCGTTCTCATCGAGCATCGCACGGACACGGCCGTAGTTGACACCAGCCAGCACTACATCACCCTGACGCAGAGTGCCGTTCTGAACGAGTACCGTTGCAACCGGACCACGGCCCTTGTCGAGACGAGACTCAACAACTACACCACGACCTGGAGCAGACGGCTGCGCCTTCAGCTCAAGAACTTCGGCCTGCAGCAGAACCGCTTCGAGCAACTCTTCGATGCCGGTACCTGCCTTGGCGGAAACCGGGACGAACATGGTGTCGCCACCCCATTCTTCCGGAATCACTTCGCGGGCAGCCAGATCGTTCTTGATGCGATCCGGATCAGCGTCTTCTTTATCCATCTTGTTGATCGCGACAACAACCGGTACACCGGCAGCCTTGGCGTGCTGAATCGCTTCCTCGGTCTGCGGCATAACGCCGTCGTCTGCGGCGACAACCAGAATCACGATATCGGTCGCCTTGGCACCGCGGGCGCGCATCGCAGTAAACGCCGCGTGGCCAGGGGTATCCAGGAAGGTAACCATGCCGCGGTCGGTTTCAACGTGGTAGGCACCGATGTGCTGGGTAATACCGCCGGCCTCGCCAGATGCAACCTTGGCGCGACGAATGTAGTCGAGCAGCGACGTCTTACCGTGGTCAACGTGACCCATGACGGTAACAACCGGGGCGCGACTGACTTCTTCACCTTCGTGGGCCAGCGACTCGACCAGCTTGTCTTCCAGGTCGCTCTCGCGAACCTGCTTGACCTTGTGGCCCATGTCTTCGGCTACGATGGACGCAGTATCCTGATCCAGCACCTGGTTGATAGTCACCATGGTGCCGTTCTTGAACATGTACTTGATGACTTCCGCGGCCTTGACCGACATCTTCTGCGCCAACTCGGCCACAGTGATGGTCTCGCCAATAACCACTTCGCGGACGACCGGGCCAGTGGGCTTCTCAAAGCCATGCTGATTGCGCTTCTTACCGGCTTTCAGCTTGCCACCGCCACCACGGCGACGGTTCTCGGCCTCTTCGTCGACAGAGATACGCGGCGCGTGACGCGCCTTGTCCTTGCCGCCATGACCGCCCGCACGCTTGCGGCCGCGCTCTTCTTCTTCCTCGCGCGCCTTGCGACGGCTTTCTTCTTTCTTTTTGTGGTGCTCCGCAGCAGCCTGCGCAGCCTCGGTCGGCTGGGGTGCTGGCGCGACCTCTACAGCAGCGACTTCCGGCTGCTTGGCAGCGGCAGCCGCCTCAGCCTGACGCTTGGCTTGCGCCTCAGCTTCCAGGCGAGCAGCCTCTTCAGCCTGACGCTTGGCCTCGGCCTCTGCAGCTTGTTGACGCGCTTCTTCAGCGGCACGCAGCTGCTCCAGCTCGCGCTGGCGTTCGGCTTCCAGATCGGCTGGTTCGCGCTTGACGTACGTGCGCTTCTTGCGCACTTCGACGTTAACTGTCTTGCTGCCAGCAACCTTCAGGGTGCTAACCGTCTTGCGCTTGAGGGTAATCTTGCGCGGCTCGGAGCCGGAGTCGCCATGGGCGTTTTTCAGAAACGCCAGCAGGGCCTGCTTTTCGTCATCGCTGACCGCTTGGGCAGGACCTGTTTGCGGTAATCCCGCTTCCTGCATCTGTTGCAGCAGGCGCTCTACCGGAGTACCTACTTCGTCAGCCAATTGTTTGACCGTCACTTCCGCCATTCACTTCTCTCCTCAGTCGGGTCCGTGCGTCACCGCAGGGGGATCTCGTCGATTCCGACCGGTTATTCAAACCAGGGGGCGCGGGCTGCCATGATCAAAGCCGCAGCACGCTCTTCATCGATACCGTCGATGTCGAGCAGGTCGTCCACGGACTGCTCGGCCAGATCTTCCATTGTCAGGATGCCGTTAGCCGCGAGCTGGAAGGCCAGCGCACGATCCATACCATCCATATTCAGCAGGTCGTCAGCCGGCTGTGCTTCTTCAAGCTTCTCCTCGTTGGCGATCGCCTTGGTCAGCAGACGGTCCTTGGCGCGCGCGCGCAGCTCGTTGACGATGTCTTCATCGAAGCCATCAATCTCGAGCAACTCCTCCATCGGCACGTAGGCAACTTCTTCCAGCGTGGTGAAACCTTCCTCTACCAACATCTGCGCCACTTCCTCATCGACATCCAGCTCGTCAACGAAGTTACGCAGCACGTCGCCGGTCTCGGCTTCCTGCTTGGCGCGAATGTCGTCTTCGGTCATTACGTTCAGAGTCCAGCCGGTCAGTTGGCTGGCCAGACGCACGTTTTGACCGTTACGACCAATGGCCTGAGCAAGGTTGTCTTCAGCAACCGCCAGATCAATGGTCTGAGTATCTTCATCCAGAATGATGGATGCTACTTCTGCCGGCGCCATCGCGTTGATCACGAACTGGGCCAGGTTGTCGTCCCACAGGACGATATCAACGCGCTCACCGCCCAGCTCGCCGGATACGGCCTGGACGCGCGAACCGCGCATACCGATACAGGCACCTTGTGGGTCGATGCGCTTGTCCTTGGAGCGAACGGCAATCTTGGCGCGAGAGCCCGGATCACGCGCAGCACCCATGACCTCAATCAGTTCTTCCGCGATTTCCGGCACTTCAATGCGGAACAGCTCGATGATCATTTCCGGGCAAGCGCGCGACATAACCAGCTGCGGACCGCGATTTTCGGTGCGAATATCCTTCAGCAGCGCGCGGATGCGAGTACCGGTACGGAAGGTTTCACGCGGGATCATTTCTTCGCGCGGCAGTACAGCCTCGGCATTGTTACCCAGGTCAACGATAACGTTGTCACGGGTAACTTTCTTGACGGTGCCGCTGATAATCTCGCCCAGACGATCACGGTAAGCATCAACAACCTGAGCGCGCTCGGCTTCACGGACCTTCTGAACGATAACCTGTTTGGCGATCTGCGCAGCGATACGACCGAATTCGACCGACTCGATCTTTTCTTCGACTTCGTCGCCAATCTTAAGATCAGCATCGCGCTCCTGCGCCTGATCCAAGGTCAGCTGGATGGCCGGGTCGTCGAAGTTCTCGTCGGCAACAACCGCCCAACGACGGTAGGTTTCATAGTCACCGGTGTGCCGATTGATCGACACGCGTAGATCTACTTCGTCTTCGTAACGCTTCTTGGTCGCCGTTGCCAGTGCCAGCTCAAGCGCTTCAAAGATTACCCCGGGTGGAACACCCTTTTCGTTGGAAACGGATTCCACAACCAGCAACACTTCTTTGCTCATCGTATGCCTCGCCTAACGCCGTCCATTGGGGCTTATACAGCCCAAAATTTGTTCAAAAACGCGGAATGATATTGCCCTTGTCGATCGAGTCGATAGGCAGTAGGTACTCGTGTTCGCCTACTTGCAGGATGACCTCATCACCCTCCACTCCGCGAATCACACCCTGAAAATTGCGGCGCCCGTCAAATGGGGTGCGCAGCTTAATCTTTGCTTGTTCACCGGTGCTGTCAGCATATTGCTGCAGGGTAAACAGCGGACGATCCATGCCCGGGGAAGAAACCTCCAGGGTATAGTCACCAGAAATCGGATCCTCGACATCCAGCACCGCGCTGGCTTGACGGCTGACGGCGGCACAAGCATCCACGCTGACGCCCTCGGGATGGTCGATATATACGCGCAGCAGGGTGTGTTTCCCCTGGGACAGATACTCAATACCCCAGCAGGTATACCCCAATGCCTCGACGACCGGGACCAGCAGGGTCTCCAACTCAGTCACTTTGCCGGACACGCTCACCGCCTATATTTGCCGCATGAATAAAAAATGGGCCTTAAGCCCATCGTGAGTCTGGCCGCTTCGCAATAGCGAAGCCCAGAGACCGTTAACACCGCAGCCTACAAATATAAAACTGCAGCAGAAACCTAACAAAAAGCCCCTTAAAAGGGGCCTTTGATACTGGTTGCGGGGGCAGGATTTGAACCTACGACCTTCGGGTTATGAGCCCGACGAGCTACCAGACTGCTCCACCCCGCGTCGAATCTAGGGCGTGAATTATACGTCTGCCGAGCCAACAAGACAACCGGCACACTCATTCACCCCTGAAAAAGAAACAGGGGCCTGAGTATTCAGACCCCTGTAGATGGTGCGGAAGATGGGACTCGAACCCATACACCCTAAGGCACTACCCCCTCAAGATAGCGTGTCTACCAATTCCACCACTTCCGCAAAACGTTTACCGCCAAAACCAGAAGCTTACTCAGCCGCCGGCGGAACCTCTTCACCGAGCGTTTCCGGCACATCTGTCGGAGCAATATCCTGCTCCAGAACCGGAACGTCTTCGTCGATCAGGGCCGGAGCCTGCTGCTCGACCTGCAGAGCAGGAGCCGGAAGACCCGCCTCAACTGCTGCATCAGCCTTGTGGCTGGCGTAGTACGCCAGACCCAGCGACGTCAGGAAGAAGACAGTCGCCAGAATCGCAGTTACGCGACTCAAAAAAGTACCAGAGCCCTGACTGCCGAACACGGTCGCAGAAGCGCCGGAGCCAAAGGAAGCGCCAGTTTCTGCGCCCTTGCCTTGCTGCATCAGCACCAGACCTACTACGCCAATGGCAACCAGCAGGTGCAGCACTACAATCACGGTCTCAATCATTACACTCGTCCAGCGGCGCGAGCGATCGCACCAAACTCTTCTGCGTTCAGAGAGGCTCCACCAATGAGCCCCCCATCGATATCCGGCATTGCGAACAGCGCCTCGGCATTCTCTGCCTTCACACTACCGCCGTACACGATGCGAACTTCTTGCGCCTGCTCATCATCCAACATGGCCAGCCGCGCCCGAATCATCGCGTGCACATCCTGGGCTTGCTCAGGTGTCGCCGTCAAGCCCGTGCCGATAGCCCATACAGGCTCATACGCCACTACACCTTCGGCCAGACCACCAACACCAAAGGCATCAAGAATTACCTGCAACTGCCGCCCAACAACTTCGGCGGTTTGACCCGCATCGCGCTCCGCCTGGCTCTCACCCACACACAGAACAGGACGCAAACCACACGCCAAGGCTGCTGCGAATTTACGACACACAACGTCGTCAGACTCACCAAACAGCGTGCGGCGCTCAGAGTGACCAACCAGCACGTAAGCACAACCGGCATCTCGCAGCTGAGCGGGAGAAATCTCGCCAGTCAGTGCGCCCGGCTCAGCCTGGGCCGCGCATGTTTGACCACCAACTTCCAGAGCCGACCCTTGCAACTGCTCGATACAGCGATCGATGTACAGCGCCGGGGGAGCGATCATCAGCTCAACCCCTTCAGGCCACTCCTGGTCGACCAGACCTTTCAGCAAGGCATCTACAGACTGCCGTGAACCGTGCATTTTCCAGTTGCCGGCAACTAGCGGACGTCGCATGCCAAACCTCTCTACCCAAGCGGGCGCCAATCTTAACCAAGTTGTATCAGGGACACAACCGCCTTTTTCATCCGTTTAATATCTGCGTAACAACTTCAGCCAAGGCAGCCGCTTCATGCTCAACCTGAGCCGCATCCTGACCTTCGACCATCACTCGCACCAGCGGCTCGGTTCCAGATAATCGCAACAAGACGCGCCCCGCATCTCCAAGCCGAGCCTCAGCTTCGGCAACGGCCTGACGCACAGCTGGCTGCTCCAGCGGCGACAACGCGCCCGGAGCGTAACGGACATTAATTAGCTTTTGCGGACACTTCTGCATGCCAGAGCAGACCTCGGCCAGCGTCTTGCCGCTGCGCTGCAGCGCCTTGAGCACCTGAAGCGCAGCAATAATGCCATCGCCAGTAGAGGTGTGATGCAGGCAAACGATGTGGCCAGAAGACTCACCACCAACAACCCAGCCGCGCTCGCGCAGCTCGGCCATCACGTAGCGATCACCGACGTTGGCGCGCACAAATGGAATCTCGCGCTGTTTCATTGCCAGTTCCAGCCCCAGATTGGTCATCAGAGTACCGGCAACCCCGCCCTGCAACAGCCCACGCTCATGCAGATCCAACGCGATGATATACAGCAACTCATCGCCATCAACCTCATTACCCGCATGATCGACCATCAGCACGCGATCGCCGTCACCGTCAAAGGCGATCCCGAGATCGGCACCAAACTCCAGGACAGCCTTGCTCAGCGCCGCCATATGCGTCGAACCGACACCCTCATTGATATTGAGGCCGTCAGGGCTGGCACCGATTACCTTGACCTCTGCACCCAACTCCCGGAACACGCTAGGCGCTACCTTGTAAGTAGCGCCATGCGCACAATCAAGCACGAGTTTCAGCCCCTTGAAGCTGGTGCTGGTCGGCACACTGCTCTTGCAGAACTCGATGTAGCGCCCGGAGGCATCCTCGACACGCGAGACCTTGCCCAGCTGAGCCGAATCGACGACCGACATCGGCTCATCGACCAGGCGCTCGATTTCCAGTTCCAAACTATCGGGCAGCTTGCTGCCAACCGACGAAAAGAACTTGATGCCATTGTCGTAGAAGGGGTTGTGCGAGGCGCTGATCACGATACCGACATCAGCCATGAAGGTACGCGTGAGATACGCGATAGCCGGCGTAGGCATTGGGCCAAGCAGCTGTACGTGCGCACCTGCAGCAGAAAGCCCGGCTTCCAGCGCGGACTCGAACATATATCCCGAAATACGCGTATCTTTGCCAATGATCACCCGACAGCTACCGTGATGACGGAATGCGGTTCCGACCGCCCAGCCAAGCTTGAGCATAAACTCAGGCGTAATTGGCGCACTGCCAACACGCCCACGGATTCCATCGGTGCCAAAGTAGCGCTTTTCCATGAACTGAACTCTGCTGCTTGAAATTATTATGACTGGCGAGCGCGGGCGACCGCCTCCACCATGCGCACCACGTCCGCCGTCTCGGCGACGTCATGCACTCGCAATATGGCGGCACCCGCCTCAACCGCCAGCGCGGCCAGAGCAAGACTACCGTAAAGACGCTGATCTACAGGACGATCCAGCGCCTGTCCGATCATACTTTTACGCGAGACACCCACAAGCACCGGCAACCCCGCCGGGCGCAAGTCGCGCAAATGGGCAAACAACTGAAGATTGTGTTCCAGGGTTTTGCCAAAGCCAAAACCGGGATCAAGAATAACCCTTTCACGCGCTAAACCCACCGCTTCGCATGCCTCAACGCGCGCTTGTAAGTATGCATTCACCTCATCAAGCACACTGGCGTAACGAGGCGCGAGCTGCATCGTATCGGGCTCCCCCTGGCGATGCATAAGACAGACGGGCAAACCGGTCGCACGAGCGGCTTCCAGCGCACCCGGTCGCTCAAGCGCCCGAACATCATTGATCAGGCCAGCGCCAGCTGCCGCTGATTCGGTCATCACGGCCGGCGTACTGGTATCTACCGAAACAACAACGTCGAATCGCGCGACAATCGCCTCGACCACAGGCACCACTCGCTGCAATTCCTCATCTGTGGAGACAGGCTCGGCACCAGGGCGTGTCGACTCGCCACCAACGTCGATCAGCGCAGCACCTGCCGCGACCATTTGCTCGACGTGCTGCAAGGCCGCGTCCAGGCGGTTGTAGCGACCACCATCGGAAAAGGAATCCGGCGTGACATTGAGAATACCCATAATTCGGGTATGGGAAAGATCAAGCTCCCGAATGCCACATGGCAAACGGGAGCTTTTGCTGTCAGAGAACATGCGGGCCTCAGTGCTCCCCGGCAGGTCCACCGATCGGGCCTGAACCCTTGGAACCATCAGCCGAACCGGCTTCTGTCTCGTCCGGCGTCACAACAGCGCCGGGACCAGACTTATCATCGCCCTGCCAGTCTTTCGGCTCGCGAGGTACACGGCCAGCCATGATGTCATCAATCTGCTGAGTGTCGATGGTTTCATACTTCATCAACGCCTCCGCCATCATATCCAGCTTGTCGCGGTTTTCCTCGAGCAGGCGGCGCGCAGTGGCATAGCTCTCATCGATAATGCGGCGTACTTCTTCGTCAATCTGCTTGGCCGTTTCGCCAGACACACCGGCCAGCCCGCCGCCACTGGAGCGACCAAGGAAACCCTGATCCTCATCCTCAGCGTACAACAGCGGCCCCAGTTTTTCGGACAGGCCCCACTTGGTGACCATGTTCTTGGCCAACTGGGTTGCGCGCATGATGTCGTTGGACGCACCCGTCGTCACCCCATCAAAACCGAGGGTCATTTCCTCAGCGATACGACCACCAAACAGCGAGCAGATCTGACTGGTCAACGCACGCTTGGAGAGACTGTAACGATCCTCCTCAGGCAGAAACATGGTCACACCCAGCGCGCGACCGCGCGGGATGATGGTGACCTTGTAAACCGGATCGTGCTCAGGCACCAGACGCCCGACAATGGCATGCCCGGACTCGTGGTAAGCCGTGTTCAATTTTTCCTTATCAGACATAACCATCGACTTGCGCTCAGCGCCCATCATGATCTTGTCCTTGGCCATCTCGAACTCGTTCATCTCGACCAAACGCTTGTTGGCACGAGCGGCAAAAAGCGACGCTTCGTTGACCAGGTTCGCCAGGTCCGCACCGGAGAAGCCGGGCGTGCCGCGCGCGATGAGCGACGGATTCACGTCCTCGCCGAGCGGCACCTTGCGCATATGAACCTTAAGAATCTGCTCGCGGCCGCGGATATCCGGCAGGCCGACCACCACCTGACGGTCAAAGCGACCGGGGCGCAGCAGCGCAGGATCAAGCACGTCAGGGCGGTTGGTCGCAGCGATCACGATGATGCCGTCGTTCGGCTCAAAGCCATCCATCTCAACCAGCAATTGGTTCAGGGTCTGCTCACGCTCGTCGTGACCGCCGCCCATTCCGGAGCCACGATGACGACCGACGGCATCGATTTCGTCGATAAAGATGATGCAGGGCGCGTGCTTCTTGGCCTGCTCGAACATGTCTCGCACGCGAGAGGCACCGACGCCAACGAACATCTCCACGAAGTCGGAACCGGAGATGGTAAAGAACGGCACCTTGGCCTCGCCAGCAACAGCCTTGGCCAGCAACGTTTTACCGGTACCCGGCTGACCAACCATCAGCACACCGCGGGGAATATGCCCACCCAGACGCTGAAACTTACCCGGGTCACGCAGGAACTCAACCAGCTCCTGCACGTCTTCCTTCGCCTCGTCGCAACCTGCCACGTCGGCGAAGGTCGTCTTCACCTGGTCCTCAGACAGCATGCGCGCCTTGCTCTTGCCAAAGCTCATCGGGCCACCGCGGCCACCGCCACCGCCCTGCATCTGGCGCATGAAGAACATAAAGATGGCAATGATGATAAGTATCGGGAAGCTGGCGATCAGCAACTGAGTCCAGATGCTCTGCTGCTCGGGCTGCTTGCCCTCAATGATCACGTCATTGTCGAGCAGGTCACCGATCAGGCCGTTATCCTGAATCGCCGGACGCACAGTCTTGAAGGTTTCACCGCTGCGTTCGCGACCGGTGATGATGTAACCATCCACCGTCACGCGCTCGACCTGGCGATTCTCCACCAGCTCCAGAAACCGTGAATAATTCAGCGTATCCGGTTCGCTGGTCTTGCTGAAGTTATTCATCACCGTGACCAGTACCGCGGCAATGATCAACCACAGGATGAGGTTCTTCGCCATGTCGTTCAATTCGCTACCCTCTTGCCCCGCCGCACGACCGCGGGCGCCTTGCTGAGTCTTTTAACCATTTGCCAACATTACACCAGTTTAGGCCACCTCGGCATTGGCTTCAGTGTAACCCCCTATGTAACACCAGCCTCACTGACCACTACAGCAAGCACCAGTTCCGGCACAAAGCCGCCGCCTCAACCCTCGCCACCCTTGTAACCACGGGCCAGCAGATAGGTCTCACGCGACCGACCACGCGACGCATCGGGCTTGCGTGTCACCAGCTTGTCAAACTGTCCACGCATCTCGCGGAAATAATCATCAAAGCCTTCACCGTGGAAAACCTTGATCAAAAAATCACCACCGGGACGAAGTACGCGCCCCGCCATGTCGAGCGCCAGCTCGCACAGATACATGGCCCGCGGCTGATCAACCGCAGGCGTTCCACTCATATTGGGGGCCATATCTGAAATAACAAGGTCCACTTGGGTGTCACCGATGGCAGCCAGGATTGATTCGAATACGGCATCCTCAGTGAAGTCCCCTTTGATGAACGTCACATCAGGGATGCTGTCCATGGCCAGGATGTCGGATGCAATGATTCGCCCCTTTTCACCAATCAGACGAGAGGCGACCTGCGACCAGCCACCTGGAGCTGCACCGAGGTCCAGCACGGTCATGCCCGGCCTCAGGATGCGATCACGCTCCTGAATTTCCAGCAGTTTATAGCTTGCGCGCGAGCGGTAGCCGTCTTTCTGGGCCTGCTTTACGAACTGATCGTCGAAATGCTCTTTGAGCCAACGCTTGCTTGTCTTGGACTGTGCCACGGAATACCTCGTGCAGCGGACCACGCCGCCGGTTAAACTAGTGCATCAACACTCATTGAATCTTCATACGGAACATTATGGCGCTCAGCTCCGCACAGAAAAAAGACCTTAAGCGCATCGGCCATCATCTGAAGCCGATCGTCATCATCAGCGAACAGGGTGTCAGCGAAGGCGTTCTGGCCGAACTGGACCGCGCGCTGAACGACCACGAACTGATCAAAATCAGAGTAACGGTCAGCGACCGCGATGCCAAACAGGCACTGATCGCCGAGGCCTGCAGCCAGACTGGCGCCGAGCTCGTGCAAGTGATCGGCAAGATGGCCATCCTGCTGCGCCGTGCCAAGAAGCCGAACGCAAACCTGTCCAACCTGAAGCGCTTTCAGGGCTTCTAAAAAAGCAACGGGGCCATTCGGCCCCGTTTGCCCTACTCCTGCGCTGCCGACTCGTCCGGTCGCGGCTGCACGGCCAGCACCAACCCGGCGAATGCCACCACCAGATAGCAAACCAACATCAACAGCAGGTTGCCGGCCTCTCTGAACAGGAAGAATGCCGCCACAGCCGCCAGCGCCAACGCCATGACTTGCGCCCGCACATCCTGCCAGACCTTGGCACGCACACGCAGCGCCAGCATCACCAGTTGCACCAGAACCGCCACCGCGCTGATCCCCAGCACTGCAGGACGCAAGGTCGCCGCAGCGTCATCAACCAACAACGGCGCCAGCCCGGATTGCTCCAGCGCCGGCAGAAACACGAAGTGCAGACTCCAGACCGAGCCGACCCAGAGGGTCAGCAATAGCTGCCAGACCACGCGACCGCCGTCTCGACGGCCGCTACCGACAGCTGCCGGTGTCACAGGTGCTGAACCTCGACGATCTCGTACTCAACCACACCACCCGGCGTTTTCACCGCGACGATCTCGCCTTCTTCCTTGCCGATCAGGGCACGGGCGATGGGCGAATTGACCGAGAGCTTGCGCAGCTTGATGTCGGCTTCGTCGTCACCGACGATCTGATACACCACTTCCTCGTCGGTCTCGACGTTGGCAATGGTGACCGTGGTGCCAAAGATCACCTTACCGGTATGCGGAATAGTCGTAACATCGATCACCTGGGCATTGGAGAGACGGCCTTCGATATCACGAATCCGCGCCTCCACCATACCTTGCTGCTCGCGAGCAGCATGGTATTCGGCGTTTTCCTTCAGGTCACCCAGTTCACGCGCTTCGGCGATAGCCTGAGTGATCTGCGGACGCAGCTCACTCTTCAGGTGCTTTAGTTCGACTTCGAGGGCTTCCGCGCCCTGTTTGGTCATTGGGTACTTCATGGATCAGATACCTTTGTGCAGATCCTGGAGACGGCGCACGGCGCGCTCCGGACCAAATTTCAGTGCGGTGCAGACTGCCTCGCCACCTGCCAATGTGGTGGTCGAGTAAACCTTGTGCTGCAGCGCATTACGGCGAATGGAATAGGAGTCTGCGATCGACTGACGGCCTTCGGTGGTGTTGATCACCAGGTCAATCTCGTCGTTCTTGATCATGTCGACGATATGCGGACGCCCTTCGGTCACCTTGTTCACGCGGCGAACCGGCAGGTTGGCTGCCTCCAGCACCTTGGCGGTACCTGCGGTAGCAACCACTTCGAAGCCCAGCTCAATCAGATCGCGAACAACGTCAACCGCAAACGGCTTGTCATCTTCACGCACACTGATGAACACGGTTCCGCTGGTTGGTAGCACTTCGCCAGAGCCCAGCTGGGACTTGGCGAAGGCCTCACCAAAGCTGTCACCCACACCCATGACTTCACCGGTGGACTTCATTTCAGGGCCAAGGATCGGATCAACGCCCGGGAACTTGGCGAACGGGAATACCGCTTCCTTGACGCTGAAGTACGGCGGCACCACCTCTTCGGTAAAGCCAACCTCCTGCAGCGTCTTGCCAGCCATGACACGGGCAGCAATCTTGGCCAGCGACTGACCAATGCACTTGGATACGAACGGCACGGTACGTGAGGCGCGCGGGTTGACCTCAATCACGTAGATGGTCTCGCCCTGCACCGCCATCTGCACGTTCATCAGACCGACAACGCCGAGCTCCAGCGCCATCTTGCGTACCTGCTCACGGATGTCATCCTGAATGTGCGCAGGCAGCGAGTAGGGCGGCAGCGAGCAAGCGGAGTCACCGGAGTGCACACCGGCCTGCTCAATGTGCTGCATGATCGCACCGATCACCACGTCCTTGCCGTCGGAGACTGCGTCGATATCAACTTCGATAGCGCAGTTGAGGAAGTGATCCAGCAGCACCGGGCTGTCGTTGGACACCTTGACCGCTTCGCGCATGTAGCGCTTGAGTTCTTCTTCCTGGTAGACGATTTCCATCGCCCGACCGCCCAGAACGTAGGACGGACGCACCACCAGCGGGTAACCGATACGCTTGGACAGCGCCAGCGCTTCGTCTTCGCTGCGCGCAGTCGCATTCGGCGGCTGACGCAGAGCCAGGCGCTCAACCATCTGCTGGAAACGCTCACGGTCTTCGGCGCGGTCAATCGCTTCCGGACTGGTACCGATAATCGGCACACCGGCCTCTTCCAGCGCGCGCGCCAGTTTCAGCGGAGTCTGGCCGCCATACTGCACGATCACGCCCTTGGGCTGCTCAACGCGAACGATCTCGAGTACATCCTCCAGCGTTACCGGCTCGAAATACAGACGATCGGAGGTGTCGTAGTCGGTGGAAACGGTTTCCGGGTTGCAGTTGACCATGATGGTTTCGTAACCATCTTCACGCATCGCCAGCGCGGCGTGGACGCAGCAGTAGTCAAATTCGATGCCCTGACCAATGCGGTTCGGACCACCACCCAGCACCATGATCTTGTCACGACTGGACGGATTCGACTCGCACTCTTCCTCATAGGTTGAGTACATGTAAGCCGTATCGGTCGCAAACTCAGCCGCGCAGGTATCAACGCGCTTGTAGACCGGCAGCACGTTCAACTTGTGGCGATGGCGGCGCAGGCTCTTCTCGCTGACAGCCAGCAGCTGCGACAGGCGCAGGTCGGAGAAACCCTTGCGCTTGAGGCGGAACATCAGGTTGTAGTCGATGTCAGCCAGGCCCAGCGTCTTGACCTTTTCTTCTTCCTTGATCAGATCCTCGATCTGAACCAGGAACCAGGTATCGATCTTGGTCAGATCAAACACCTGCTGCAGGGTCATGCCAGCGCGGAATGCATCAGCCACGTACCAGATGCGGTCCGCACCCGGAACAGTCAGCTCGCGGGTCAGCTCGGTCATCACATCGCCGTCCGCCGGGTCGACCTTAGGATCGAAACCACAGACGCCGACCTCCAGGCCGCGCAACGCTTTCTGCACGGACTCCTGGAAGGTGCGACCAATAGCCATTACCTCGCCCACCGACTTCATCTGAGTCGTCAGACGCGCATCGGCATTCGGGAACTTTTCAAAGGCAAAACGCGGAATCTTGGTAACCACGTAGTCGATCGACGGCTCAAAGGACGCCGGCGTACGACCACCGGTGATGTCGTTCTGCAGCTCGTCCAGCGTGTAGCCGACAGCCAGCTTGGCCGCGATCTTGGCGATCGGGAAGCCGGTAGCCTTGGATGCCAGAGCGGAAGAACGCGACACCCGCGGGTTCATTTCGATAACGACCATACGGCCGGTGTCCGGGCAGATACCGAACTGCACGTTCGAGCCGCCAGTCTCGACGCCGATCTCACGCAGTACCGCCAGCGAGGCGTTACGCATGATCTGGTATTCCTTGTCGGTCAGCGTCTGGGCCGGCGCGACAGTGATGGAGTCACCGGTGTGAACGCCCATCGGGTCGAAGTTTTCGATCGAGCAGACGATGATGCAGTTGTCCTTCTTATCGCGGACGACCTCCATCTCGTACTCTTTCCAGCCGATCAGCGACTCGTCGATCAGCAGTTCGTTAGTCGGCGACAGATCCAGACCGCGATTGCAGATCTCTTCGAACTCTTCACGGTTGTAGGCGATACCACCGCCAGTGCCGCCCATGGTGAACGACGGACGAATGATGCACGGGAAGCCAACCTGATCGAGAACGCCATAAGCCTCGGCCATGGTGTGCGCGATACCGGAGCGCGGACACTCCAGACCGATGGCCTTCATCGCCTTGTCGAAGCGCGAGCGATCCTCGGCCTTGTCGATGGTATCGGCGTTCGCACCGATCATTTCCACACCGTACTGCTCCAGTACGCCGTGCTTCTCCAGATCCAGCGCGCAGTTCAGCGCGGTTTGACCACCCATGGTCGGCAGCAGTGCGTCCGGGCGCTCTTTCTCGATGATCTTGGCAACGGTCTGCCACTTGATCGGCTCGATATAGGTCGCATCGGCCATGGCCGGATCGGTCATGATGGTCGCCGGGTTGGAGTTGACCAGAATGACGCGGAAGCCTTCTTCCTTCAGGGCCTTACAGGCTTGGGCACCGGAGTAGTCGAACTCGCAGGCCTGGCCAATCACGATAGGGCCGGCGCCGAGGATCAGAATGCTTTTAATGTCTGTACGTTTTGGCATAGTCGTTTACAAATCCTAGGGTGTACCGGGGTTCAGGCGCGTTTTTTCATAGCGTCGATGAAACGGTCGAACAGCGGTGCCACATCGTGCGGACCCGGGCTCGCCTCAGGGTGCCCCTGGAAGCTGAACGCCGCCTTGTCGGTGCGCTCGATACCTTGCAAGGTGCCGTCAAACAGCGACTTGTGGGTCGGACGCAGAGTGGCCGGCAGGCTAGTTTCGTCAACCGCGAAACCGTGGTTCTGGCTGGTGATCATCACCACGCCAGTGTCCAGATCCTGAACCGGGTGGTTGGCACCGTGGTGACCATGCCCCATCTTCACCGTCTTGGCACCGGAGGCCAGAGCCAGTAGCTGGTGACCCAGGCAAATGCCGAAGACCGGAATATCGGTTTCCAGAATTTCCTTAATCGCGGCAATGGCGTAGTCGCACGGTTCGGGGTCGCCCGGGCCGTTGGACAGGAACACGCCATCCGGGTTCAGCGCCAGCACATCCGCAGCAGGGGTCTGCGCCGGGACAACGGTCAAGCGGCAGCCGCGAGCGACCAGCATGCGCAGGATGTTGTACTTCACGCCATAGTCGAAGGCGACAACGTGATACGGCAGCTCGGCATCCGTCAGCTCAGGATGACTGTCGGTTTCCAGATTCCAGACACTGGAACGCCACTGGTAGCTTTCCTTGACCGAGACTTCCTTGGCCAGGTCCATGCCCTTGAGGCCCGGGAATGCGCGCGCCAATTCCAGCGCCGTCTCTTCAGAGATATCATCACCCGCCAGCAGGCAGCCGTTCTGTGAGCCTTTTTCGCGCAAAATACGCGTCAGGCGACGGGTATCAATGCCAGCGATGGCGACAATATTGTTTTCACGTAGATATTCATCCAGCGACTGCTTGCAGCGCCAGTTGCTCGCCAGCAGCGGCAAGTCACGAATGACCAGACCAGCTGCCTGAACCGCATCAGACTCAACGTCCTCAGGGGTCACGCCGGTGTTGCCGATGTGGGGGTAGGTCAGCGTCACGATTTGACGCGCATAGGAGGGATCGGTAAGGATCTCCTGATAACCGGTCATGGCCGTATTGAACACGACCTCGCCGACGCTGGAACCGTCGGCGCCGATGGACTCACCGCGGAAAATGCTGCCGTCGGCGAGTGCGAGAATGGCTGGCTTGGACAAGAAAACCTCCGAAAGAACTGACACATTTCACTAAACGCGGGCTGCACAAAAGCGGGAATGTAGTGCTGAACACAACATCCCGCTTGCAAAGGCATTGTCAGATACGCGCTGAATAGACAGATTAGCGCAATAGTTTAACCACTTGAGGTCAAAATATCCACACCGAGACCGCCCCACCCCACCCAGCGGCACCCACCTCTTCTACCGGTCAATCTCTTCAAACTCTAACAACTCTGTGTTACAACAGCCGTTGAACACCGACGGGCAGGAGCCCGCAGCAGACGGCACAGACCGTCAGACCGAGCGCCTCCCAGGCCTCGGAAAACACAAGAACAAGATCAAAGGACCCGGGGATTCTCACCATGCCAACGCTCTTCAAACGCCTGCTGGTGCTGCCACTGCTGCTCATCGCCTCGCTAGCTTATGCAGACCCACAGCGCCTGCAACAACTGCACGAATTCCGCAGCGAAGCCTTCAAGGCCAGCACCTACCTGCTGATCGACAACAACCTGTACGAGCGCGTTCGCGAGCCCGGCAACCGCGAAACCTATAACACCGCACTGCAGCAAATGGATGCCCTTCTGCGGCAAATGAACAACCCGGGCGATCTGCGCACCCTCTACAACGACTTCGTTAAACTGGTTCGCGAACTAGAGGCCATGCCGCAAGGTGAGGAGTATTACAGCCTCGCCACCGTCAACCGCATCATGATGGCCCACGGCAAGCTGGAAAACGCCGCAGCCGAACTGTACGAAGCAGAAGTCGCCGGCAGCCCAGAGAACCTGGTCGCCCTGCAGCGCCAAAGCATCGAGACTAGCCGCATCCTCCTGCTATACGAGAACAACATGTTCAGCTCCGTCGGCGTCTACTTCCTGCCGGCACGCGAGGGACTGTTTGATGAACTGGACATCCGCATCAGCGAAGGCTCAGCCAAACTCAAGCAATTGATGCCAGAGCACACTGACACCTTTGCCCGACTCGATAAGCAGTACAGTTTCATCCAGCCGCGCCTGATCAATCACCACGCCGACTGGGTACCTACTATCGCCGCGTTCTACCTGACCAAAAATACCCAGACGCTGGACGACCTGTCCCGTGAGCAAGCGAACCTCGCGGAGGCCAGCGTCAGCACCAACTGATGCCACGCCCACAAAAAAGGGTGGCCGATTGGCCACCCTTTTTTGTGGGTATTACCCAGATATCTAGCCTTTGAAGCCCAGAACATCCTGCATATCAAACAGACCCGCGCCGCGACCATCGAGCCACATAGCTGAACGCACAGCCCCCTTGGCGAAAGTCATCCGACTGGACGCCTTATGGGTAATCTCTACCCGCTCGCCCTCGGTTGCAAACAGCACGGTATGATCTCCGACCACATCGCCAGCACGCACAGTGGCAAAACCAATGGTTTTCGGATCACGTGCACCAGTCTGCCCCTCACGACCATAGACAGCGACCTCAGCCAGATTGCGCCCCAGCGCATCAGCCACAACCTCGCCCATACGCAGCGCCGTTCCGGACGGTGCATCAACCTTGTGACGGTGATGCGCCTCAATCACTTCGATATCAGCCTCATCCCCCATGACTCGGGCAGCCATATCCAGCAGCTTGAGGCAGAGGTTGACGCCGACACTGAAATTAGGCGCAAAAACGACAGGTATCTGCTTGCCCGCCTCAGCCAACAGAGCCTTTTCCTCTTCGGAAAAACCCGTTGTACCGATGACCATGGCCTTGCCAGCATCACGACAGATCTGCAGATTGACCAGAGTGGTGGTGGGGTGCGTGAAGTCGATCAGCACGTCAAAGTCATCAGCCACCTGCTTAAGGTCGCCACTGATGGCAACGCCAAGCCGACCGACACCCGCCAACTCACCCGCATCAGCACCCACCAGCGAACTGTCAGGACGCTCGATAGCCGCCGTCAGCGCCGCACCGTCAACCTGCCCGATGGCCTCGATCAGTGTCTTACCCATGCGCCCGGCAGCACCAATTACCGCAATCCGTCTCATGTCGCGTCTCCGACTCAGAACTTCATGTCTTCAAAGAAATTTTTTACACCATCAAACCAGCTCTTGGCCCGCGGCGACTGACTGGAACCCTCTTCCTCGAGCGTCTGGCGCAACTCTTCCAGCAATTCACGCTGCCGCTTGGTCAGATTCACCGGCGTCTCAACCACAACACGGCACAACAGATCGCCCGGCGACCCACCGCGCACCGGCGTCACGCCCTTGCCGCGCAGACGGAACAACTTGCCGGTTTGCGCGCCTTCCGGAATCTTCAATTTGACCCGGCCATCCAGCGTCGGCACTTCAAGCTCACCGCCCAGCGCCGCATCAACAAAACTGATCGGCACTTCGCAATACAGATTCTTGCCGTCACGCTCGAAAATTTTGTGCTCACGCACCGATACGACGACATACAGGTCGCCCGCCGGCCCGCCATTGACCCCCGCTTCGCCCTCGCCAGCCAGACGAATCCGGTCGCCGGTGTCGACGCCTGCAGGCACCTTGACCGACAGATTCTTCTGCTTCTCGACGCGACCATTGCCGTGACAGTCTTTGCACGGGTCGGTGATCATCTTGCCGGTACCGTGACAACGCGGGCAGGTCTGCTGCACCGAGAAGAAACCCTGCTGCATACGCACCTGACCGTGACCACCACAGGTAGTACAGGTCGTCGGCGTGGTGCCTTTCTTCGCACCGCTGCCATCACAGGTCTCACAGCCAACCAACGTCGGCACCCGAATAGTTACCGTGGTGCCGCGTACCGCCTCTTCCAGATCCAGCTCCAGGGTGTAGCGCAGGTCACTGCCGCGCTGCACACTGGAACGACCGCGGCCACCGCCGCCACCAAAGATGTCACCAAATACATCGCCAAAGATATCGGAGAAGTTGGCTCCACCGCCGAAGCCGCCCGCACCGCCACCCATGTTCGGGTCAACACCGGCGTGACCGTATTGGTCGTAGGCTGCCCGCTTGTTAGCGTCGGTCAGCACTTCGTAGGCTTCGGTTGCTTCCTTGAACTTCTCTTCTGCATTCTCGTCATCCGGATTGCGATCCGGATGAAACTTCATCGCCAGACGGCGATAGGCCTTCTTCAGCTCGGCCTCGCTGGCGCCTTTTTCGACACCCAGCACTTCGTAATAATCACGCTTGGACATGTGTTCGATTTCCCTCAGAGAGACACTCGGCACAAACGGCAACGCGGGAGAAGCTCCCGCGTTGCCAGGCAGAGTGGCCTGACGGTGCGCTCAGCACACCGTCAGGCCCGGTTCATCAAAGACTTACTTGTTGTCCTTGACCTCTTCGAACTCGGCATCGACCACGTCATCGGCATCGTTACCGGACTCGGCACCTGCCGCGCCCTCCGCCTGACCTGCCTGCGCCTGCTCAGCGTACATTTTCTGCACCAGCGGACCGGAAGCTTCGGACAGCGCATTGATCTTGGCTTCGATCTCTTCCTTTTCACCGGTCTTGATCGCCGCTTCCAGATCAGTCAGCGCGGTTTCAATGGCGGCCTTCTCTTCGTCAGTCGCCTTGTCACCAGCCTCAGTCAGGGTCTTGCGAGTCGCGTGAACCAGTTGATCCGCCTGGTTACGAACGGTCACCAGCTCTTCGAACTTGCGATCTTCCTCGGCGTTAGCCTCGGCATCACGCACCATCTTCTCGATTTCGTCATCCGACAGACCAGAGGACGCCTTGATCACGATGGACTGCTCTTTGCCGGTCGCCTTGTCTTTGGCGGACACGTTCAAAATACCGTTGGCATCGATATCAAAGCTGACTTCGATCTGCGGCACGCCACGCTGCGCCGGCGGAATGTCGGCCAGGTCGAAACGGCCCAGCGACTTGTTCTGCGACGCCTGCTTGCGCTCACCCTGCAGCACGTGAATGGTCACCGCCGTCTGGTTGTCATCAGCAGTGGAGAACACCTGCGACTTCTTGGTCGGGATGGTGGTGTTCTTCTCGATCAGCGCAGTCATCACGCCGCCCATGGTTTCAATACCCAGCGACAGCGGAGTAACGTCCAGCAGCAGCACGTCTTTCACGTCACCAGCCAGAACAGCACCCTGAATGGACGCACCAATGGCAACCGCTTCGTCCGGGTTAACGTCCTTGCGCGGCTCCTTATTGAAGAACTCGGCAACGGTCTTCTGCACCAGCGGCATGCGGGTCTGACCACCAACCAGAATAACGTCGTTGATGTCAGACACATCCAGACCGGCATCCTGCATCGCGATGCGGCAGGGCTCGATGCTGCGCTTGATCAGGTCTTCAACCAGCGATTCCAGCTTGGCACGCGTCACCTTGACGTTCAGGTGCTTCGGGCCGGACGCGTCTGCAGTGATATACGGCAGGTTGACGTCGGTCTGCTGGCTGGAAGACAGTTCGATCTTGGCCTTCTCTGCCGCCTCCTTCAGACGCTGCAGCGCCAGCGGATCGTTGTGCAGATCAACGCCGTTCTCTTTCTTGAACTCGTCTGCCAGGTAGTCGATCAGACGCATGTCGAAATCTTCACCACCCAGGAAGGTGTCACCATTGGTGGCCAGCACTTCGAACTGATGCTCACCGTCCACTTCGGCGATTTCGATCACGGAGACGTCGAAGGTACCACCACCCAGATCGTATACAACGATGGTGGAGTCGCCACGCGCCTTGTCCATGCCGTACGCCAGTGCGGCTGCGGTCGGCTCGTTGATGATGCGCTTGACCTCCAGACCGGCGATGCGACCAGCATCCTTGGTGGCCTGACGCTGACTGTCGTTGAAGTAGGCCGGAACGGTGATAACCGCTTCGGTAACCGGCTCACCAAGGTAATCCTCGGCGGTCTTCTTCATTTTCTTCAGTACTTCAGCAGACACCTGCGGCGGAGCCATTTTCTCGTCATTTACCTGAACCCAAGCGTCGCCATTGTCGGCCTTGACGATCTTGTACGGCACCAGCTTGATGTCTTTCTGAACGACGTCTTCTTCAAAGCGACGACCGATCAGACGCTTGACCGCGTACAGGGTATTCTGCGGGTTGGTAACCGCCTGACGCTTGGCCGACTGGCCAACCAGAGTTTCACCGTCGTTGGTGTAGGCGACAATCGATGGAGTGGTACGACCACCCTCAGCGTTCTCGATCACCTTGGCGGAACCGTTTTCCAGAATAGAGACACAGGAGTTGGTGGTCCCCAGGTCGATACCGATAATCTTGCCCATAAGTTTCTCTCCGAATCTGACTGCCGCGTATTGGTCAGCGGCGCTGTTTATCTGTTCATGAGCCCTTGATGGGGGCTGCTAAATCAATTTCAAGCCTGCTCATCAATCGAGGGGGGCGCACCAGCGGCCGGGGCCTTGCTGACGACTACCATGGCCGGACGCAGCAGACGGCCGCTGAGGGTGTAGCCCTTCTGGAACACCTTGAGTACGGTATTCGGTTCAACGGCGGTGCTTTCTTCCATCGCCATAGCCTGATGCAACTCAGGATTGAAGGGCTCGCCCTCGGGCAGCACCGGCACCACCTGGAACCGCGCCAGGGTGTCGGCAAACATCTTCAAGGTCAGCTCAATCCCCTCGCGCATCGGCTTGATCGCTGGATCATCGGCGCTGGACAGCTCCAGGCCACGCTCCAGGCTGTCGACAATCGGCAGCAGGTCGTTGGCAAAACGCTCCAGCGCGAACTTGTGCGCCTTCTCCACATCCTGCTCGGCCCGGCGACGCGCATTCTGCACGTCAGCGGCAGCCCGCAGAGCCTGATCCTGGACGGTAGCCAGCTGTTCTTCCAGACTTGCTACACGCGCTGCAAGATCACCCTCGGGAGTCGCAACGGTCTGGTCAACCATGTCGTCCTGATCCTGCAGATCCGGTCTCTGTTCCTCTGCCATGTCTTTCTCCTGTAATAGGCTGGGCGTGTGTTTGCGCGCAATCGCTGTACACGCAGTCAATAATGAACGACCGGCGTAACCGATCGCGTCTGGCAACCTATATGGGGACTGTCCACACGGCTTCAAGGGTCAATTTGCACAGCGATGCACGAGGAACAGGAGGGGCTTGTCGCCCTCGAGCAAACTACTGTATAAACAACCAGAACATTTTTCTTCCAGGAGCGCGCGCCATGCTGGTCCATCTCGCGGTCAATAACTACGCGATCGTCGACAA
The DNA here is from genome assembly GCF_038130085.1 of Halopseudomonas sp. Lineage (NCBI taxonomy): Bacteria > Pseudomonadati > Pseudomonadota > Gammaproteobacteria > Pseudomonadales > Pseudomonadaceae > Halopseudomonas > Halopseudomonas sp. The sequence goes on along the minus strand of NZ_JAYPMU010000007.1, from coordinate 86,966 downwards.
CCTCGAGCTCGAACTCAGTGGCGGCATGAGTGTAATTACCGGCGAAACCGGTGCCGGGAAATCGATCATGCTCGACGCCCTCGCCCTGACTCTGGGCGACCGTGCCGATAGCGGAGCCGTGCGCCCCGGCTCAGACAAGGCCGACATCCTGGCCACCTTTGACATTCGCGATATCCCGGAAGCACGCCAGTGGCTCGAAGAGCGCGACCTGGCGCAGGATGACGAGCAAGTCATCCTGCGGCGCGTGATTACCGCCGAAGGCCGCTCACGCGGATACATCAACGGCGCCCCATGTCCCCAGCAGGACCTGCGCGCATTGGGTGAGATGCTGATCGACATCCACAGTCAGCACGAACACCAATCACTGCTGAAAACCGATACCCACCGCCGACTGTTGGACGAATACGCCGGCGCCGGCGATCTGGCACGCCAGGTCCAACTTGCTGCCCAGCGCTGCCGCCAAACCGAAAAGGCCCTGCGACAGGCCAGTCAGCAGAGCGAGGACCAAACTGCGCGCCAGCAACTGCTCACCTACCAACTGGACGAACTCGATAACCTCAGCTTGCAGGATGGCGAACTCGAAGCACTGGAAACCGAGCAACGCCAACTCGCCAGCGCCGACCAGATCCTGCATTCCTGCCAGCAGGTCATCAACATCTGCAGCGAAAACGACTCCGGCAGCGTTTTGGAAGCCCTCACCGCCAGCCTGAGCAGGCTCGACGCATTCAAAAGTCACAGCACACAGCTGGGCGAAGCCAGTGATTTGCTTGCCAGCGCACAGATTCAAATCGAGGAAGCCGTCGGCGAACTGACGCGCTACCTTGACCACTTCGAGGCCGACCCGGAGCGTCAGCAATACGTCGAAGAGCGCCTCAGCGCAATCTTCGACCTCGCACGCAAGCACCGCATCCAGCCGCACGAGCTGCCCGCGCTGCAGCAGCAACTGATCGACGAGCTGGAAGGCCAGCAACAGCAAGCTGCCGACGCAGAGCGTCTGCAGGAAGAACTGATTGCCTACCAGGCTCACTATCGCCAACTAAGCGAAAAGCTATCGGCGCAGCGCAGCAAGGGCGCAACCAAACTGGCCAAGGCCGTTACCCAAGAGATCCAGCGTCTTGGCATGCCGGGCGGACGTATTGAGCTGCAGCTGACGCCGCTGGATGCCGACAGCTACCCGGTTACCGGACTGGAGAGCGTTGAGTTTCTGGTCAGCGCCAACCCCGGGCAGCCGGCCAAGCCGCTGGCCAAGGTGGCGTCTGGCGGCGAACTTTCGCGTATCAGCCTGGGCATTCAGGTCATCACTGCACAGACGTCGCGCGTCCCTACGCTGGTATTTGATGAGGTGGATGTCGGCATCGGCGGCCCAACGGCCGAGATCGTCGGCCAACTGCTGCGGCAACTCGGCGCTCGCGGCCAGGTGCTGACCGTTACGCACCTGCCCCAGGTCGCCGCGCAGGGCCATCAGCACCTGTTCGTACGCAAGCAACAAACACGCAACAGCACGCGCACCTGTATCGACCAGTTGGACGAAAGCGCCCGCGTGCAAGAAGTCGCTCGCATGCTCGGCGGTGTCGACCTGACAGACGAGTCACTTGCTCACGCCCGTAAGCTGCTTAGCGCCACCCACTGAGCAGACACAAAAAAACCGGGCCTTGAGCCCGGTTTTTCCAACAACTCGCAAACCTACTTATTTACTGGCCTTGCGCACGTACAGCACCAGATTGTGGTCTACCAGCTCGAAGCCATGCTCCTTGACGATCTCACGCTGCCGGCGCTCGATCTCTGGATCAAAGAACTCGACAACCTCGCCGGAGTCGACACATACCATGTGATCATGGTGTTCACCGTCCGCCAGCTCAAATACCGCGTGACCGCCATCGAAGTTGTGGCGCACCACCAGACCTGCCGCTTCAAATTGGGTTAAAACGCGATAGACAGTGGCCAAGCCAACATCCTCGCCAGCCTCCATCAGCGCCTTGTAGACGTCCTCGGCGCTCATGTGGCGCTCGTTTGAACCGTCAAGCATTTGCAGGATCTTAACCCGAGGCAGAGTCACCTTCAGGCCGGCTTTGCGGAGTTCTTGATTTTCAACCATGTCACTATTCTCGTTCAGCGCTTCGCAGGGCGGGATGAGTCGGGTATGATCTGGGCACTACAGCCATTCCAAAGATAGCGGATGTTAGCACGTGACGCGAAAAAGCTTTAATCGAATCCTTTTCATGCTGTTATGCAGTGTCTCTATCGGTCTTCTCGGCGGCTGCGGTTTCGTCCCCGGTATTTACAAGATCGACATCCAGCAAGGCAACGTCGTCACTCAGGAAATGGTTGACCAACTGCGCCCAGGGATGACCACCCGCCAGGTCCGCTACATCATGGGCACCCCGCTGATTCAGGACACATTCCACCCCGAGCGCTGGGATTACCTGTATAGCCTGGAGTCTGGTCACAACGACCGAGTTCAGGAACGCATCAGCCTGAGCTTCGAAGACAATCGTCTGGTCGGTCTGTCCGGCGACTTTATGCCGGGTCAAAGCCAGGACGAGCAGATCATGAGTTCGGACACGGTCGAAACCTATCCGGTTGACCTTGGTGCTCCGCTCGGCACCGGCGAGTAAGCCCCCCCCTCCGGGGAAGCCAGCAAGCGCTTCCCCTGCTTTACCTCTCCCGACTACTCCTGCTCTTCCGACTTTGCCGCCTTGGCTTTGGCAGCCCGCTGCTTGCGAACTTCCTTCGGATCAGCAATCAGCGGCCGGTAGATTTCCACCCTCTCCCCCGGCTGCAACACTCTGTCCTCAGGCTTTGGCACAGCCTTGCCGAAAATCCCCACCGGCACATTACTCAAATCCAATTCGGGAAAGTGCTGATCCATGCCTGACTGACGCACCGCATCGAGCATGCTGGTGCCTTCCGGCACGTTCAGGGTCACGATCTTCTGCTTATGTGGGAGGGCGTAGGCTACCTCCACCACCATTGTCTTTTCAGCCACCCCAGGTCTCCTTGGCTCGCTGACAGAATGCGTCCACCATCGCGTTCGCCGCCTGATTGAACAGCGGCCCCAACGTCGCCTTCACCAACGCACCGGCATACTCGAAGTGCAGATCAAGCGTGATCTTGCAGGCGGTATCGCCAAGCGCCTTGAACTCCCAAGCACCACGAAAATCACTAAACGGCCCGTCAACCAAACGCAGCGTGATGCGTTCACCCGGCACCAGCTCATTACGGGTAGTAAAACCCTGACTCATCCCAGCCTTGGCAATATCCAGACGGGCACACATCTCGGTATCCGTTTCACTCAGGACGGTAGCACCGGAGCACCAGGGCAAAAATTCCGGGTAGCGTTCCACCCGGTTAACCAGGTTGTACAGATGGCTCGCAGGATAGGGCAGCAGAGCCGAGCGCTGAATGTGGGTCATGCAATCTTCACTTGGTCAGTTCGGTGACGAGAATGATCAAAATCCCCGCCGGGGCCACATAGCGTAACAGCGAATAGATAAGCGGGAACAGGCGACGATGTTTAAGCGCCAATTCGTCACGGAATACCTCGCGATCAAGCACCCAGCCAGCGAACAACACAAACAGCAAGCCACCCAGCGGCAGCATGATGCGGCTAGTCAGGTAATCGATCGAGTCGAAGAAGGTCATGCCGCCTTCGCTGGTCCAACGGAACAGGTGCCAGCCGTCAGCGTCAGACACAAAGAACCGGGCATCGGCCAGCACGTTGAACGACAACACCGTGCCCAACCCCACAACCCAGCAGAGTAAAGCGATTACCGAGGTTATCCACACACGGCTGCGACCACTGCGCTCAACCCAGAACGCCACCGCCGGCTCCAGCATGGAAATCGCCGAACTCCAGGCCGCCACGGTAACCAGCACAAAGAACACCACACCGAACAAGTTGCCGCCGGCAATATTGCCAAAGGCGATCGGCAGGGTGACGAACATCAGGCCAGGCCCTTCGTTGGGCTGCAGGCCGGCAGCGAACACGACCGGGAAGAGCGCCATACCGGCGGTCAGCGCCACAACGGTATCGAGCAGCCCCACCGTCAACACGGTAGAACCAATCGACGCCTTACGCGGCATATAGGCACCGAACACCATGATCGAGCCGACGCCAACGCTCAGAGTGAAGAAGGCATGCCCCATGGCCGCCAGAATGCCGTCCGGAACCTTGGCCAGATCAAACTCAAACAGGAATTTCACACCTTCCATGAAATGGCCGGTCGTCATGCTGTAGCCCAGCAGTGCCAACAGCAGCACAAACAGCATCGGCATCAGAATACGCAGCGTGCGCTCAAGGCCTGCCACCACGCCACGGGCGATTACCCAGGCCGTCAGCAACATGAAAAACGAGTGCCAAATAGTAAGGCGAACGGGGTCGCCGACCAGGCTGCCGAAGCGCTGCCCTGCCCCCTCGCCATCAATACCGGCAAATTCGCCGCGCAACATGCCAATGATGTAGTCCAACGCCCAGCCCGCAACGACACTGTAGAACGACAAAATCAGCAGCGCCCCGGTCATCCCCATCACCGCCGCCCACGACCAGGCCGACGACGCATGCGAGTAACGAGACAGCGTTTTCAGCGTATTGACCGGACTCTGCCGACCGCGCCGGCCGAGTAACGTCTCCGCCAACATGACCGGCAGGCCGATGAGGCAGATACAGATCAGGTAGACCAGCACGAACGCACCGCCGCCATACATCCCGGTCATGTACGGGAACTTCCAGATGTTACCGAGGCCTACGGCAGATCCAGTTGCCGCAAGAATGAAGACCCAGCGGCTAGCCCAGATCCCGTGGATGGAGACAGTGTCTTTGCTCATGAAAATTCCCGGAGTACCCGAAAAAAAGGAACGCATTGTCCAGATTTTAACCAGACACCACAAGGTCAAATCGCCGAGGCGAACAAACGCAAGAGCCTGCAAATCCGTCGATACACTATAGAAAACTACAGGTATACTGGCGCGCCTATGAGCAAGCAAAAGAAATCCCCGGCCAACAGCGGCACCATCGCGCTGAACAAAAAGGCCAAACACGACTACTTCATCGAGCAGCGCTTCGAGGCCGGCATCGCGCTGTCCGGCTGGGAAGTGAAGAGCCTGCGCGAAGGCAAAGTGCAACTGGTCGACAGCTATATCTTGCTGAAGAACAACGAAGCCTTCCTGCTCGGCGCGCACATCACGCCGCTGAAAACCGCCAGCACCCATGTGATTGCCGACCCGACCCGGACGCGCAAGCTCCTGCTCCATGCCCGCGAACTCGACAAGCTGGTAAACGGCGTGCAAGCCAAAGGCTTCGCCTGCGTACCCCTCGCACTCTACTGGAAGGGCCACCTGGTCAAATGCGAAATCGCCCTGGTACGCGGCAAAAAGGACTTCGACAAACGCCAGACCGAGAAAGAGCGCGACTGGGATCGCGAGAAGCAGCGCGTTGTGCGCGAGAACCATCGCTAATTTTTTTCATAACACGCTGAACTTTCCTGCAACCGGTCCGTCATAACCTTTGACAGGCTGGTCTGCTCCACCAGCCGGTTTATGGTTTAAAGCATGTAACGCCTATACCCTGACTCGTCAGGGTATTTTTTTGCCCGGTGCATGAGCGCTGTTACTGAGGGAACCTTTCGCGTACAATCGCGTCCCAGTAACAGACCTGAAAGATTTGGGGCCGATTTGGATTCGACGACGGTTACAAAACTTGAGGGGCATGCCGAGCTGGTAGCAGAACTCGTAAATTCGCTGCTGCAAACTTATAGTTGCCAACGACGACAACTACGCACTAGCCGCTTAAGCCGGCTAGCGGTCACCAGGGGATGCCTGTAAACCCGAAGTTGACCGACAGATAGAACAGGATCGCCGCCAAGTTTGCTGTAGACGTAACGGCTAAAACTTATACAGCTCGCTCCAAGCACCCTGCCACTCGGGCGGCGCGGAGTTAACTAAGTAGAGATGGCTAAGCATGTAGAACCGATAGCGGCGGACTGGCGGACGGGGGTTCAAATCCCCCCGGCTCCACCAAATGCAAGTTTTCACATGTACCCACATGACTGAAAACACCCCCTGAAAGCCCGCCCCGTGCGGGCTTTCTTGTATCTACACGTTCCCCAGTAAATCCATACAGCATTGCGCTTGGTGTATCCCTGATTGTATCCATTGAGAAAACTTGAACCACTGGGATACAACTATGAAGTGCCGCGAGATTAGACGCAGCCAATGGTCGCTTACGTACTCGCTGGCCTTCAGCCGTTGGTGAACGAATGGCTTGAACTGGACGGCAATGGCCTGTTGCTGCGCGTGAAACCAGGTGAGTCGAAGCCCTACCAACTCAGCGACATGGACTTGGCTCTGAGGTCCGGTCATTCACGCTCGCCCCCCCCAATGCCGACAGGGAGTTAATCACTCCGTGCCGGCAGGGGCCAACGCCGGGCGCGGGTATCAGGACGCCTGACTTAGGAACGCATAGCCCGCCAGCACCTCGGCCAATGCCGCGTTATCACCGCGGCATCGATAGTGAACCACCATCCCCCGGCGCGGGCATTGTTCGACGTCCAGCGACTCCAACTCCACGCCAAGTGCTGCGGCCTCGCGGCGCACGACGCCCTCGATTTCACGCATGACCAGTGCGGGCTTGAAGGTCTTGCCCACCGCTGTCAGCGGTAGCGCATCGACCAGCGTCAATGCCTTGGGGATCGCTGCCCGTTCACTGATGGCCTGTTCGGCGTGGGCCATCAGTTCCTGCTCCGTGGCAGTACTGCACTGACGCAGTTGCACGTAGACCACTGGTAGTTCGCCCGCATAGCTATCCGGACGCCCGACCGCGGCGCACATAGCCACTGCGGGGTGGCTGGCCAACGCATCTTCGATGCTGCGCGGGTCGATATTGTGGCCGCCACGGATGATCAGTTCTTTCTTGCGCCCAGCCAACCAGAAGTAGCCCTGTTCGTCCTGGCGTCCGAGGTCGCCGGTGTTGAGCCAACGTCGGCCGTCCGGCGTGGTGAACCAGGCGTTGCGGTTATGCGCGTCATCCAGATAGCCGATGAACACATTCAGGCCAGTGAGACAGAGCAAGCCGACCTCATTGGTCTCTGCATCACGCAGCCAGTTGCCGTCGGCATCGAGGATCATCGCGCGCATATCCTGCCAAGGCAGACGCAGGCCGACAGCGCCAGCGATCGGCACCGCATTGGCCGGGTTTACCGAAGACGCAGAGGTGCTTTCGGTCAGGCCGTAGCCCTCCAAAATGCGCTGCCCGGTCTGCTGCTCGAAACGGCGGATCAGCTCTGCCGGCATCGGCGCAGCACCGCAGATGGCAACGGTCAACGAGCTGGTATCCCAGTCCCCTACAGGCACCTGCAGCAGGCTAGCGAAGATCGTCGGCACACCGGAGTAGCTGTTGATCTTGTGGGTCTGAACAATTTCCCAGAAGCGCGGAATCAGGCCCGGCGAGCGATAACCGGCGGGTGTCGCCAGCAGAACATGACCGCCCGCCGCCAGCACCGACAGACCAGTCGCCAGCAGCGCGTTCACATGAAAAAGCGGCAGCGCGGTCAGAACGGTACGACCGCAGCGCAACACCGGCTCGCCGACCACCGCGTCCAACTGGCCAGTAAACGCCACCTGGTTGCGCTGGCTGTGCAAGGCGATCTTCGGCAGACCAGTGGTGCCTCCAGTACAAAAATAGGCCGCCACATCGTCTTCAGTCGGCGGTTCGAACTGCAGTCGCTCGCCGGACTCGGCGGCAAGCAGCTGGCTGAAGTCGCCGATATCGGCGGCTGAGGAGGTCGGCTCGTTGCCAAGGTAACGCGCGCCGTTGATCTGCAAAATCCCCTGCAGATCGGGCACCGCGCGACAGGCAGCTAGCGTGCGCTGGTTGATCTGCGCATCCAGCTCGGCGCCAACGGTCACCACCCAGCGGGTCTTGGCGGCGGTCAGCAATTCGGCCATCTGCGCGCTTTCAAGCTGGTTGTTAACTGCAAAGGCGATCCCTGCCGTTTCTGCGCCCCACATGGCGATATGCGTCTCCGGCAGGTTGGGCAGCACCAGCGCAACCACATCGCCCCGCTGTACGCCGAGACGACGAAACAGGTTAGCGGCCCGGGTAATGTCAGCGAACAGCTCCGCGTAGGTCCAGCGGTGCGGGGTCTGGTGCTGGTCAACCGTCAGGAAAAAACTCAGGGCAGGTTCGTTGGCAAAGCGCTCGGCACTGCGCTGCAACAAGGCATAGGTGCTCTTCACGTCGGCGTTTGGGGCCGGTGCCTGCTCGATAGCGAGGATGTCCGAGTAACTGCTGATCATCTGAAATCACCTCATTGGTGTCTTGTCATTTGTTGCCATGGTGCCACGCCATCGGCTTGAATCACTTGGCATTTGATAACAACCACTTGGCTTTTCGTTACAATCTGGCGCCATGAAGCAAGCTGACTTATACGTACGGGCACGCAGCCTGACCGGCTATCTGCCGTTGCTCGCCCAACTCGGCGGTGACGGCAGCGCGCTGCTGGCACGCCATGGCCTGACCCCGGAGCAGATCGACGACGACGCTGTCACGCTGCCCTTGAGCGTGTTCGCAGAGTTGATCGGCGAGGCAGCCAAAACCCTGGGTAAGCCCGACTTCGGCTTGCTGCTGGCGGCCCGCCAGGACCACACCATGCTTGGTCCGATTGCCCAGGTCGTGCAGCACGCGGGTAACGTGGGCGTGGCGCTGGACCGCCTGAGCCGCTACATGCCCTATCACTCGCCGGGCCTGACGCTCAACATCGACCGTGACGGCGAGCTTGCGATCGTGCGCATGGACCACGATCTGGAGATGCAGGATGAAACCCGCCGCCACCTCACCGAACTGGTGTTTGGCGTGGCGCTGACCATCCTGCGGCTGCTCTCGCGCAGCAGCGGCGCAGACTGGCGGCTGGAGTTTCAGCACGACTCGCCCCTACCACCCGCCCGCTACCGCCGCCTGCTCGGCTGTCGGGTCGCGCTGCGTCAAGCGTGCGACCAACTGCTCCTTCCGGCAGCGTTGCTGCAGGTCTCGGTCGACTCATCCAACCCCGCGCTGCAGGAGGCAGCAGAGCGCTCGGTACGGCGCCTGATGCAACGCTACCCACTGGATCTAGGCCGCCAGGTCAGCGGCGTAGTAGAGCGCAACCTGCCGAGCGGCAACTGCACCCTGCCGGTCATCGCCGCGCAGATGCACATGCCGCAGCATATGCTGCAGCGGCGCCTGAAAGCGCTTGGTCTGCATTTCGAAAACATCGTCGATCAGTTACGCCGTGCGCGGGCCGAACAGTTGTTGGCCCAAACCCACATCCCGCTGACCGAAGTGGCCTTCCTGCTTGGCTACAACGATCCCAGCTCACTGACCCGTGCCTGCCGTCGCTGGTTTGGCAAGGCGCCGCAGGTGCTGCGACACAAACTTGGTCACGCTGGCGGAGAGTCAGGCGTAACGCGGTAGGTGATCCGCCAATGATCGACGTTAATCAGGTACACCAGCGTGCAGGGGCGACGCCCCGTGGAAAGCACCTGGCAAACATGGCGGGCAAGCAGAGACGGCAACGTAACAACCGCCATACGTGAAACAGCCCCGGACCACCTACCTCGATCCGGGGCTTTTCTCCAGCAGCGTGTCAGCGCCCTTTGAAGTCCGCCGCGCGCCGCTCCAGAAAGGACGCGACCCCTTCGGCAAAATCATCACTGTCCAGCATCGGCAGCAGATCGGGAATCAGTCGATCCATCGCCTGCTGACCGCTGTCGCCCAGCGAGGCTCTGGCGCTGACCAGCGTCTGCAACACCGCCAGCGGTGCCTGCTTCGCGATGCGCTGGGCAATCTCAAGCGCCAGCTCAAACTGCTCACCGACCGAGCAGACCTCCTGCACCAGCCCCAGCCGCAGCGCCTCCTGCGCGCCAAACTCGTCTCCGGTCAGCAGATAGCGCATCGAGTTGCCCCAGCCGATATTCTGGATGAAACGAATGGTCGCGCCGCCGACCGGATACAGACCGCGGGTCACCTCAATCTGGCCGAAGCGGCAATCCTCAGCAGCCACCCGCACGTCACCAGCCAGCATCAGCTCGATGCCCGCGGTAAAGCAGACGCCCTGCACCGCTACCACCAGCGGCTTGGACAGCCGCCGTTGCGGGTCCAGCCCGAACGGGTCGCAGGCACCGGCTGGCAACGCAGGGAAGCCACCCGTGCGAAACTGCGCAGCCCACTTTTCCAGCTCCAGCCCCGCGGTGAAGTGCTTTCCTTCACCGTACAGCACCCCGCAACGCAGTGTGCTGTCGGCCTCCAGCTGACCGTAGGCCTCGCCCAACTGAACGTACAGATCGATATCCATCGCGTTCAGCTTTTCCGGCCGATTAAAGCCAATGCACAGCACCGCGCCGTGCCGCGTTACCTTTACCTTGTCCGTCATCAGCGTGCTCTCCTGCATCAACCCCGGTTTACTAACGCTAGCAGCTCACCAAATTTCAGCAGCCCTGAAGCGAAAGCCACCCTCTCAAAGCGGGATGCAGCAAGCAGGCCATCACCAACAGGCGGCGAATAACACCGTCCAGCCGAAAAACCTGGCAACAAGAGCACAAAAATCAACATCGGCTGAACATTGATAAATTGCTTTTTTATTAGCTTGCCCGCCAACAATTCATGCAGGCAATATGCGGCCTATTGCCATCAAAAAAACTCGTATTTCGCCTCCAATTTCACAAGGACGCCTGATGACTCGCGCAGCTTCCCGCTACTCCCTGCTCGCCCTGGCTATTGCCGCCACCATTCCAGCTCACGCACTGCCCGTTGCGATCGATTACACCTGCACGCCAAGCAGTGGCAACAGCACGGCCTGTTACCTCTACGACGAGACGTACAACACCGTCGACATCGAGTCGGGCACCACGCTTGAAGGAACTGTATTCGGCGTGCATGTCGAGGAAGCGTCTGTCAGCACACTCAACAACAACGGCTCGGTCACCGGATTAGCTACCGCGGGCCTGTATAACATCGACTCAAGCATCGGCACGCTACTCAACACCGGCAGCATTTCTGGCAATAACCATGGCGTGGCGAATGACGGGGAAATAACCACCCTGATCAATAAAGGCAACATCTCGGGCGCCACCACCGGTCTGAAAAACTATAACCTCGATGCAAGCATTGGCACTCTCGAAAACAGTGGCACCATCTCGGGCGACTCCGTTGCTGGCGTGCTCAATGACCGCGGGCTCATTGGAGTATTGACCAACAGCGGCACTATTTCTGGAAATCAGGGCATCATCAATAGCGGCACCATCACCGAGCTCGACAACCGCAATATCATTTCCGGCACCTCTTACGGTGTGAACAATACCAATGGAACAATCACGGAGTTCAACAATAGCGGCACCATCTCCGGGGGCAGCATCGGCTTGATGATCTGGGGCGGCAACGTCACCACGCTAAACAACAGCGGCACCATCGCTGGCAACGACGCTATCGATGTCAACATCGGTACACCGATGACCATCAACAACAGCGGCAACATTCTCGGACGCTCGGCCTCCAGCTATGCGATCAACGCCCAAAACGCTGGCGACAACGTGACGTTGAACTGGAGCGGCGGCCTGATTCGTGGAGGCATGCGTGGCGTGAATGCCATCAGCATCACCGGTGATGTGGTTTACGACACCCGCTACAGCTACGGCAGTATTGAGGTTGCCGGCGGCGCCAGCCTTACATTTGAGCAAGATCAAGTTAGTCACTTTGGCAGTCTGACCGTTGCCGCCAACGGGAGTCTGGACCTCTACCTCAGCAGCGCCACGCCACTGAAGAGCGACAACCCAAGCTTCGCCATCGTCAGCCAGATCGATACTGCAAGCTTCGCCTCGGGCTCAGAGGTTGGCCTCAAGGTCCGTGGCTCCGATTTTGCAGCGGACCAGAGTACCTACACGCTGCTGGCCGGAGAAGGCATCATCAACAACGGCCTGTCTGTCGTAACCCGCAACTCGGCACTGCTGCAGGTAGATGATTACTGGACCGATAACAACCGCCTGTACGCCACCGTCACCACCCTCGACAGCTATGAATTCGCCGGCAACACCCCGAACGGCCAACGCGCCGGTAGCACCATCCTGCCTATGCTCTCGGGCTTAGCCTCGCACTTTGGCAACGACCCGGTGCTCAATGCTCTGGCAGGTGACAGCGAGCAGGTGCGCCGCACCGTTGAAGAGCTGGTACCGCAGGTCAACGGCGGCGTGCTGCACGCAGCCAACAACCTGCATCATCAGGCAGCGCTGAATGCTGGTCAGCGTACCCAAGGCCTGCGCGGCGCCTCTGCTGGCGACACCTTCGCTGAACGTGGCCTCTGGCTGAAGGTACTGGACAGCGACGCCGACCAGGATGAGCGCGACAACGTTGAAGGCTTCAATGCCGATACCAGTGGCCTGGCTATTGGCGTCGACGGCAAGCTGAACGACCAACTGACCCTCGGCCTGGCGTACAGCTACCAGAACACCGACATCAGCAGCGACAGCGGCAACCAGACCGATATCGACGGTCACGCCATCTCCCTCTACAGCGGTTATGAGCAAGGCGCCTGGTTTGTCGACTCCAGCCTGACCCTCGGCCTCAACCACAACGACAGCGAGCGTCACATCGCCGGCACCACAGCCAAAGCTGATTACGACAGCAAACTGCTCGGCCTGAATGTGCTTGCCGGTTACGGCCTGCAGTTGGACAACGGCCTGCTGCTGGAGCCGCGCGCGGCTGCCCGTTATGGCCGCATCGATATCGATGGCTTCCGCGAAAAAGGCTCAGTGGCCGCGCTGCAAGTCAACAGCCAACGCTTCGAAATCGCCGAACTCGGCGCCGGTCTGCGCCTGGCTGGCAGCACCGCACTGGGCAACGGCACCCTCGAGCCGGAAGCTCGCGTAATGGCCTACCACGACTTTGCTGCCGACCGCATCGACACCACCGCCAACTTCGTGTTCGGCGGCTCATCCTTTGCGGCAACTGGCGCAAGCCCTGCACGCACCCGCTACGAGGCCGGTGTTGGCGTTGACTACAAACTGGATGCTCTGACCCTCGGCCTGAGCTACGACTACACCAGCAAGGAAGACTTCAACGCAGATACCTTCCAGGCCAAGGTGCGGTACGACTTCTGATGAGGTCGCTGGCGGGCGCAGCGAAGGGAGGCGTGCTGCTGCTCGCCGCCCTGCTGTGCGCCTGCCAGTCCCACTTTTCTCGCTTGCAGGACCTCGCCGGTCAACATGACCGGCGCGCTGAGGTGTTGTCCGATACGCCCCTGCCATTGGCCTTTGTCGGCCCTGGCAATACCGTCGCCGCCCCACGTCTGCGCGTGTATATCGAGGGCGATGGCCGCGCTTGGGCCACCCCCACGCAGCCGAGCAGTAATCCCAGCCCACGGCACTTGCTAGTCGCAGAACTCGCCTTCAGCGATCCGACGCCCAGCCTGTATCTGGCCCGCCCCTGCCAGTTCATCAAGGGCCCACGCTGCGGTACCGAGCTGTGGACCAGTCACCGTTACAGCGAGACTATTGTCCAGAATCTGGATCAGGCGCTGAACGAACTGAAAGCGCGTTACCACAACCGTGAATTTGAACTGATCGGTTACTCGGGCGGCGCCACCATGGCACTGCTGCTAGCCAGCCGTCGCGCGGACGTAACACAGGTTCAGACACTGGCAGGCAACCTCAGCCCACGTTACTGGACGCAGCTGAAGCAGCTCACACCGCTGACCGGTTCGCTGGAGCCGTTGGACCAGCAGCACAATCTGGCGAGCGTTCCTCAACGCCATCTGGTGGGCGAAGCTGACACCGTGGTTCCGACCGAGGTGCTGGACTACTACCAATCCCGACTCGGCGCAGCCAGCTGCATCGAGACAGTCAAGCTCCCGAACGTGAGCCATGCCCGCGGCTGGCAACAGGCGTGGCGTCAGTGGCGCGACCGCCCACTCGACTGCGCCAGCCACGTCACCCATTGAGCACGGCAACGCGCCGATTTCAGCCAACCACCCTGCTTACCTCTTCATGCAAACGCGCTGCATCAACGGGCTTGTGCAACAGCAACGCTCCGGTGTTCTGCGCGTCACGCAGGCGATCTGGCGCCGTATCCCCAGTAATGATAAAGGTCGGCGGCAAGCGACCAAAGCGCGCGCGTAGAGCAGCCATGACGTCGGCGCCGGTCTGCTCGTCGCGCAGACGGTAATCGACGATCAGTAGTTGCGGCAGCTCGCGACAGATCTCAAGTGCCGCTGCGGGGGAGTCGGCCACCTGACAGTCGCAGCCCCAGGAAGACAGCAGCTCGCTCATGGCCTCACGTATCGCAGGGTCGTCATCGACCACCAGTACCGAGAGACGATCAAAGCCCGATAGCGGCTGCGCGGGAGAGACCTCATCCATCACCACTCCGCCGAGTTCGACTGGCACGATCAAACGAAACACCGAGCCCCGGCCCTGTACCGACGTGAGCTCAAGCTCGACCCCAAGGGTCTCGCACAACCCCTGAACAATCGCCAAACCCAGCCCGAGCCCCTTACGCCGGTCTCGCTCCGGGTTACCGAGCTGGAAGAACTCCTGAAAGATCGCCTGCTGATTGCCTTCGGCGATGCCAGTACCGGTATCCCAGACCTCAATGTGCGCCTTGGCTCCGCGCCGGCGGCAGGCCACCAGCACGCCACCCTGCTCGGTGTAGCGCAGTGCGTTACTAATGAGGTTACGCAAGATCAGCTCGACCAGCGCCGGGTCGGCGTGGGCGGCAAGCGCTGTGTCGCGGCTACGGTAAACCAGCCCGCGCGCATCCGCCTGCGGGCCGAATTCGCGCTCCAGTTTGCTTAACAGGGTCTGTAGCCGGAAGCCACACGGGGTCGGTTCGATCACGCCGGCTTCCAACCGCGAGTAATCAAGCAGGGTGTTGAGCATATGCCGGGCGGAGGCCGATACGGCGGCGGCGTTATCGAGCATTTCCTGCTGACGGCCATTGATCCCGCTGCGTCCCAGTGCCTCCAAAAACAATCCCAGCGCGTGCAGCGGCTGACGCAAGTCGTGACTGGCCGCAGCCAGGAAGCTGGACTTGGCACGATTGGCCGCTACCGCTTCCGCTCGGGCCAACTCACGCTGTTCGGACTCACTGCGCAGTTGCTCAACCAGTTCCAGGTTGGTGAACTGCAGCTGCAGACTATGGCGCGCAGCCTGTTGTGCGCCACTGGCAAACATAGTCATGCACAGCAGGTAGATGAAGCACAAACCACCCAAGCCAAGCATCAGCGGATCTGAGCTGAAAAAGCACGCAACCATCAAGGGCGCGACCGCCGGATAGATATAGGCGCAGTAGAGCGGCATGCTTGAGGCGTTGATGGCAAAAGTGCCCGCCCCGTGGGTAATGATTACGACCATGATCAACAACAGCGGAATAGGTGAACTGGCATCGAGAATCAACAGCGGCAGAACACCCCAAACAGCACCTGCGCTGGCAAACACCCCGAACAGCAACCGAAAGCGCTGGCCAGCGCTCATCGATCGATCCACCCACTTGCGCAGCAGAGCATATGTCGCCGCGTTCAGCAGCCAGCTGCTGGCCAGCCAGTAAAAACCAGTCTGGTCGTCAAACAACCAGTACAGCGTCAGTGCACAGAACAGACCCAGCATGCTGGCACCGAGAATTCCGATGCCCAGCAGATGAGAAGTAATCAGCTTGGCCTGTTCTTTAAATAGGCGTGCCTCCGGCAAACGCCAGGGCTGAAACACGCGCCCAATCACTCCGTTGACTCCTGACATCCGCCCCCCCCCCGAGGACCTAATGATGCGCGGCGCTTTCAGTACCGCACAGATGTCAGGACTATATAGCAGCAGATAGCCATTACGCAGCAGCAAATAGCAACACCAAGTGGTTCCAACAACCACCCATTGTCGTTATCGGCAACTAGCGAATGATGCTCTTAACGCGGGCGGCTACAGCTGCTTCAGTTCGACTGCTTACACCAAGGCTCGCCAGGATCGCCGATACGTGAACACGCACCGTGTTCTCCGCCATATCCAGCTCGCGAGCAATCGCCTTGTTGGACTTGCCCTCGGCGAGCAAGCAAAGCACCTCCACCTGTCGCGCCGTCAGCGATGGGGCAGACGGCGGTCCTGCAGAATTAGCCGGGTCGTTCCAGTTTTGCTCGCCGCTTAACAGCGTGTTGACTGCGGCTGCGATCTGATCCGCGTCTGCCGCCTTGCTCAGGAAACCATCGGCACCCTTGTCCCGCGCCTGACTGCGCCAACTGAAGTCGTCGTTACCTGACAGAATCAAGATCGCCGCAGATGGAAACTGCCGACGCAGCAAGGTGATGCCTTCCAGCCCATTTAGACCCGGTAGGCACACATCCAGAATGATCAACGCCAGATCCTCTCGCTGAATAGCTCTGGCCTCGGCGATCGAGCCTGCCTGCAGCAACTCGCCCAGCAACGGGTGAGTCGCCAGCAACATCGCCAAACCAGCCCGAAACAGGGCGTGATCATCAATCAGCAGCGCGCACTATCGCGATCCAATCTTTCCCGCTGTCACTGCGTGTGTCACTCCTGTGAAACCCTAAACCCTGATTGTGCTTCAAACACCCGTTGATTGTGACTCTGGCAACCATAACCACCCGCGACTGAACTGGCCGCCTCGAACCGCGCCTGGCCGTCGACCAACTCAAGATAGCCACCCTGCAGACGCAGTATGGCGGAGGTTTTCCAGTTTGCGCCGCTGCGATGGCTGCCGGTGATCAGAATCTGGTCCCCCTCAAGCCGCCAGCGGCCGACGCTGACTACGTCATCGCCGACCTTGTCGCAACCGTGCAGGCTAGGCACATAGCTGCGATAAAACTGGGTCCATACGCCGTCGGGGTGAAACTTCATGTCTGCGTAGATGAAGCCTGCTTCGCCATAAACGGAAATGGCCCGCGCCGCATGCCAGTAGTGTGCGGTAAGACGCATTACGGTGTTGTCCGCGGCCACAGACACCAGGCCAGCCGTTGAGCAAAGAGCAACAACCAAGCAAGCGCTGAAACGGGTTCGCGCGCCCATATACCCTCTCCCGTGTTCGTTCCGGGAAAGGGTACGACCTGCCAGTGCAGCCACCTATAACTCATATGGACTAGCAGGCCTGACTGCTGACCATGCGCCTATCAACGCGCCGGCTGAACTTGGTCGAAGCCCAAACAAAAACGGCGATGGCTGCCTGCGCAACCCTCGCCGTTTTGCCTTACCGCGAGGCGTCAGCTCTTCATCTTGATCATCATGTTGAGCATGCGCTGGGCGCGCGGGCCGTAGGGCGGCAACAGCATGTTGATGCCGCGAACTGGGCCCTGGTAAAGCACCGGACGCATCTTCGAGAAGGTCAGGAAGCCTTCGTAGCCATGGTAGTGGCCCATGCCGCTGTTGCCGACACCGCCGAACGGCAGGCTGTGCACGCTGACGTGCAGCAGGCTGTCGTTGATGGTCACGCCACCGGACATGGTGTTGTAGATGTACCAGTCGGCCAGCTTGCGGTCGTTGGTGTAGGCGTAGAACGCCAGCGGGCGCGGGTGGTCGTTGATGTAACGGGCCACTTCCTCGCGGCTGCTGTAGGTCTTGATCGGCAGGATCGGGCCGAAGATCTCGCGCTGCATCACGTCCATGTCATCGGTCGGGTTGAGCACGATATGCGGCGCCATGATCCGGCGGCTGGCATCGGGCTGCTGATCAGGCATCAGGTTGACGATGGTCGCACCCTTGCTCTCGGCATCGGCCAGAGTGGCCTGCAGACGGTCGTAGGAGCGCTGGTCGATCACTGCGGTGTAGTCGCCGCTGTTGATGTCGGGGTAGTGCTTGGCCGCGTAACCCTTGGCTGCTTCAACGAAGGCCGAAACCTTGTCTTCAGGCAGGAACAGGTAGTCGACGTTAGTGCAGATCTGACCGGCGTTGAACATCTTGGCCCAGAGGATGCGCTGAGCTGCGGTTTCGATTGCGAAGTCCGGCGCCACCACGGCCGGTGACTTGCCGCCCAGCTCCAGGGTGACCGGAGTCAGGTTACGCGCGGCGTTGGCCATGACGGCTTTGCCGGTCGCCGGCGAGCCAGTGAAGAAGATGTGGTCGAACGGCAGTGCGGTGAACTGCGGGCCACGTCCGCCGCCGTCTTCGAAGAACGCCAGCTTGCCCTCGGGGAAGTAACGCGGCGTCAGCTCACGCAGCAGGCGCGCGAGGTT
Organism: Halopseudomonas sp.; assembly: GCF_038130085.1. Lineage (NCBI taxonomy): Bacteria > Pseudomonadati > Pseudomonadota > Gammaproteobacteria > Pseudomonadales > Pseudomonadaceae > Halopseudomonas > Halopseudomonas sp. The sequence goes on along the minus strand of NZ_JAYPMU010000007.1, from coordinate 68,778 downwards.
GTTGGAGTTCTCCGACATTTTGATCATCGCGCTGTTACCGGCGGCGAAGATACAGGTCAGCGGGTGCATCGCCATCGCGATCGGGAAGTTCCACGGCACCACCACGCCAACCACACCGATCGGCTGCGGAATCAGACGGGCCTTGGCCAGCGGCATCTGCATCGGGTCGGTGTGACGCTTCTGCGGCTTCATCCACTTCTTCAGCTTCTTGATGTTGTCCTGCAGACCATCCAGGGTCACCGCGATTTCGGCGAAGGAGGTTTCAAACCGTGCGCGGCAGCCGTAGTCCTGGTTGACCGCCTCGATCAGCGCATCGCGGTTGTCGGCAACCATACGCACCAGTGTTTTCAGATCAGCGACACGTTGGGCGTAATCGGGATAGCGATTGGCCTCGAAATGGGCACGCTGGACCTCAAGACAACGGACAAACTCGGTTGGAATCTCAACTTGGGCGTTCATGGCAACCTCACTGAAAATAAGCGCCTGCACAGCGCAGTTCGGATTTGGGGACGGGAACAACTAGGGGGAAGGCGTCAGCACAGCTCCGCGCAGCGCGGCAGCTTCGAGCAACTCATGTTGGGCACCCAGACAGCAGCCGAAGCGCGTCATGGCAGTTACCTCACATTATTTATCGTTTTTGTAGGCTCCCATCGTGGCATGAACCCCAGCACCAAGGCTTGGCATATAACGACAATCATTTATCGATATAAGCCACTCCCTTCTACCCATAAAAAGCCCCATAAACCCCGATCTAGAGCGAAAACAGCCAACCGGTCGTCATTAAAACGCCTCAAAACGGCCACAACATTGCAACACTGAAAACCCGCTGCTAGATTCCAGACATCACCCACAACACGGAAAACTGAGATATGAAACGGATTCTCATCGGTACGCTGTTCGCCGCCGCCTCTTTCAACGCGTTTGCAGTTGCACCGGGCGGCCCCGGTTGCGGCTGGGGTAACATGCTGTTCGAAGGCCACAGCGGCCTGCCATCCCACCTGGTTGCCTCCATCACCAACGGCACCTCCGGTAACGCCACCTTCGGTATGACCTCCGGTACCAACGGCTGTGATACCAGCGGTCGCCTGGCCTACAACGGCAAGCCGATGCTGGTTCTGGGCGCGATCATGAACGAGCTGTCCGAAGACGTCGCACGCGGTGAAGGCGAAGCCCTGACCACCTACGCCGTCGTTCTGGGCATTCAGCCGGAAGACCGTGACCACTTCGCTGCGGTCACCCACGCCCACTTCAGCGAGATCTTCCCGAGCGCTGACGTCACCGCCGAGCAGGTTCACGCCGCCACCCTGAGCGTGATGCGTCAGGACGCCGTTCTGGCCAAGTACGCCGAGCAGGCCTGATCGTAGCAATACCCAACAGAAGGCCGGCGCGCAAGCCCGGCCTTCTGTTTTTGTATGTGTACTGCTAACTCCTCCTGATGAGAGCCCCCATGCTCAGACGCCTGGTTCCGCTGCTGCTCGGCAGCCTCTGCCTGCAGGCGCAGGCCAAACCGCAGATTCCTCAAGAACAACTCGAAGCCCTGGCCAGTGATCGCTTCTGGCTGACACTGGGTCACTACCAGCCTGCCCGCTTTGGTGGCTGGCGCAGCTACGTCGACGACGACACCTTTTTTATCGCCAGCGACGGCGCCGAATCTCCGGCCGCCGAGCTGAGCGCGACCCTGGACGGCCTGTATGCCGATGCGGCCCTGGGCAACGAACATGCCCAATGCCGCTACCCTTCGCGCACCCGCTGGCTGCGCGAGCAGCTTAATCTTCAGAGCCTGCCGACACCCAACTGCAGCGAATACAACGAGTGGTATGAGGACATCGCTCCCCACTCGACCGTGCTGGTTTTCCCCGACGCCTATCTGAACAGCCCCTCGTCGATGTTCGGCCACACCCTGCTGCGGATCGACTCGCCAGAAACCGCTGCAAGCGGTACCAGCCTGCTGACCTACGCGCTCAACTTTGGCGCCATGGTCGAGAACATGGACAACGGCGTACTCTACGCTTGGAAAGGGCTGGCCGGCGGCTACCCCGGTCAATTCTCGCTGCTGCCCTATCGCGACAAGATCGGCGAGTACAGCCGGCTGGAAAATCGCGACCTCTGGGAATATCAGCTCGACCTGACTCCGGAGGAAACCGCGCGCATGGTCGAGCACGTCTGGGAGCTGCGGCAGGTCCGTTTCGACTACTACTTCTTCGACGAAAACTGCTCCTTCCGGCTGCTTGAGCTGCTGGAAGTCGCCCGTCCATCGCTGCGCTTAACCGACCAGTTCCCGCTGACTGCCATCCCCGCAGACACGGTGCGCGCCGTACGCGAGGCAGGTCTGATCACCGAGGTAAATTACCGCCCCTCCCGTGAACGGGAACTGCTCGCACGTGCCGCGCCGCTGACAGATGACGAAGCCCAATGGGTGATCAAGCTGGCTGGCGACAGCGCACAGCTGCAAGACGAAGCCTTCACCGCATTGCCCCGTGAGCGTCAGGCGCTGATTCAGGAAGCGGCGTATCGGCTCGCCCGCTACGAGGCTAGCGGCAAGGAGCGTGATTCGAGCAACGCGGCCAACAGCTACGCCCTGCTGCAAGCCATCAACCGCAACCCGCCGCCCGCGCTGACCATCGAGACACCGACCTATCCCGAGTTCGGTCACGAGTCGCGCACTTGGCAGCTTGCTGCCGGCAGCCGCGAGGGTCGTGCCTTTGCCGAATACGGCCTGCGCATGGCCTACCACGATCTGGCCGACAATCTGGACGGCTTCCCGCTTGGCGCACAGATCGAAATTGGCGAGCTGAATTTGCGCCAGTACGAAGGCAATCACTGGCAATTGGAACAATTCAAGCTGGTCAACATCCGCTCGCTGACACCGCGCAGCGCCCTGCTCAAACCTTGGTCGTGGCAGGTCGCGGCCGGCTGGGAACGGGTCGCAGGAGAAGACGGCCAGCGCCGGCTGGTGCCGCACCTCAACGGGGGCGGCGGTTTTGCCTGGCAGCCGTGGGATGAGGTGCTGGGCTACAGCATGGCGACCCTGCGACTGGAACACCACCGCGACTTCGACGCGCCGCTCAGTGCTGCCGCCGGTTTCAATGCTGGCCTGCTGTGGCGCAACCCGCTCGGCAACCTGCTGCTGGAGGGTCGCGGCGACTACTTCGATAACGGCGAAGTGCGCCGCAGTCTCGAGCTGGCCCAGCAATGGGAGCTGAGCCGCAACCTGGGGCTGCGTCTGCTGGCCGCGCGTGAGTTCAGCCAGTTCAGCGCACCGCAGACCGAGTTCGCCCTGCAGCTGCGCTGGTATCACTACTGACAACGGGGCCGCACGGCCCCGCTGTTTCAGGCTTGCGCCTTGGCGGCCGCGAGATAGCTGGCCAGGCGACTACCCATCTCCTGACCCAGCGCCTGCAGGCCGCTCATCGGCCGTACCATGACTTCAAATTCGACGATCTTGCCCGCCTCATTGAAGCGAATCATGTCGATACCCTTGAGCTGACGGCCATGCACTTCAGCACTAAACTCCAGCACCACGTTGAGGCCGTCGCCGGTCGCCAGCTGGCGGTGATAAGTAAAATTCTCGAACACCTGGAGAACGGTATTGAGAATGGTCGAGACCACCTCGGCGCCCGGGTACGGCGAGTGCGCCATCGGCGAGCGAAACACCGCGTTGGCGTCCAGCAGGCTGATCAACTCGCCCAGGTCCTTGCGTTCGACCATCTGGTGCCACTGCTCAAGCGTAGCGGCGGCGGCCGGTTGAAGTTGCAGATCTGACATGGTGTTTTCCTTCTTGTAAGTGGCCAGAACGGCCGTCATTGTTCGGCGCGCAACTCGGCACGCAGTATCTTGCCAACGGGTGACTTGGGCAGTTGCTCGCGGAACAGAATCTGCCGCGGCACCTTGTAGGCGGTCAGGCGCTCGCGGCAGTGCAGGATCAGTTGCTCGGCCGAGACGCCCGCGCTGCGCAGGGCAACGAACGCGCGAATGGCCTCGCCGGTGCTGTCATCCGGCACACCCACCACCGCGACCTCGGCCACATCCGGATGCTCGGCCAGCACGTCTTCCACCTCATTCGGGTAGACGTTGAAGCCCGACACCAGAATCAGGTCTTTCTTGCGATCGACAATGCGCAGATAGCCCTGCTCATCCATCACGGCGATGTCGCCGGTGTTGAACCAGCCATCACAGAACGCTTCACTGTTTTCATCTGGCCGATTCAAGTAGCTGCCCACCACGTGGGGGCCACGAATCAGCAGCTCGCCCGGTTCACCCGGCGCACACCCATTGCCATCGGCGTCACAGATCAACACATCGCAACCGGGCAGCGGCAGCCCCACCGTACCGGGGCGGCAATGCTCGCCCGGCGGATTAAAGGCAACAAAACAGCTGCTCTCGGTCAGCCCGTAGCCCTCCAGTATCTGGCCGGCCAGCGCGCGCCAACGCTCGCCGGTGGCGGGGCGCAACGCGGTGCCGCCGGATACCGCAGCCTTGAGCTGCGGCGGATTGGCCTGCAACCAGGGCTCAGCCAGCAAGCCTGCGAACAGCGTGTCGACGCCGGTCATCCAGCGCACAGGGAACTGCTCGAACGCGGGCTGCAGATTGCTCAGCGGGCGCGGGTTGGGCACCAACAGATTGCGTCCGCCGCTGCGATAGAGCAGCAGGAAGTTAAAGTTGAAGGCGAAGATGTGATACAGCGGCGGCACGGTCAGAATCACATCACCCGGCTCGAACTGCATGCCGAACCCTGTGATGTAGTCCTCGGCCATCTGCAACACCGCCAGCAGATTGGCGTGGGTCAGCACCGCGCCCTTGCTGCGCCCGGTGGTGCCACCGGTGTATTGATAAAGCGCAACCGGGTTGGCGCGATAGGCAGTCGGCGCTGAACGCGCCCCAACTGCCAGCGCATCGACAAAACAAGGCAACCCGTTGGCATCCACCCCCGCCTGCGCGGCAATTGCCCGCCCGATCTCCGGCGCAAAGAAGTCGCCAAGGCTGGTCGTCAGCAGTGGCACGCCCAGCTCCTTCGCCACCGGCACCGCGCGCTCTACGAACAGATCGCAGGCGATGAGCAACCGCGCGCCGCTGTCAGCCAGTTGGTTACGCACCTCCCGCTCGGTGTACAACGGGTTCACGTTGGTCACGATCAGCCCGGCCTTCCAGGCGCCCAGCACCGCGACCGGATAATGCAGACTGTTCGGCAGCTGAATCGCAACCACCTCACCCACCTGCATCTTCTGCGCATGGATCAGCCAGGCAGCAAACTGGTCCGACAGCTCATGTACCTGCCGAAATGACAGATCGGCAGTCAGGCCGTTGGGCAACACCACAGTAAACGCCGGGCTATCGCCGTAGCGTTCGGCAAGCTGCTCGCTGAGCTCGGCAACGCCAGCACTCAACGCCTGATCCGGCAATCGGTAATCGCGCAGGTGCGACGGGTACTGCTGTTCCCACAGTCGGGAAATAGTCATGGTCGGGTTCCTTGTTGTTATCATCCGTTGCGTCAGAGCTGAATCTCGATGTCACCCAGCGGGAAAGCTACACAGCTGTAGATCCAGCCAAAATCACGGTCAGATTTACGCAAATGCGCTTCCGGCGGGTTGAACACCCTGCCAGACACCAGCTTGATCCGGCACAGGCTGCACTCGCCGGAGCGGCAGGCGTTCTCTGCACCAAAACCGTTGCGCTCCAGGCTGTTCAGCAGGGGTTCGCCGCCCCGCGCGCGATAACTGCCGCGGCCCCGCACCGTAACGGTTACCTCGTCATCCATGCTGACACCCTGCGGCCAGTCCGGCAGCGTATCGGGCGACTTGGGGGCGCCGTTGGCTTCCACCCGGATGCGACGACGCTTGACACCCAGTTCCGCAAGCAGCGAGACACAGCTTTCGTTGAACGGCGTCGGGCCGCATATGTAGAACATCTTGTCCGCCAGCTCCCCCAGCAACGGCGCCAGCATGGCAGCGCTCGGCCGCCCAGTGAGCCCCTGATAATCCGCTGCCGGGCGAGTGATCACCTCGCTAAGAGTGAAATTGGCGTGACGCCGCGCCAGTTCGCGAAACTCATCGGCGAAGATCACATCATCGGTGTGGCTATTCACGTAGATCAGATGGAAGCGAATCGGCATGCCACGGTCGAGGATGTCGAGCAAAATCGCCCGCGCAGGTGCACCGCCCGAGCCTCCCGCCAGAAACACCAGATCGTCGCCATGGAAGACCGGGTTATGGTGAAAGGTGCCCATCGGCCCAGAGCTCTGCAGTATCTGACCGACCTCAACCCGATCAATCAGGTAGGGCGAAACAAAACCGCCGGGGGCGCGCTTGACGGTCAGGTCGTAATGATCGCGACGAGCCGGTGAAGAGGACATGGCGTACGGTCTTGCCGTGCTGACACCATCAATGTCGGTAAAGACGTTGACGTATTGACCGGCCTGAAAAGGCGGCAGATCACGCCCGTCAGCTGCGCGCACACGCAGAGTGCGGGTGCTGGGCGTTTCGTCAATGATCTCGACCACTTCCAGCGCAAGGCGCTTTGGGTGCAGCTGCACCACGGTAGCCGCAACAGCGCCGCGCTGCTCCTGAAAATCACTGCCCGTGCGCTCGCGTTCTTCCTTACGAGCCCGCACCTCCGTGTAACCGGCCACCAGATCCAGTATGTTCTGCTCAGACATACGCGCTCTCCTGTTCTTTCAACTGCTTCAACACTGCTCTGGCGGTCGATTCACCGGCCATGTAAGTCGGCTGGAAACCGCCCATTGATGTCCACGAACCCGCCATATAGAGGCCGGGCACACCATCCAGTCGATCACGCAGCAGCGCCGAGTCTTCCGCGCTTTGCTGGAATCCGTAAATGGCCCCGCCGGGGGTATTGAGGTAGCGCATCATGGTCAGCGGCGTTGCCACTTCCATCTCTTCGATGTGCGCGCGCAACCCCGGGAAAACCCGTTCAACCAGCGCAATCAACTTTTCAGCAAAGGCGTATTTGGTCTGGGCGTAGTCCGCAGGGGTAACCGACTGCCAGGGTTCCGCGTATTGCAGACACACCAGCACCACCTGGCTCTTGCCCGGCGGCGCGAAGTCACGATCCTCGAAGTTGTAACAGGTCAGCATGCCGCCAACCGGCGCATCCAGCGTGCCCATGCGCTGATAGATCTGCTCCTCGTCGAGGCTTTCGTAGATAAAGCTGGAGGCCTCGCTGATACCCAGCTCTTCCGGCGTGCAGTCCAGCCCGAGATAGATAACGAAGGCCGAAGTCCCCATCCGCCGCGACTTGAAGTCCTGCTGAATCGCCAGTGGCGGCTGCTCAAGGTCGAGCAGCTCATTGAAGGTAATCAGCGGACTGGCGTTCGAGACCACCGCCGCACAGCCAACCTCCTCGCCACCTTCCAGACGCACGCCGCTGACCTGCCCGTCGCGGGTAAGAATCTGTTCGACTCCACAGTTGAAGCGCACCTCACCACCCGCCTCAAGGAACGACTCAACCAATGCATTGGACATCGCCTGCGAGCCGCCCTTGATATGCCAGGGCTTGAAGGCCGCATAGGCGTACAACATGGTCGCCAGGTCAGGAAACGGCAGCATGCTTGGCGGCACGCCAAGGTATAGCCAGTAGGTTGCCAGAACGCTTTTCAGCCGCTCGGACACGAAAAACTCGTCCAGCACATCCTGCGCAGACCGAAAGCCATAGCGCACGAAGTGCGGGCAGGTCTTCTGCAGGGTGACGTCGCTGCCGTTCCTGCGCGCCTGGGGCAAGGCCATGAAGGTTTCCATGGTCAGCTGTTCGCAAACCTGGAGGAAACGATCAATAGCGTCGGCCTCCTCCGGAAACATCTCCAGCAAGGTGCGGCGCAGACCTGACCAACTGGCCGGCAGTGACACATCGATCTCACCGGGGACCACCAGCCGGTAAAGAGCGTGCTCCTGCACAAACTCCACCTTGTCCAGCACGCCCAGCTGCGCAAACAGCTTGCGCATAACAAACGGCTTCTCCTCGGTGCCCAGCCCGCTCAGCTGGTGCAACGCCACTTCAAACTCGAAATCGCCACGCACGAACGAAGTCGCGCAGCCGCCGGGAATGTTGTGCCGCTCAACCAGCAAAGTGCGTGCGCCGCCGCGCTGCAATGCCGTCGCCGCAGTCAAGCCCGCATTGCCTGCGCCAATCACCACGGCGTCGTAATGGGTCATCTGTCACCTCAAACTTATCAGCGTTAAGATAAACTCATAAAAAATGGACCGAGGCATGCAGCACCAGGTCCGAGCGCACAAATTACGAGCTAATCTTAACAACGTCAAGATATTTTCCCATGCTAAGATTTCGGGCCTTATCCCAACTGGCCGTCCACAAACATGGCAAAGCCCGCAAAACGCGCACGCGATACCTACCACGTCGGCAATTTAGCTCCGCAACTGCTGGCAGCGGCACGTACGCTGCTTGAGGAGGTGGGGCCGACCAAACTGTCATTGCGCGCGGTATCCGAGCGAGTGGGCGTCAGCGCCACAGCGGCCTATCACCATTTTCAGAACCGCAACGAACTGGTCGGCCAGCTCGCGGCACAAGGTTTTTCAGAACTGGCGCGCGCACTGCAGCAGGCCTACAGCAACGGTTCCGGGTTGGATAAGCTGCGCGCTGGCAGCCTCGCCTATCTGCATTTTGCCCGCAGTAACCCGGCGCTCTACCAATTGATGTTTGGCCCTGAGTTCACCGAGGAGACCATGATTCCGGCACTGCAACGCGAGCGGCTGGCCGCCTTTGGTGAGCTCAAGCGCATGGTGGCCGATACGCTCGGACAGGAACTCGACAGCTCCGACGTGCGCAAGGCCTCGGTCGCTGCTTGGTCATACACCCACGGGCTGACCTCGCTGGTTATTCACGGGTTGCTGCCCGGCGCCGCTGAGAGTAGTGACGAACGCTTTGTCGATCGCACGCTGGAGGGCCTTGCAGCACTGGCTGCCAGTTGTAGCCCCTCACTCAAGTAGGCAACCCCGCCTCCAAGCTCAACGACTACTTGCTTCGCTGTGCACTGGCACTGCCAGGCACTGCGCCCTCCTCTCAGCCCCTTGGCGGCGCGCCGTTACACCGGGCAGCGGCGTCCAAAAAACACACCCATTGAAACGACGCGGCAGGGTCAACCATCGCGCCATTAGCAACCAACAGCGCAATGCGTCATGAAAAAGGCAAAACACAAACCAGGACAAAAAATCGCCAAATACTTGCCATCCCCATCTATAACCATGAGACTGGTTGGGCAAAACCAAGGAGGAACGCATGAAATACCTACGGACGACGATCAGCGCCGCTGCTCTTGCAACAACTCTCGGCTCCCTGCCTCTCACAGCCAGCGCCAGCGACATTGGCTTCGGCGTTGGCATCAGCTACATCTTCGGGCAAGGTCCGGCAGTCGGCATCAAAGCCTTCTCGGATGACGATGCCAATACGGTAGTGGGTGCTGTGGGGCTCGATTACGTATTCTCCAGCAGCGGTCTGCGGCCGAACATTGGCGTTGGCTATCTAGGCAAGGGCTATTACGGCGACGCCAATCTGGGCTACAACCTGGGCGACGGCGGTTTCGACTTTGGCGTTGGCGCAGGCTGGTCTGACGCAGATAACAAGTCTAACAATCGTCGCAATACCAGCCCGGACGAGCCCCTCGAGCCGCCGCCGCAGCAGCAACCCGGCTAAAGCCAAGCAGAGGCCGCAACAACGGCCTCTGCGTACCCTGACCTCACCTCTCCGCCTAAAGCAACTGATCCTGATCAATAACTGCACTCCGGGACTCCGCTAAGCTCGCCGACTTTCTGTCGACCATGCGGTACTTGATCATGCCTAACGCTCCCGAACTGCTGGCCCCGGCCGGTACCCTCAAGGCCATGCGCTACGCCTTCGCCTATGGCGCCGACGCGGTGTACGCCGGGCAGCCGCGCTACAGTCTGCGCGTGCGCGAGAACGACTTCCACAACCCGGAGGTCATGGCCGAGGGCATCAGGGAAGCACACGCACTCGGCAAGCGGTTCTACCTGGCCAGTAATATCGCGGCGCACAACAGCAAGGTCGCCACCTATCTGCGCGACCTTGAGCCGGTGGTCGCCATGGGGCCAGATGCGCTGATCATGTCGGACCCGGGGCTGATCATGCTGATACGCGAGCGTTGGCCCGAGCTGCCGGTGCACCTGTCGGTACAGGCCAACGCGGTCAATTGGGCGACGGTGAAGTTCTGGCAGCAGCTGGGGCTCGAACGCATCATTCTGTCGCGCGAGCTGTCGCTGGAAGAAATCGAGGAAATCCGTCAGCGCTGCCCGGACGTGGGCCTTGAAGTGTTTGTGCACGGCGCACTGTGCATCGCCTATTCAGGCCGCTGCCTGCTGTCCGGCTATTTCAACCACCGCGACGCCAACCAGGGTGCGTGCACCAATGCCTGCCGCTGGCAGTACGACGTAAAACCCGCGGTCGAAACTGCCGAAGGCAATATCGAGCCAGTCGCACAGCCGGTGCAGATCATCACCCAGCACGACAAGCCGGATGAGCCGATGGCCATCGAAGAAGATGAGCACGGCACCTACATCATGAATTCCAAAGACCTGCGCGCAGTGCAGCACGTCGAGCGCTTTGTGCAAATGGGTGTCGATTCCCTGAAGATCGAAGGCCGCACCAAGTCGCACTTCTACGTTGCCCGCACGGTGCAGGTTTACCGCCAGGCCATCGACGACGCGGTGGCCGGTCGCCCGTTCAACATCGGCTTAATGGACGATCTGGAGAGCCTCGCCAACCGTGGCTACACAGAAGGCTTCTACCGCCGTCATCCACCGGGCGTGTACCAGAACTACGAGCAGGGTGCCTCACGCATGAGCCGTCACCAGTTCGTTGGTGAGCTGACCGGGGAAGGCAGCGACTGGCTGGAGATCGACGTGAAGAACCGCTTTGCCATTGGCGATCAGCTGGAACTGATGACCCCGCAGGGCAACCACAGCTTTGTGCTCGAAGCCCTGCAGGACCGCAATGGCAACGCCATCGAGGTCGCGCCCGGCAATGGTCACAGCGTGCGCATTCCGCGCCCGCCGCTGGCCGATCTGAGTTTCGCGCTGCTGATGCGCTGGCTACCGGCTTGACAGACCGTTGAAAAACGTAGCCGAGACAGCCAGCGCAAGACAAAAACAGGCGAAAAAGCGCAGTTTACGTGTTGTAAATGAGCATTTTGATCGGACTCGCGCCCGAGCGTGTTTTTAACACTGCGATGGCAACGCAGGTAGTTTTTCAATGGTCTGTTAAACGGCCGTCAGCCGCGCAATCACATCCGGGGTGCTAGTCACCTCACCAAACTCATAGGCAATGGTGCTGAGCGAGATGCGCTGAATCTCCTCGGCGCTGATCGCGCCAAGGCCCAGGTCCGGGTAATCCATCGCCGCGTTGGCGTCGCTCAGGGCGATCACCTTGTACTCGCGGTGTACGCCATCGCGGATGGTGGTCTCGCAGCAGACATTGGTCACCGTGCCGCAGATAATGATGGTGTCCACATCGCGGGCGCGCAGCACGGTATCCAGATCAGTACCGTGGAAGCCGCTGTAGAACAGCTTGTCGATGATCACGTCACCCGGCTGCGGCGCCAGCGCATCAAGCACCTCCACATTCTGCTCGCTGCGGGCCAGAATCTCGTCCACGTTGGGGTAAAGATCACGCATGCGGCCGGTGTCGCTGCCGTCGCCGCGCACGATGTGGCGCAGGTAAATCACCGGCACGTCAACGCTACGGGCGGCATCAACCAGCGCCTGAATCGGTTGGATGATCTTCGCGGTGTTCGGCACGTAGAGTGCACCGTCCTGTTCGCAGAACACCTTCTGCATGTCGACGACGATGACCGCAGTGCGGCGAGGGTTTAGGTCCCAGCGGACCAGAGGTTTGCTCATTGCGGTGCTCCTGTAACCAAGGTGGACGAGCCTCGATCACAGCAAGGTTTGTACCGTTTGGTCTGCTCTAGTACCTGCTCGCCTACAGGCCACGGCAGACGGCACCTGTAGCGCTCTAAGGCTATTACGTCAGCGCCCAAAAGCTGCACTGCTGCAGCGCATCAGCCGCCAGCGGCACCGTCGGCGGACAACGCTTCGCGCAGATGATCAATCAACAGGCGCACCAGCAGAGAAGCCTGCCGGTGCTGCGGGTAGACCGCCCAAGCGGTGTTGCTCGGCAGCTGGAACGCTTCCAGTACGGCGACCAGCTGACCGCGGGCCAGCGCGTCTTCGACGATGAAGGTCGGCAGCCGGGCAATGCCCAGCCCGGCAATGGCGGCATCACGCACCAGTTCGCCGTTGTTGACCCGGTAGCGCCCCTTCACCGCGACGCGCTGCTGCCGACCGCCTACCCTGAACGGCCACTCCACCGCTGCGCTGTGACCGTACAGCACGCAGTCATGACCAGCCAACTCGGCTGGCGTCTGGGGCGCGCCGCGGGCTGCCAGATAGGTCGGGCTGGCGCAGGTCACCATGTCCAGCTGCATCAGCGGGCTGGCGATCAGGCTGGAGTCGGCTAGTTCGCCAATCCGCACCGCCATGTCGAAGCCGTCGGCCAGCAGGTCGACCGTACGATCACTCAGGTCCAGCTCGACAACCACTTCCGGGTAGCGCAGCAGAAAGCCGGGCAGCAAAGGACTCAAGTGCTGAATGCCGAACGATACCGGCGCACTGAGTCGCAGCGCGCCGCGCGGGGTGCTGCGCAACGTGCCAACCAACTGCTCGGCCTCGGCCACCTCTTGCAGAATGCGCTGCACCCGCTCCAGATACGCCTGGCCGAGCGCCGTTGCACTGAGTTTACGGGTCGAGCGATTAAGCAGGCGCACGCCGAGCCGATCCTCCAGTGCAGCCACACGCCGACTGACCAGTTGCTTCGACAGCCCCAACCGCTCGGCCGCAGCGGTAAAGCTGCCCTGCTCCATCACACAGGCAAACATCTGCATGTCTTCCAGCTGACTCATTGTCCACCCCTGATTGACAGTCAAACACAACTGAACCGCTTATTCGGGTCAATTATGGACAGTATGATCTCGCCATCAAACCCCTGTAATGGAGGGCAGATCATGAAATCGCAAACCACCCTGCGCCGCGCCAACGAACGTGGCGTTGCCGAACACGGCTGGCTCAGCTCGCGCCATAGTTTTTCCTTCGCGTCGTACTACGATCCCCGCCACATGGGCTTCTCCGACCTGCGCGTGATCAACGATGACCGGGTCGCTCCGGGGGCTGGGTTTGGCACTCACCCGCACCGCGACATGGAAATCTTTTCCTACGTGCTGGGCGGCGCGCTGGAACACCAAGACACCATGCACAACGGCTCGGTGATCCGACCGGGCGACGTGCAACTGATGAGTGCCGGCACCGGCATAGCCCACAGCGAATACAACGCCAGCAAGCGGGACCCTGTGCACTTCCTGCAAATCTGGATCGTGCCTGCGCGCACCGGCCTGGCGCCGCGCTACCAGCAGCGCAACGTCAGTGAGGCAGAAAAGCGCGGCACGCTGCGTCTGATTCTGAGTCCGGATGGCGCCAACGGTAGTCTGCAGATCCAGCAGAACACCCGGGTCTACGCAGGCCTGTTTGACGGAGGTGAGCAGGCCCGCCTGGAGCTGCCAGCCGAGCGCTACGCCTACGTGCATCTGGCGCGTGGGCAGCTAAGAATCAATGGGCAGCTGCTGGAAGCAGGCGATGGGCTCGCGCTCCGCGGCGTTCAGCAGTTGGATATCGATCAGGGCAATGACGCCGAGGTGCTGGTATTCGACCTCCGGCCAGAAGAATTGCCGGGCACCTGATGCACCCGGCGAAGCCACAGCAGTGTCAGCCCTGCGCGGCCTTCAACAATACGCTGTAGAGCTGATCCTTGAGGTGGGCGCGCTGCTTTTTCATTTGATGAAAGGTGGTGTCCTCCACCGGGGACTCGCGCTTTTCCAGCCGCATGATTTCCCGATCCAGGCTGGCGTATTCCTGCAGCAGCTGTTTGAAGTGGGTATCGGCCTCGGCCAGTTGATCGATCAGATCGCTGTACTGCGGAAACTCCCCGTGCAGCTCATGGTTCGCAATTCCCATCGCCTACGCCTCCGTGGATTGATCAGGACACTCCTGTGAGCCTAGACGATTCAGACCAATGCGCCCAACCAGCGCCAGCCAAGCACGGCGGCGGGCAGCAACAGGGCCGTCAGCACGCCCAATGCCCATCGCCAGCGCCGCAAAGGCGGCACATTCATCCCCTTATTCCAGCGCCCGCGCCGTGCCCACCGCATAGGCATTCATGCCGTAGGCCATGCCTCGCGCCGCGGGTTGAACTACCCCGGTAAGCCTCAGCAGCGGCGGCAGCATCACGGTACCCAGCACACCGGTCAGCATCACCACTCGCAGGAGCAGCCCCTTCAGCACTCGCTGGCCCGCCGACGAAACAGCGGCCGAGGCTCGATCGCCGAACGCCCATAGAGCACGCTCATGCCGTTCAGCCCCTTCAGTGCATCCTCGGCCGACTTGTCCTCGCGCACGGCAAAAGCATCAAAGCCGCACTGGCGCATGTGGCTGAGCTGATCGCGCAGCACATCGCCAACCGCACGCAGCTCGCCAGTCCAGCCGATGCGCGTGCGCAAAAGATACGCCTGGCTGTAGCCGCGGCCATCGCGAAAACTGGGGAACAGCACCGCAATCAACGGCAGTACCGCGAGATAGGGCTGCAGCTGCTCGGCCTCGTCATCAGGTTGCAGACAAACTCCGTCGGCGCTGGGCCCCAGGCCGCTGAGCACCGCCTCAGGCTGTCGCTGCAGCCACGCCTCAAGGCTGAGGATGCGGGGACCATCGGAGGCCGAATCCTCGCTCAGCGCCAGGGTCCAGGGATCCGCGCTCACCAGCTCAGGCCCATGTTCGGTCAGTCGAATCAAATTGTTCATGCGCGGACCTCCTGCGCCGGATATACCCGCGCCTTGAACGGGGCGAGTCCAATACGCTCGACGGTATCGACAAAGCGCTCGATACCAACCCGCTGCTCGCGATACACCTCGACCAGCTGGGCAATCACATCAGGGACGTCCTCCGCACTGAAGGCAGGGCCGATCACCTTGCCCAGTGCGCTGCGCTTGCCCTGCGCCCCGCCGATGGTGAGCTGGTACCACTCGCTGCCGTTCTTGTCGACGCCGAGGATGCCGATGTTACCGATGTGGTGGTGGCCGCAGGCGTTCATGCAACCGGAGATATTCAGGCTGATTTCGCCCAGATCCTGCAGCAGCTCGGGGTCGGCAAAGCGCTGTTGAATGGCCTGCGCCACCGGAATGGACTTGGCATTGGCCAGCGAGCAGTAATCGCCACCGGGGCAGGCAATCACGTCGGTCAGCAGGCCAATGTTGGGTGTGGCCAGACCGAACTCACAGGCCTGCTGCCACAACGCGTAAAGATCTGCCTTGGCGACATCCGGCAGCACCAGATTCTGTTCGTGGGCGACGCGAATCTCGCCGAAGCCGAACCGCTCGGCCATCAGCGCTACCTGCTCCATCTGCTCGGCGGTCACGTCGCCGGGCGGCATGTCGGCACCCGGTTTGGTCGACAGCGTGACCGACACGTAGCCCTGCTGCTTGTGCGCATGGGCGTTGCGCTGCACCCAGCGGGCAAACTCGGCATCACGCGCCAGCGCACTGCCAAACTCCAGATCCACCGCCAGTTGCGGCGAGTAGGCAGGGGGCAGGAAGCTGGCAGCGACACGCTCGTATTCGTCCAGAGTCAGCTCGGCGGGCCCATCCTTGATGTGCTCCCACTCAGACTCGACCTCGCGGGCAAACGCCTCAATACCCAGCGCCTTGACCAGAATCTTGATGCGCGCCTTGTACTTGTTGTCCCGCCGACCATGACGGTTGTAGACCCGCAACACGGCCTCGACGTAGGACAGCAAATGCTGCCAGGGCAGCGCCCGGCGAATCGGTTGCGACAGAATCGGCGTGCGCCCCAGACCGCCACCGACCATGACGTCGAACAGCATTTCCCCCGCCGCACCCCGGTACAGGTAAAGCCCGATGTCATGCATCATCACCGCCGCGCGGTCTTCGCTGGCCGAGCACAGGGCGATCTTGAACTTGCGTGGCAGGTAGAGAAACTCGGGATTGACCGTCGACCACTGGCGCAGGATCTCGGCCAGCGGCCGCGGATCGAGCACCTCATCGGCGGCCACACCAGCAAAGGCATCGGTACTGATGTTGCGCACGCAGTTGCCGGAGGTCTGAATCGCGTGCATGTCGACTGCCGCGAGCCGAGCCAGAATGTCGCCTACCTGCTCCAGCTCGATCCAGTTGAACTGAATGTTCTGACGCGTGGTGAAGTGGCCGTAGCCACGGTCGAAATCGCGGGCGACACTCGCCAGCGCGCGCAGCTGATCGGCCGACAACGTGCCGTAGGGAATCGCCACCCGCAACATGTAGGCATGGCGCTGCAGGTACAGGCCATTCTGCAGGCGCAGCGGCAAAAACTCCTCCTCGCTCAGTTCGCCGCTCAGGCGCCGACTGATCTGATCACGAAACTGGGCGACGCGTTCGGCGACCAGCGCGCGGTCGTAGTCATCGTAGTGGTACATGCTCACCTCTCGGCAGGCGGCAGTTCCCGCTAACCAGCAGGCCTCCCGCATAGGACGAATAAGGCGGCCACTATGCGCAGACAGCTGGAGCCATACCAGCCTCAGATCCTGTTTAAAAAACCGGATCAGATACCTGAAAAAGGCCCCCTTCTTGCCGCCACCAGCCTTGTTTTAACGCCGTTCAGACGGCCGTAATCGCTCTATCTGATATGGCTTTTTGCGTCCAATCTGAATCTGTTACCGAAGCAGTTATGCCTGCATCATCGCCTCCAGCCTGAAAATCCGAGAGCCGTGATGCCATGACCAGCCATATCCCCCTCAAAGACCTGACACCCGCCCAGCAGGGTGGCCCGATTCACACCCGCAGCTTCAAGGGCCTGTACCGTAACCTGCGGCTGCTTGGCGCAGGCGCGCTGATGCTGCTGTTCTTCGGTACCGCCTGGATCGACTGGAACGGCCAGCAGGCGGTGCTCTGGGATCTGCACAGCAAGCAGTTCCACATCTTCGGCGCGACCTTCTGGCCGCAGGATTTCATCCTGCTCTCGGCGATTCTGATGATTGCCGCCTTTGGCCTGTTCTTTATCACCGTGGTCGCCGGCCGGGTCTGGTGCGGTTACAGCTGCCCGCAGAGCGTCTGGACCTGGATCTTCATGTGGGTGGAAAAAGTCACCGAAGGCGAGCGCCACCAGCGCATCCGCCTCGACGCCGCGCCCTGGTCTCTGAACAAAGTGCTGCGCCGCGGCGCCAAACACGGCCTGTGGCTGGCAATCAGCCTCGCGACCGCCATCGGTTTCATTGGCTACTTCACCCCGGTGCGTGATCTGGTCAGCGATCTGCTGAGCTGGCAGGTGGGGGCCGCCACCGCGTTCTGGCTGCTGTGTTTCACCGCCGCCACCTACTTCAACGCCGGCTGGCTGCGCGAGAAGGTATGCGTGCACATGTGTCCGTACTCACGTTTCCAGAGCGCGATGTTTGATGCCGACACCCAACTGGTCACCTATGACGCGGCGCGCGGTGAAGCACGCGGCCCACGCAAGAAGAACACTGACCCGGCAGCCAGCGGTCTGGGCGACTGCATCGATTGCACCGTCTGCGTGCAGGTCTGCCCGACCGGTATCGACATCCGCGACGGCCTGCAAATCGACTGCGTCAGCTGCGGCGCCTGCATCGATGCCTGTAACGGCGTCATGGATCAGATGGGCTATGCCCGTGGGCTGATTCGCTACACCTCCGAGCGCGAGCTGGCTGGCGGTAAAACACACTGGCTGCGCCCGCGTCTGGTCGGCTACGCGATCGCCCTGCTGCTGATGATCGGCGGCCTGGTGTGGGGCCTGCAGGAACGCCCGCTGATTGATCTGGACATCAGCCGCGACCGCAGCGTATTCCGCGCCAACAGCAGTGGCGACATCGAGAACATCTACACCCTCAAAGTACTGAACAAGACCCAGCAGAGCCGCGAGTACAGTTTGAGCCTGGCGGATGCCGAGCGCTTCAACACCCAAGGCCTCGGTAACCTGCAGGTCGCTGCGGGCGAGACCGGTATTGTCGCCGTGCGGGTCAGTCGCCGCGATGCAGCCGCAGCCGCTGGCAGCGAGCCGTTGCAGTTTGTCGTGCAGGATCTGAACGATCCGACCAGCCGGGTCAGCGACGAGAGCACCTTCCTCTCTCCGGCCGTGCGCTGATATCGCATGCGCGCGCGTGATGGCCTACAGTGGCGGACTCCACCTTCAGAGTCGCAGAACGGGATGAAACGCTACGAAAAGCTGGCCGACGACATCGCCGAGCTGATCCGCACCGGGGTCATTGCCCCGGGCGAAAAGGTCCCCTCGGTGCGGCACGCCAGCCGCACCTACGGGGTCAGTCCGTCGACCGTGTTCCAGGCCTACTATCTGCTGGAAGACCGCGGACTGATTCAGGCCAGACCCCGCTCGGGCTATTTCGTCCACGCGCTGGCCCGCCGTCAGCTGAATGAGCCGAACATCAGCCACTACGCCTCCAGCAGTGTCGATGTTGATGTCAGTGAACTGGTATTCGAGGTTCTTGGCTCGCTGAAAGACCCGGACATGGTCGCTTTCGGCTCGGCCTTCCCGAGCCCGGACCTGTTCCCGCTGGCGCGGCTGTCACGCTCCCTGTCCAGCAGCGTGCGCGAGATGAAACCGCACTCGGTGATTGCCGACATGACCGCCGGCAACCCGGACCTGCGCCGCCAGATCGCCCTGCGCTACATGGTCAGCGGCATGCTGCTGCCGATGGACGAACTGGTGATCACCAACGGCGCGATGGAAGCGCTTAATCTCTGCCTGCAGTCGGTTACCCAGCCTGGCGATCTGGTCGCCATCGAAAGCCCCGCGTTCTATGCCACTCTGCAGGTGCTGGAGCGGCTGCAGCTCAAGGCAGTCGAGATCCCGGTGCATCCGCGTGAGGGGATTGACCTCGACAGTCTGGCCGACAGCCTGCAGCGCTTCCCGATCAAGGCCTGCTGGTTTATGAGTAGCCTGCAGAACCCGCTGGGCGCCAGCATGAGCGACGCCAAGAAAAAGCAGCTGTATGCTCTGCTCAAGCAGCATCAGGTGCCGATGATCGAGGATGATGTCTACGCTGAGCTATATTTCAGCGCCAAGCCACCCAAGCCGGTCAAAAGCTTTGATACCGACGGACTGGTGATGCACTGCGGCTCATTTTCCAAGTGTCTGGCACCCGGTTATCGGGTCGGCTGGGTTGCGGCTGGGCGCTTTGCCGAGCAGGTCAGCCGCCTCAAACTGATGACCACCATTTCGCCGTCGGTACCCGCCCAAGCGGCACTGGCCGACTACCTGCAGCACGGCGGCTACGACCGTCACCTGCGCCGGCTGCGCCACGCGCTGGAGAGTCAGCAGCGCGCCATGCTGGCCTCCGCCGCCCGGCACTTCCCGCGCGAGACTCGGGTCAGCCGTCCCAATGGCGGGTACTTTCTGTGGTTCGAGTTTCCCGAGCGGGTCGACTCGCTGCAATTGTTCCAGCACGCGCTGGCGCAGGGCATCAGCCTGGCGCCGGGGCCCATCTTCTCGGCCAACCGACACTACCGCAACTGTGCCAGGCTGAACTACGGTACGCCCTGGGACGAGCGCAGCGAGCAAGCCATGGCCACGCTGGGGCGACTGCTCGCGGCCTTCTGAGGCGCTGCGACAGCCAGCCGCAGCCTGGCCGCGTCACACACTGACCCAGAGCAATATTCAGCACCAAAGGCAGGCGCAGACTGAGGGCCTTTGTTCTCAGGGAGACGCTGCGCATGAACTGCGACATTGCCATCATCGGCGCTGGCCCGAGCGGGCTGTGCATGGCCCGCGCACTGGTCGAGACCGGCCTGAACATCGTGCTGATCGAGCGCCAGAGCGAAGCCAGCCTCGCCGACCCAGCCTTCGACGGGCGCGAGATTGCCCTGACCCACACCTCACAGGCACTGCTGGAGCGACTGGATATCTGGTCCAGGCTGCCCGCCGAGGACGTTGCCCTGCTGCGCGACGCCAAGGTCATGAACGGCCCCTCCCCCTTTGCCTTGCAGATTCTGGCGCGCCACGCCGGCTCTGACCATCTCGGCCATCTGGTCGCCAACCGGGCCATTCGCCAGGCTGCCTGGCAGAGCCTGCAGGCAGCCGGTGGCGTGCACCTGCTGTGCGAAGCGCGCCTGCGCCAGGTGCACCAGCACAGCGGCGGTGTCGAACTGGTGCTGAACGATGGCACTCGGCTGGAAACCGCCCTGCTGATCGCGGCCGACAGCCGCTTCTCGGAAACCCGCAGGATGCTCGGCATCGGCGCGCAAATGAAAGACTTCGGCAAAAGCATGCTGGTCTGCCGCATGAACCATGACGCCGATCATGAGCAAATTGCCTGGGAATGGTTCGGCTACGGTCAGACCCTGGCCCTGCTGCCGCTCAACGGCAGGCAGTCCTCGGTAGTGGTCACCCTGCCGCCTCGCGAGATTGAACAGTTGCAGCAGCTTGCTCCACAGGCCTTTGCCCGCGAGATGGAAAGCCGTTTTGATCATCGGCTGGGCAGCATGGAGCTGATCAGCGAGCGCCACGTTTACCCGCTGGTCGGTGCCTACGCCCGCCGCCTGACCGCCCATCGCAGTGCGCTAATCGGTGATGCCGCGGTCGGCATGCACCCGGTCACCGCCCACGGCTTCAACTTTGGCCTTGGCAGCGTGCAGAAACTCAGCCGCCTGCTGATCGACGCCCACCAGCGCAACCGCGACATCGGCTCAATCGCGCTGCTCGGCCGTTACGAGCGCCAGCAACGGCTGGCAACCTGGCCGCTGTATCAGGCCACCAATCTGCTGGTCGAGTGTTACACCAATGACCATCTGCCGATGCGTCTGCTGCGCGGCGCGGCACTGCGGGCCGCGCAGCAGCTGGTACCGCTCAAGCGCGGCATCGCCCGACACCTTACCGCAGGCAGCTGAGGGCATTCTGGCGCCATCTGATCCGCTTTTTGCAGCAATCTCTGAGTCTGTTTTGTATTGCCAATGAGCCCTAGAGTGCAGGCGTTATCGCGACATGCGTCGCCTCACTGCTATGAAGGGCCTGAAGATGCAGAACACTGCTGCGCAGATGTACAACTATCGGGTGGTGCGCCAGTTCACCATCATGACCGTGGTCTGGGGGGTGGTCGGCATGTCCGTCGGCCTGCTGGTTGCTTCCCAACTGGTCTGGCCGGCGCTGAACCTAGACCTGCCGTGGACCTCCTTTGGCCGCCTGCGACCTCTGCACACCAGTCTGGTGATTTTCGGCTTTGCCGGCAGCGCGCAGTTTGCCGCCAGTTACTACGCCGTGCAGCGCACCTGCCAAACGCCGCTGATCGCGCCGCGCCTGACCGCATTCACCTTCTGGGGCTGGCAAGCGGTGATCGTGACCATGCTGGTAACGCTGCCGCAGGGTCTGACCACCACCAAGGAATACGCCGAGATCGAATTTACCGGTGCGGTACTGATGGCGATCGTCTGGGTCGCCTATGCCATCGTGTTCTTCGGCACCCTGATGCGCCGCAAGAGCCGCCACATCTACGTCGGCAACTGGTTCTTCGGTGCGTTCATCCTGGTGATCGCGGTGCTACACATCGTCAACCACGCAGCCATTCCGATCAGTTGGTTCAAGTCCTACCCGGTTTACGCTGGAGCCACCGACGCCATGGTGCAGTGGTGGTACGGGCACAACGCGGTGGGCTTTTTCCTGACCACCGGCTTCCTCGGCATGATGTATTACTTTGTGCCCAAGCAGGTGAATCGCCCGGTGTACTCCTACCGCCTGTCGATCATCCACTTCTGGGCGCTGATCAGTCTCTACATCTGGGCCGGTCCGCACCATCTGCACTACACCGCGCTGCCTGATTGGGCGCAGTCGCTCGGCATGGTGATGTCGCTGATTCTGCTGGCTCCGAGCTGGGGCGGGATGATCAACGGCATGATGACCCTGTCCGGCTCCTGGCATCAGCTGCGCACCGACCCGATTCTGCGCTTTCTGGTCGTCGCGCTGGCCTTCTACGGCATGTCCACCTTTGAAGGCCCGATGATGGCGATCAAAACCGTCAACGCGCTGTCGCACTATACTGACTGGACCATCGGCCACGTCCACGCGGGTGCCCTGGGCTGGGTGGCGCTGATTACCTTCGGCTCGCTGTATCACCTGATTCCAAAGGTCTTCGGCACGGAAAAGATGTACAGCATCGGCCTGATCAACCTGCACTTTTGGCTGGCAACCATCGGCACCGTGCTCTACATCGTGTCGATGTGGGTTAACGGCATTACCCAGGGGCTGATGTGGCGGGCGGTGAACGTCGACGGCACGGCGACTTACAGCTTCGTCGAAGCACTCGAGGCCAGCCACCCCGGCTATGTGGTCCGCGTCATTGGTGGCGCATTTTTCCTGACCGGCATGCTGTGCATGGCCTGGAACACCTGGCGCACCGTGCGCCAGGCCAACGCGGAGCAAGCCGCAGCCGCGCAACTGGCCGCAGCCAATTGATACTCGGAGGAACTACCGATGCTGATTGCTGAAATTTCGGGCCTGCTGACCCTGCTGGGGTTATACATCGCGGTGCAGGCCAGTCTGGCAAACCATCCGGGCGACGAGCTGGAGCAGGCCGCCCAGCTACCGTTTGCCGAGGAGCCGGATCGCTTCGACGCCTGAGCCCAAGCCATGCGGCAACCAGCCACATGGCGCCGAATATTGCGCGGAGTGCTAAACTTCCGCGCATGAATCTGACCCAAGACAACCGCCTCTCAGTCACCCTGGTGCTCTATCTGTGCACCTTGGTGGGTCTGCTGACCTGCGGTTTCCATCAGGGCCAGATGAGTGGCCAGCATCTGAGTGGCGCCGGGGTGGTGTTCTGCAACCTCGGCAGCGACAGCCTCGGCATTGATCTGGACGATCATCAGCAACACCAGCTGAACGATCTGCAGGCCAACTGTCCACTGTGCTCATCGCTGGGCCACGGTACGGCGCTGGCCATGCACGGCTGGTCGCTTGACTATCTGCCGGCCAGTCCCGCCAGCGCCCCGCCGAGCGGCCAATGGGCCCGCCCGCCGCCACGCTACAGCTGGCCCTCAATCAATCCCCGCGCGTCACCCTCCTCGCTCGACGCTGCGCCACGCGCCGTCTGAGCCCTCCGCGGCCATCGGCCGTGCGTTGCGTCACCTCCACATCACCTTTTCCTGATTTCGGCCCGGCGGCGCCTGCGTCGCCATGGCCAATGTGTGGATGACAACAATGCAACATGCCAATCGCTTTACCCGAACCAGCACCAGCCTGCGCTGGCAGACCGCCTTCGCCCTGCTGTTTACCAGCCTGGGAGCCACTGCCCAGAGCCACGAAGATCATCTCCATGACAGCAGCGATGATGTGCTGCAACTCGCGCCCGTGGTGGTAACGGCAGTCCAGCAAAGCTCACCGCTGACCATCGTTGCCGACCCAAAAGACCCGCGCCAGCCAATACCGGCCAGCGACGCCACCGACTATCTGAAGACCATTCCGGGCTTCTCCGCTATCCGCAGCGGCGGCAGCAACGGCGATCCGGTCCTGCGCGGCATGTTCGGCTCGCGCATCAACCTGCTGGCCAACGGCGGGCAGATGATCGGCGCCTGCCCCAACCGGATGGACGCGCCCAGCTCCTACATCGCCCCGGAAACCTATGACCGCCTGACCGTGATCAAAGGCCCGCAGAGCGTGCGCTGGGGGCCGGGTGCGTCGGCCGGCACCGTGCTGTTTGAGCGTGAGCCCGAGCGCTTCGAGGAGCCGGGCACACGCCTGCACGCCAGCGTGCTGGGCGGCAGCAACGGCCGCTTCGACAAGCTGCTGGATGCCGCCATCGGCAACCAGAACGGCTACCTGCGCTTTGCCGGCAACGATGCCCAGTCGGATGACTACGAAGACGGCAACGGCGATACCGTGCCGTCGCGCTGGAGCAAGTGGAACGGCGACATTGCCGTTGGCTGGACCCCGGAAGCCGACACCCTGCTGGAGTTCACTGCCGGCAAGGGTGACGGCGAGGCGCGCTACGCCGGTCGCGGTATGGACGGCACCCAGTTCGCCCGCGAAAGCCTCGGTCTGCGCTTCGAAAAGCTCAACCTCGGCCAGATCAGCAAACTGGAAGCGCAGGTCTACTACAACTACGCCGACCACATCATGGACAACTTCCGTCTGCGCAGCCCCGACCCGAGCAGCATGATGCCCATGCCGATGGCCTCGCAGGTGGATCGCCGCACCCTCGGCGGACGGCTGGCGCTGAGCTTCGACTGGGACGCGGTCGAACTGGTATCCGGTGTCGACGCCCAGCGCAGCGAGCACCGCGCACGCGCCTCCAGTTACAGCATGATGACCGGCTATACAGACGCCGATGAGTTCGCCTGGACCAAGGACGCGGTCATGCACAACTATGGCGTGTTCTCCGAGCTGACCTGGCACCAGAGCGACCTGACCCGCTGGATCGGCGGCGCACGGCTGGACCGCGCCTCGGTCAAGGACTACCGGGTGGGCATTCGCAACATGATGGGCATGACCACGCCCAACCCGACCGCCGGCCAGCGCCGCAGCGACACCCTGCCCAGCGGCTTTGTCCGTTACGAACAGGATCTGACCGCCCTGCCGGCAACGGTCTACGCCGGCCTCGGCCACGCCCAGCGCTTCCCCGACTACTGGGAGCTGTTCTCGCCCAGCCTGGCACCGACTGGCGAGCTGAATGCCTTCGACGGCATCGAGCCGGAGAAGACCACCCAGCTGGACGTGGGTATCCAGTATCAGGACGCGCGCCTGCAGGCCTGGGCTTCGGCCTACGCCGGGCAGGTCGACGACTTCATCCTGTTCCGCTACTCGACCATGATGGGCATGCGCCGCAGTCAGGCCTACAACGTCGACGCCCGCATCGCGGGTGGCGAGCTGGGCGTGGCCTACGATCTGACCAGCAACTGGAAGACCGACGCCACACTGGCCTACACCTGGGGTGAGAACCGCAGCGACGGCCAGCCGCTGCCCCAGATGCCGCCGCTGGAAGCCCGCCTGGGCCTGAGCTACGAGCAGAACGACTGGAGCGCCGGTGCACTCTGGCGGCTGGTCCGCGCGCAGAATCGGGTGGATGAAGGTGCCGGTAACGTGGTCGGTCAGGACATCGGCAGCAGCGCCGGATTCGGGGTGTTCTCGCTCAACGGCGCTTGGCGCATGAACGAGCAGGTCAAGCTGAGCGTCGGCGTCGACAACCTGTTCGACAAGGCCTACGCCGAGCACCTGAACCTGGCGGGCAACTCGGCGTTCGGCTTCCCCGCCGACCCGGTATCCATCAACGAGCCGGGGCGCTCGCTTTGGGCCAAGGTCGATTTCGACTTTTAGGTAGCGGGCCCGCCGGACGCGCAATGCGTCTGGCGGGTTCAGCTCAACCGATCAGACGTCGCTGATGTCGCTGGCGTCGTGCCGCTCGGCTACCTGCAGCGCTTCGTCGCCCCACACCCGATTGACCCGGCGACCGCGTTGCACGGCTGGCCGCGCAGCAATCTCCGCCGCCCAGCGGCGCACGTGCTCATACTCGTGCACCGAGAGGAACTCGGCCGCTTCGTAGAGATGCCCTTCCACCAGCAGGCCGTACCACGGATAGATGGCGATATCAGCGATGCTGTACTCGTCACCGGCCATGTAGCGATTGTCGGCCAGATGGCGGTTGAGCACGTCCAGCTGGCGTTTAACTTCCATGCTGAAGCGATTGATCGGATATTCGAACTTCTCAGGCGCGTAGGCATAGAAGTGGCCAAAGCCCCCGCCCAGATACGGCGCCGAGCCCATCTGCCAGAACAGCCAGTTCATCGCCTCGGTGCGCTTGGCGTGATCACCCGGCAGCAGCGCGCCGAACTTCTCTGCCAGATACAGCAGGATCGAGCCTGACTCGAACACCCGGGTCGGCGGGTTGGTGCTGTGATCGAGCAGCGCCGGAATCTTCGAGTTGGGATTGATGGCGACAAAGTCGCTGCCGAACTGATCACCCTCGTTGATGCGAATCAGCCAGGCGTCGTACTCGGCATCGGCGTGACCAAGCGCCAGCAGCTCTTCGAACATGATGGTCGCCTTGACGCCATTGGGCGTGGCCAGCGAGTAGAGCTGGAACGGATGCTTGCCGACCGGCAGCGTTTTCTCGTGGGTCGGCCCGGCGATCGGGCGATTGATGCTGGCGAACTTGCCGCCGTTCTCACTATCCCAGGTCCAGACCTTGGGGGGGGTATAACTGCTGTCAGTCATGCGTTGTCTTCCTGTGTTCTGAAACCAGACACCAAAGGGTAGACGACAGAGCATGTCGAGCCATGCACAGCAGGTCAATGCCGAATTCTCGCGCTCCCTGTACTAAAACACCAAGCGTGCGCCAAAGCCCACCAACAGCGCACCAAAAGCCCAACGCTGCAACTGCTGTAAGCGGGGGCGTTCGCGCAGCCAGCCGCCCATCAGCCTGCCGCTGGCGACGTAAGCCAGGTCAAAGCACACACCAATGAGCAACAAAATGATCCCCAACAGGGTGAACTGCCACGCCACACTGCCGCCATGCGGGTCTATGAACTGCGGCAATAGCACCGAGCAGAACAGCAGCGCCTTGGGGTTGCTGATGTTGGTCAACAGACCGCGCCAAAATGCGGCCCACACGGTAGGCGAGCGTCGCGCAGCACCAACCTCCGGCACCAGTGACGACGCTCGCCAGATGGAAACACCCAGCCAGATCAGATAGACCGCGCCGAACAGACGTACCGCATTGAAGGCCCAGGGCGCGGTCTGCAGCAGCGCAGCCAGACCCAGCCCGGCCAGCGCCACGTGCGCCGCGCGGGCCAGCGCGAGACCGGCGATGGTGCCAGCGCTCTGCCAGCGCGAATGGCTCGCAGCAGTCTGCAATAGCAACAGCATGTCCGGCCCCGGCACCAGATACGCCACCGCCAGGGCACCAGCAAACATCCACAATTCCGTCATTTCAGGCGCGCTCCGGCCGAGTCATCTCTCAGCAGCTATCGTAGGGCCGAGTGGCGATACAGGTCATTGCGAGTTAGTGCGTCAAAGTTTTATTTATTGGCATAAACTGCCAGTTAATAATCAAATAAATTGAGAATATGCCAATGCAATTGGACAACCTAGACAGACGCATCCTCGACGCCCTGCAGCGCAATGCCAAACTGAGCAACGTGCAACTGGCCGAAGAAGTCGGCCTGTCACCATCACCGTGTTTGCGCCGGGTGCGCCTGCTGGAAGAGGCAGGCGTGATTCGCGGCTACCACGCGCAGCTGGATCGCAGCAAAGCGGGCCTTGGGCTGACGGTGTTTGTCGGGGTAAAGGTCGAGCGACACCACGACGAGTCGGCCAACGCCTTTCGCGCCGCGGTGATTGATCTGCCGGAGGTCGTTTCCTGCCACGTGGTGTCAGGCGAGTCGGACTTTCTGCTGCAGGTGGTGCTGCCAGATCTGGCGTCCTATGAGGACTTTCTGTTCAGCACCCTGCTCAAACTCCCTGCGGTCAGCGACATCCGCAGCAACTTTGCCATCTCGACCGTGAAGTCGCAGACGGCGGTACCGCTGGATCATCTGCCGCAGGGCAGTCTGGGATAACTCAGGCGGTTTCTTCTGCACCGGTCTCTGCGCGGCGGCCGTAACGCTCGGCCAGCACTGCGCAGACCATCAGCTGAATCTGATGGAACAGCATCAGCGGCAGGATCAGCGTACCCAGCGCACCGCCAGCGAACAGCACCTGCGCCATCGGCACACCGGTCGCCAGGCTCTTTTTGGAACCGGCGAAGATGATGGTGATGCGGTCTTCGACGTTAAAGCCCAAGCGGCGACCCAGCCAGGCAGTCAGCCCCAGCACCAGCGCCAGCAGCAGGCAGCAGGCCACCACCAGACCCAGCAGCTCAGTCAACGGCACGGTTTGCCAGATACCCTCAACCACCGCGTGACTGAACGCGCCAAACACCACCAGCAGGATCGAGCCCTGATCCACACTCTTCAACCAGCCCTTGTTACGCGCGACCCAATCACCGATCCAGCGCCGGGCAATCTGACCGGCAATGAACGGCAGCAGCAGCTGCACCACAATCTTGCCGATGGCATCCAGGGTATTGGAATCACCGGCCTGCGCGCCCATCAGCAGCAGCACCAGCAACGGTGTGACGAAGATACCCAGCAGGCTGGACGTCGCCGCGCTGCAAACCGCCGCCGCCACGTTGCCGCGGGCAATCGAGGTAAAGGCAATCGCCGACTGCACGGTGGCTGGCAGCGCACAGAGGAACAGGATGCCCAGATACAACTCATCGCCCACCAGCGGCACCAATGCCGGTTTGAGCAGCAGGCCGAGCAGCGGGAACAGGATAAAGGTGCAGGAGAACACCAGCAGGTGCAGGCGCCAGTGGGTCATGCCGGAAATGATCGCCTCACGCGACAGCTTGGCGCCGTGCATGAAGAACAGCAGGCCGATGGCCAAGTTGGTCAGCCAGTCAAAGGCTTCAGCCGCCTGCCCGTGTACCGGGAACAGGCTGGCGGTAATCACCACCGCGATCAGGCAGAGGGTCATGTTGTCGGGAAGAAAGCGTGGTCGTGCCATGTTGGTATCTCGTTTTTCGTTATCAATGTTGCGACGCCTGGAGCGGCAGTCTACTGTCTGACCTTTCGACCGACTAACGCGATTGGATAGCACAATGTCGACAAACGGACAGAAGTACCTGAATCACCGCGCCGTTCCCGATCTGCCCGCACTGCCGCGCCAGCTATACGCCCGCAGCGAATCGCTTGCCCGCAGCACCACCACGCTCTGGCACAGCCATCCGTGGGCGCAGCTGTCCTACGCTATTTCCGGGGTGCTGTCGGTACATACCCACAGCGGCCGCTTTCTCGCTCCGCCGCAGCGGGCAATTCTGGTGCCGCCGGATCTGCCGCACGCGGTAATCAGCTCGCCAGATACCGAGATGCGCAGTCTGTATATCGCGCGCGACGCCATGCCCTGGCGCGCCGGTCATTGCGCCGTACTGGAGATCAACCCGCTGACCCGCGAGCTGATTAACCAATTCGGCCAGATTCCCATCGAATACGACGAAAGCGGCGCCGACGGCCGGCTGGTCGCGGTGCTGCTGGATCAGTTGACCGCCGCCCGCGACACCGGGCTGTATCTGCCCTGGCCGGATGACGCACGCCTGCAGCAGGTCTGTCAGGCGCTGTTCGACAACCCCGAACTGACATTGACGCTAACCGACTGGAGCCGTCAGCTCGCCTGTTCCGAGAAAACCCTCACCCGCCTGTTCCAGCGCGATACCGGCCTGAGCTTCCGGACCTGGCGCCAGCGCCTACGGCTGCTCAGCGCGCTGCCGTTGCTCGAACGCGGCGAGCGGGTGACCGACATCGCGCTGGCCTGCGGCTACGACTCCACCTCGGCCTTTATTGCGGCGTTTCGCAAGCAAATCGGCATGACGCCCAGCCAGTTCGCCAGCCGCCAGCCGCCAGCCGCCAGCCGCCAGCCGCCAGTAAGGCTCGGGGCTTTGCTTAGCCATCGCAAGCAGCCAAGGCAAACCGTTTTCCTTTCAGGAGAAGATCAGCACCGGCGACTATCAGTGGCATGAATATCGTAATCGCAGGCACCTCTGGAACACTGCCAGTACACGGCTCAGAAGGCTCCAGCCGCGATCAACCGAATGCTGAACCCATTTAATTGACCGCACGTTGCCCCCAGACAATATGAACACGCTAGACAGCGCCCAGTATCCACCTAAGCTGAAAGAGCAGGCCCTCACCCCAGTGACACCAACATCCCGCAGAGGAATGCTTATGAATTTCAAGAGTCCGGTCATGATCGCTGCTCTGACCATGGCAGCGCTGTTCACGACCGCCGCCCACGCCACCTCGCCCATGCCGCCGCAACCCACAGCCGAACCCGGCTATGAACAGCAGGCCGCCAGCGCCGCTCAGCTGCTGCGCAAGGCGGTGACGGCCTACCGTGCGGAGGGCAACGCAGCGTTCGCCCGGTTCAGCCGTCAGGGTGAATTCATTGATGGCGACCAGTACGTCTACGTTGTTGATGAAAACGGCTACATGCTGGCCAGTGGCGGGCCGTCAGCCGCCTTGATTGGCCGCGACATTACCCCGCTGCTGGACCCGGAACTGCGCGACACCTTCGCCTCGGCACTGCAGCAGCCCGACTCGGAGAAGGTATCCAGCGCCGAATACCGCTGGATGAACTGGAGCGACGGCAAGGTCGAGCGCAAGCACGTGTTCTATCAGAAGGTCGACGGCAAGACCTTTGCCGTCGGTTACTACCTGCCCCGTTCCAGCGAAGCCGCAGCCAAGGCGCTGCTGGATGATGCTGCCGCCGCCATTGAAGACGACGCCGAAGCCACCATCGGTCGAATCAATCGATTGGACCCCGAGTTCAACCGCGACGATCTCTACGTATTCGTGGTCGACATGGACAGCATGAGCATGGTTGCCCATGGCTACAGCCGTCGCCTGCTCAACATCCACTTCCCGGAGCTGAAAAACCGCGATGGTGTGCGCGTAGGCCAGAAAATTCTTGATGCAATGGAAGCTGGTGAGAACAGCGTGACCTACACCTGGCCCAACCCGGTGACCGAGCGGCCAGAAGAGAAGAAGACCCTGATCCGCAAGGTCGGCAACTACCTGGTTGCGGTGGGTTACTACCAGGAAACTGAAACCGAGTAAGCGACTCGGGCTGGTAGCGCTTGCTGCCAGCCCGCGTTCAGCTAACGCAGCTGGCTGTCCTTGCTGGCACTGCGGTTGTAACCAGAGTCAAACCGGGCGTCTTTCTCCTGCTCTGCCTGACAGGCAAGACACAAACGCACCCCGGGTAACGCCACACGACGCCGTTCGGCAATCGGCTCGCCGCAGGCCTCACAGTGACTCAGGCTTTCACCCTTGGGCAAATCCTGCCGCGCCCGCTCCACGGCGGAGTCCAGCGTCGCATCGATCTGCTCCTGTACCGCCCCGTCTTGCGCCCAACCGCTGGCCATGCTGCCTCCCGCTTCAATCGTCCAAAGCCGCTTGCAATAACGATGGCAGCACTTCGCCTGCCGCGCCAGCCAACAGCCATTCATGCTGACCACCGAGCGCCTGCGGCTCCGGGTTAACGTGGACAACCGTCGCCCCGGCACGCAACGCGATCTCGGGCACCTGTGCGGCCGGATAGACCACACCGGAGGTGCCAACCGAGAGCAGCAGGTCACACTCGGCCGCCGCGGCAAACGCGGCCTCCAGCGCAGCGCCCGGCAGACTCTCGCCAAACCAGACTACGCCGGGCCGCACCAGACCACCACAGTGCACACAATGCGGCGGCGTAAGACGCCGCCCTTCGGCGGGCTCCAACGGTGGTTCGGGCGGCATGCTGAACGGCGCAGCGCACCGACTGCAACGGGGCTGATGCAGACTGCCGTGCAGATGCAGCACATCGGCACTGCCAGCCCGCTCGTGCAGGTCGTCCACATTCTGGGTGACCAGCGTCAGCTTCGGTACCCGCTTGGCCAACTCGGCGATCGCCAGATGACCCGGGTTGGGCTGGGTGCTCAGCACCTGCATGCGCCGCCACTCGTACCAGCCCCAGACCAGCTCCGGGTCATCCTCGAAGGCCTCGGGCGTGGCTAGGCGCATGGGATCAAAGCGCGACCAGAGCCCGCTCAGCGCATCGCGGAAGGTGGCGATGCCACTCTCGGCGGACACGCCGGCACCGGTGAATACCACCACCTGCCGAGCATCCCGCAGCCGCGCCAGCAAACCCTGATCAAACACCATCGTCATCACTCCCAAGCCCGTTGCAGTCATCGTGCACCAGCGCGGAGTCAGTCGGCAAACACAAAACCCGCCAGCGGCACACCCATCGCCACCTGATGAAAATCGCAGCGACCCGGGCTGTCGGCAGCAGCCCCGGCCACCACGTGCAGCGGCACCAGATGCTCGGCATCAGGATGGGCCAGCAGTGCGCCCGGCGCCTGCTGCCAATTAGCCAGGGCGCCGTCGCGCTCGGCCTGCGGCAGCACAACCGTTTTCTGCAACCAGCGATCAAACGCCTCGATGGCCGGCGCCGGCGTCGCCAGATTGGCGCGCATCAGCGGGATATTGTGAAAGCTCATGCCACTGCCGATGATCAGCACGCCCTGCTCACGCAGCGGCGCCAGCGCGCGGCCCAGTTCAAGGTGGGCCTGCGGGTCCATGTCGGCCCGCAGCGACAACTGCAGCACCGGAATATCCGCCTCGGGCCGCACCAGCTTGAGCGGGATGAATACCCCATGATCAAGCCCGCGCCGATTATCGAACGCGGTATCGAAACCCGCTTTGCCGAGCAGTTCGGCAACCTCGCCGGCCAGCTCCGGCGCACCCGGTGTGGGCCAGGTCAGTTGATAGGTATGCGGCGGAAAGCCGTAGTAGTCGAACAGCAGGCCAGGCGCCGCCTGGGTATTCAGGGTAAAGACCGGTTCTTCCCAGTGGGCCGAGATCACCAGCAGAGCCCGGGGAGCCACGCTCAGGCTCGGCAGCAGGTTGCGCAGCCAGGCCTCCATGCCCTGCCAGGTGTCGGCCGGTTCCCACTCCATGAAGAAGCAGGGACCGGCGCCATGGGGAAGAAAGACCGTCGGCAGTCGATTGGCAGACATGATCAGTCCTCCAGCACGTCAGTGATCAGATACGCAGGCCGAGGCGGGCATCCAGCGAGAAGCGGTCGCCGCCGCGCAGGAAGATACCGAAGGCGGTCAGTGCCCACAGCAGAGGGTACTCGACCCCGCCATTGGTCCAGAAGAAGCCATTGGCCGTGTGCACGGTCAGCGCCACGCCCAGCATGAATGTGACAGCCAACGCCGCGGGCCGGGTCAGCAGCCCAAGGACCAGCGCCAGACCGCCGAAGAACTCGACCAGCCCCGCCAGCAGCGCAAACAGAATGCCGGGGGACATGCCCAGCGAGCCTTCAAAGAACTGGCCGGTTGCTTCCAGACCGTAGCCGCCAAACCAGCCAAACAGTTTCTGTGCACCATGCGGCATCAGCATCAGGCCAGCGGTAATGCGAATCAGCGGATAGCCCAGCGGAGCGACACGCTCGAAGATAGCCAGGCCCGGGGTAACAGTGTTTTGGTTGCTCATGATGTGTCTCCAAACGTTGCGTTGAGTTGATGGAGAGCAGAGTATGTTGGTTTCCAAATCCCGAGAAGACTGCAGAAAAGGAACCCATGGTTAACGAATCGGAAACCTTAGGCGGATCACTGGAAGACCTCTACGCGTTCTGCGCCGTCATCGAGTTTGGCACCCTGTCGGCGGCCGCTCGCGAACGGGGTGAAACCAAGGGCAGCATCAGCCGCCGCCTGTCGCGCCTGGAACAGCGTCTCGGCGTCGCCCTGCTGGCACGCACCCCGCGCTCGGTATCGGCGACTGAGGAAGGCACTGCGTTCTACCTGAAAGCCCGGGACGCCCTGGCCTTGCTAGCCGACGCCAGTGCCAACGCCCGCGCCGCGCAGGACGTACCCGCGGGCCATCTGCGCCTCACCGCCCCGCTGGACCTGGGTGTCGGCGTCTTGCCACTGCTGCTGACGCGGTTCCGCGCGCAGTACCCGCAGATTGATATCGAGCTGCTGCTGACCGACACACCGCTGGATCTCAGCGCCCACCGTATCGATCTGGCGCTGCGTGCGACGCCGGGCAACCTGCCAGACATGAGCTACCGCGCGTCCGCTCTGGTCAACTTCCGCATTGCGCTGTATTGCTCACCTGACTACCTCATCGGACGTGAACCGCCGGGTCAGCCAACCCAACTGGCCGAACACCAGTTGTTGGCCTGCCGCGAACGGGTTGGCGCAACCAACCTGCAACTCAATGATGGTCGCGGCCACGACGCCAACCTGACCCTCAAGCCGGTCATGCGTACCAGCGACTACGCCAGTGCCCTGCAGTTGCTGTGCAACGGCGTTGGCATCGGCCCGCTACCGGACCTGATTGCCCGCCAGAGCCTGATCCGCGGCGAGCTGGTAGCGATTCTCGAAGACTGGCAGGTCGCAACAGGCACGCTCTACGCCATCAGCCTCGGCGGCGCACAGGCCCCCGCACGCGTGCGCCTGTTCCGTGAGTTTCTGCGCAGTGAATTGGCCGCGCTGCAGCAACTGACCTGACCGATGCAGCCATAGCCATTACACTGGCAGTAGCTGCACGCCATACACCCGAACCGGACGCCCCATGCAGATTGAGCTGATTGAAATTCGCGACCATCTGAGCCGCTTCCCGCCGTTCGACGAGCTGCCCGAAGAGCTGCTGGACGACATCGCCCGCCAGGTCGAGATTGCCTACTTCAAGGCCGGAACCGACATCCTCGCCTTCAACCAGGAGATCCACGAGCTGCACTACATCCGCAGCGGCGCGGTGGATATCTTTCGCCGCGGTGGTGATCTCTACAACCGCCTGGGCGAAGGCGACATCTTCGGCCACTTCGGCCTGCTAAGACGTAACCGCGTGCGTTTTGCTGCCCGTGCGATCGAAGACACCCTGCTCTACTACATTCCTGGCAGCCTGTTTGATCAGCTGTGCGAACAGTACGAGCACTTTGCCGACTTCGTTGAAGCCGAAGGCCAGTCGCGCCTGAAAGCTGCAGTCGAGAACGGCCGCGCCAGCGAACTGATGAAGATCAAGGTGCGCAAACTGATTTCCCGTCTGCCGGTGACCGCACCGCTGACCACCAGCGTGCAGGAAGCCGCGCAGATCATGACCAGCCAGGGCGTATCGTCGCTGGTCGTCGTGGACCCGCACAGCCACTGGCCCAACCCGGACCGCGTACCGGTTGCCGACGCCCAGCACGGGGTGATGGTCGGCATCATCACCGACCGCGACTTCCGTACCCGTGTACTGGCGGAGGGGCTGGCTCTGGATACCCCGATCAGCGAGGTCATGTCCCCCAACCCGATTACCGTGCAGGGGGATGACACGGTTTTTGAAGCCATGCTCAGCATGCTGCGCAACAACATCCACCACCTGCCGGTGGTCAAACGCCGCCGCCCGATCGGCCTGATCAACCTGAGCGACATCATCAAGTATGAGTCCCAGAGCAGCCTCTATCTGGTCAGCGCGATCTACAACAAGCAATCGGTAGCGGAGTTGCAGTCGCTGCTGCCGGATGTACGTGCCACCTTCGTGCGCATGGCCCGTGACGAGGCCAGCGCCCATATGATCGGCAGCGCCATGTCGGGGATTGGCCGGAGCTTCAGCCAGCGCCTGCTGGAACTGGCCGAAGACGAACTCGGCCCACCACCGGTGCCCTACGCCTTCATGGCTCTCGGCTCGATGGCACGCGATGAACAGCTGGCCGTCACCGATCAGGACAACGCGCTGGTGCTGGACGACAGTTTCGACCCGGCCCTGCACGACGACTATTTCTTCAAACTGGCAACCTTCGTCAGCGACGGTCTCGCCGCCTGCGGCTACAGCTACTGCAAGGGCGGCATCATGGCGACCAACCCGAAATGGCGCCAGCCGCTGTCAGTGTGGCGCAAGTATTTCATCGACTGGATTGAGCGCCCGAAGGCCGAGTCGCTGCTTAACAGCTGCATCTTCTTCGATCTGGATGCGGTCTACGGCGAATCGGCGCTGGTCGAAGAACTGCAGGAGTTGCTGGCCGAGCGCGCCAGCTGCAACGAGCCATTCCTCGCCGCACTGGCGCGCAACGCCTTGAACCGCACGCCGCCGCTGGGGATTTTCCGTACCTTCGTGATGGAAAAGGACGGCCGCCAAAAGAACGTAATCAACCTCAAGCGCCGCGGCACCGCGCCGCTGACCGACCTGATCCGCGTCCATGCGCTGGCCTGCGGCTCCCGGGCGCAGAACTCGTTCGAGCGGCTGGATGCCATTGCAGCCACCAAATTGATGCCACCGGAATCACTGGAACGGCTGCGCTACGCGCTGGAGTTTCTCTCGCTGGTGCGCATCCGCCATCAGGCACTCGATATCGAAGACGGCATCGAGCCGGACAACGAGATTGAACCGGAAAAGGTGCCGACCGCAGAGCGACACAACCTCAAGGAAGCCTTCCAGGTGCTTAGCAACGCCCAGAAGTTTCTACGTTTCCGCTATCCCCACCTGCCGGTCACCCGCACCCTATGATCCGCTTCAATCCCGCCGCCAACGCCGTCGACACGCGCACGCCTGAGTGGCCGACTGAACTGGTCAGACTGGCCGAACGCAGCAGTCAGCCTGGCTTGCAGGCCTACTACAGCGCAGGCTGCCCCGCCGGCGATACGCCGCTGGAAGAAGTACCGCTGGCCGCGCTGGATATCGAAACCACCGGTTTGGATGCCCGCCGCGATGCCATCGTCAGCATCGGGCTGATTCCTTTCAACTTGCAACGAATCCGCTGCCGCGAGGCCTTCTACCGGGTAGTAAAACCCGACATCCCGCTGAGCGAAGAGTCGATCACCTACCATCGCATCACCCACTCCGATATTCGCCAAGCCTCGGACCCGGCCAGCACCCTCAGCCGCCTGCTCGAAGCCATGGCCGGGCGCATCATGGTGGTTCACTACCGGGCGCTGGAGCGCGCCTTTCTTGACCGCGCCGCACGTCAGTATCTGGGCGAGCCACTGTTTTTTCCGGTCATTGATACCATGCAGCTTGAGGCCAGGATGCACCGCGGCAGCGCCCAGCCCGGCTGGCTGGCACGCCTGTTCGGACGCGAGATCGAATCGATTCGTCTGGCCGACAGCCGCCAGCGCTATGGCCTGCCGCACTACAGCGCCCACCACGCACTCACCGACGCCATGGCCACCGCCGAGCTGCTGCAGGCGCAGGTGCTGACCCACTATCGACGGGACACCCCGTTGCGCGAACTCTGGTATTGAATCAGCCCTGCAGCGAACGGATCTTGCCCGGGTTGAGCAACGAATGCGGATCATTGGCCGCCTTGCTGGCGAGAATTGTCGGACTCAACGAACCGCCGTGCTTGCCATCCTCAAGCATGAAGGTGTGGCTGTTGTTGATCTTGATCCCGAGCGACTCGTGCAACGCCATGACCTCATTGAGGCGCTCATCCGAGCTGTAGCGCACCAG
The DNA here is from genome assembly GCF_038130085.1 of Halopseudomonas sp. Lineage (NCBI taxonomy): Bacteria > Pseudomonadati > Pseudomonadota > Gammaproteobacteria > Pseudomonadales > Pseudomonadaceae > Halopseudomonas > Halopseudomonas sp. Next base: position 31,679 of record NZ_JAYPMU010000007.1, on the reverse strand, counting down.
CGGCAGGCCGGTGATCAGCGGCTGGGTGTTACCCAGACGAATAAATTCCAGATGCGTCAGCACCTCATCCCCCACCGCCGCCTTCAGCTCGGCCAATTGCTCCAACACCCGATCCGTCGCGTAATTGGTCTGCAGGTTGGTAAAGCCCTTGTCGTGCTTCAGAGCCTGCAGCGTCGAGTGGTTCCAGCAGTGCTCCATCAGCGTCAGACCGCTCGCCTGCGCCTCGGCGAAGGTCTGCGTCCACAGCTGGACGCCGCCATGCTCGGCCAGCAGCTGCGCCAGCGGCTGGCGGTTGTGCGGTGCCACCAGCGCCATCACCAGGAAGTGACCGGCTGGCTGGGTAAAGGGGATGTCACGGAAGTAGGAGGCCGCCTGACTGTCATACAGCGACAACTCACGCTTCTCGATTCCCGCCGCGTCCAGCAGCGTGCGACAGAAACCATAGGCTGCCTCGATGCTGGGAAAGTCGAACAGATACTCATCCCAGTCCCGCGCCGGCGCCAGTGCCAACTCCAGATCAAGCAGAATGCCGTTGGTGCCGTAGGTATGGTGATAGGTCAGCAGCTCATCGCCACGCAGTTCCAGCACCCGCGGCGTTGCTTCAATGGTCAGGATACGAATTGCCTGCACCGTGCCGGGAGTGGAAATCGGCCCGTAGTTGATTGAGCCGATACCGCCGAAACCACCGGCAAACAGGCCACCGATGCTCGCAGCCCGGTAGGTCGACGGCATGCAACGCAACTCCCAGCGTTGCTCGCGTACCCGCTGCTCCAACTCACCGATCTTCATCCCGGCCTGAACTCGAACCAGCCCTTCGCAGAGCCACTGCAGCTCGGTGCAGGCGGTCATGTCGATGACAACGCCACCTTCCAGCGGCACCGCCTGACCATAATTGCCGGTGCCGCCACCGCGCACGGTCATGGCAATCCCCAGATCCACACAGACACCGATCAGCGCCGTCAGCTCCGCCTCGTTGCGTGGCTTGACCACCAGATCAGCCAACTTGTCGGTCAATTGCGGCACCAGCATCGGACTGAACCAGTAGAAGTCACGGGACAGCCGTTTGATGTGTACCTTTGAGGTGATCCAGTCCAGCTCCGGGAGCCTTGCCTGCAGGGCGCTCAGCGCCTCACTTGAAGTCATTTCTTTTCCATCCTGTTGCACCGGCGCACGCCGGAACGATTCCAGCGCGCGCTATTGGATTAGGGCATGACCGGGTTCTGTTTGACGAACTCGGTGGTGTAGACGTCTTGCAGCGCCACCTTGTCGGTATCCACCAACTGGTTTTCCACCAGCATGTCCCAGGTCGCCTGCATGCGCGCATCAGTGATCACGCCAATCCCCTGAGTCGCCGCGTCACCGCCAGCGACCATGCCGCTGCTGCGCAGCCGCTCCAGCGCAAAGGCCAGCTGTTCGCTGCTCATCTCGGTGTTCTGTTTCCGGATCAGCGCATTACCGGCGCTGGGGTCAGTGATGTAGCGCTTCCAGCCCTCGCGCGAGGCGTCCAGAAACGCCTGCACTTGCTCCGGATGCTGCTCGATCAGCTCGTCACTGCAGGCAATCGAGTTGCCGTAGGGCGGATAACCCTGCTGGCCGAGCGAAAAGACGTTGAACTCGACGCCCTCGCGCTGCAGCGCAAAGGGTTCAGAACTCATGTAACCCTGCTGCGCCAGCGAGTTGTCGGCAATAAAGGGCTGCACATTGAAGGTGTACGGGCGGCTCATGGCGTCGCTGAAGCCATACTGACTTTTCGCCCACGGCCACCAGGAGGAATGGGCACTGGATGAGATCAACACCTGGCGGCCTTCCAGCTCGGCCAGCGAATTGACGTCCTTGTGGGTGATGATCACCGTCGGGTCGTACTGAAAGCTGGCACCCACCATGGTCAGCGGAATGCCCTGCTGGCGGGCCATGACGGTTCCAATGTCATCCTTGATGATGCACTGGGCCTGACCCGCCGCAAGCAGCTGAGCCGAGTTGACCTGCGGCCCGCCCATGCGGATGGTCACATCCAGGCCCTTCGCGGCGTACAGACCGTCTGCCTGTGCCTGATAGAACCCGCCGTGCTCGGCCTGGGCATACCAATTGGTGATAAAGGTGATCGGGGTCGCGGCCTGCGCGCTGGCACAGCTGGCGACCGCCAGCAGCGCTGTCAGTGATGCAATCCGCTTTACCCGGTGACGCGTGTTACCTGTTGCCTGCATGACTCATCTCCTGTCGATTGGACGATATGAACCTGACAAAACTCAGTTACGTGACTCGATGTGGCCGCGATACTGACTGCGGCCCCAGGTATCCACCTCGCGCTCAACCCAGCGCGCCTGATGAACTTCGGTGATCGCCTGCGCCCACTGACTGCTCAGTTGCTCAAGCAGTTGTGCGCCCTGCTCCGGGGTCGCGCCGGTCGGATCACCGATAACGCCGGATGGTCCGAAGTCGCGCGCAGTCCAGGCGGCCGCGGGGCGCGTACTGGACAATGTCGGGCAGGGAAATGGCGGCGGGTAATGGGCCTCGGCGCGCTCCATGCGCAGGGTCTCGGGCGCCAGCTGCATAAGCAGCGCGGTTTCGCCGTGGCCAGCGTGCATACCGAGCTGACGCTCCTGCTCCGGCATGAAACTGCTGTCAAACTTCACACTCCAGGCCGAGCGCGGAATGACCATAAAGTCGCCGTGACGCAGACGCAGCTCGCGCGCGGCCATCTCCAGCGGCTGGTACTGGCCGCCGTGGGCGTTGACCATGATCAGCTTGCGAAACCCGGCGCGATAAACCGACTCGCCGACTTCCTGAATGGTGTGCAGCAGCAGCTCCCCGGTCAGCGTCACGGTGCCGGGGAAATGGATATGCTCATCCGACTTGCCGTAGGTGATAACAGGCAGCGCGTACGCCGGAACCTCGGCTGGCAGCCGCTCCAGCGCCTTGCCAACCACCCCGGCCGCAACAATCGAATCCACCGCGCAGGGCATGTGCGGCCCATGCTGCTCGATAGCGCCGACCGGCAACACGATGACGGTGTTGGCCTTGTCGGGCAGCGCGTCGATGTCGGTCCAGCTCAGGTACGGCAGAAAGCGTTCTGCGGGGGTATAACCGTGCAGCATCATGACTCCTTGGTGCCGCCCAGCGGCAGATAGGCGGTGGCTTCCACTTCGATCAGGATGTCGTCGGTAGGCAGCATGGCGCTGACCTCAACGACCGTAGAGACCGGCGGCTCACCGGGGAAGAAGGTGCGGCGCACAGCGCTGTACGCCGGGAAGTGGTCGAGATTGCGGAAGTACTGCACCAGCTTGAACACATCGCTCATCTGGCCGCCCTCGCGCTCGATGATCTGGCGGATCGCATCCAGCACATACCAGCTTTGCGCCAGGATCGGCCCCTGCTTGATGTCGCTGGAGAACTCGCCAGTACGACCAAGGCTGTCGGCGACCTCCCCGGGAATGTCCTCAAAGCCGCGCACAATCATGCGGCGAGCCGGGTCGACCGCGATCACGCCCGACAGAAAGATAAAATCGCCCACCCGCTTGGCTGCGGCGTAACGCGCCAGCGGTGCGCCATTGGTTGCTTCGCTAGTCATTGCTTACTCCCGAACGTAGATAACGGCATCAGAGCGCCAGCGTCAGGCGTGGTGATCGGCAGCTGCCGCAGCAAACCGCGATGTATTCGCTGCGGTCTTCGTCATCCAGACACTGGTCGCCGTGCAGCGGATCGCCATCGCTCCAGGCCACCACGCAGCTGCCGCAGATGCCCTGCTCGCAGTTGGTCTCCGGCGCGACACCGGCCTGACGCAGCGCAGCAAGGATCGAGCTGCCGGCAGGGACGTCGATGTCCATCCCGCTCTCACTCAGATGCAGTGCGAAACCCGCCTGTACCGCGGTCTCGCTGCCCGCAAAAGCTTCTTCGTGCCACTGCTCGGCGGGTAATGCAGCGCACTGCTCGCGCACTCGGCTCATCAACCCGTCCGGGCCGCAGCAATAAACGTGAGTCTGTGCCGGCAACGCGGCGAGCAGCCGTGTCATGTCCAGCGCCTCGCGCGGGTTATGCACCAGCTCGACCGGCCAGCCGGACGCAGCCAACTGAGCACCGAAGGGTGAGCTGCCCGCGCTCGACACCGCCACCACAAAGCTGAACGGCAGCCCCTGCGTCGCCAACCGATGCGCCATCGCCATCAGCGGCGTCAGGCCAACGCCGCCGCCCACCAGCAGGTGATGCTCAGCATTCGGCGCTAGGGCGAACAGGTTGCGCGGCGCACTGACCGGGAGCTCGACGCCGGAGCGGGCCAACGCGTGTAACGCTTGCGAACCGCCACGGCCCAGCGCCTCACGCTTGACCGCAATCTCGTAGTGGCTCAAGTCCGCGGGATTACTGCACAGCGAGTAGGCGCGGCAATGCTGCTCGTCGATCTGAATCTGAATGTGCGCACCGGCCTCGAATGACGGTAGCGGCTTGCCTTGCGGATGCTGCAGGCGCAGGCGCATGACATCCGGTGTAAGCATGTCGAGAGCACTAATGCGCAGTGGGCTGAACTGGGCTGAAAACATATATTGACCAAGTAGACTGTACACTTGGTCAAACTAAATGCATAACACATGCCAGCAAACCGCTGCAGCGTTAATTCAGCAGCCGATCAGGGGGTGTGGATAAGGAAAATCAGGCGCGTAGCCCGGCGCCTGAGAGAACGAACTGAATCAGTTCCTGCTCGATTTTCTGCCGCACGTCGGGCGCGGTCAGCGGCGACTCGAGCAGCATCTCGGCCTGCAGGGTGTAGTCAGAGTAATACTGGGTCAGTGCCCAGATGTGCATGATCAGCAGGCGGCCGTCGAGCGGTCGCAACGCACCGTCAGCGACCCAACTGTTGATCTTGGCAACCTTGGCGTGGGTCGCCTCCATCGCGCCCGGCCAGTAGTTCTCCAGCCGCGCGCCGCCGCTGAGCACCTCCATGGTAAAGATCCGTGACAGCTCCGGATTCTCCAGCGCGTAGTCCAACTTGACCCGCACAAATTCGCTGAGCGCCTCGCGCGGCGACTGCTCGGCAGCGCTGTCAAATACGAAGAAGCTGCGCCAGCTGTCCAGCACCATACCCAGAACCTGCGAGTACAGAGCTTCCTTGTCTTCGATGTAATAGTGCAATTGCGACTTCTTGAGTTGCGCACGCTCGGCGATGGCCTGGGTCGATGCCCCCTGAAATCCGTGCTGGCTGAATTCGGCGATTGCTGCATCCAGAATCTTGCGCATGATTTCCTGACGGCTCTGCTTGGAGCGCTCCGTTCGCATGTCTACTTTTGCCACAATTGCACCATTCCAGTGAATAACAGACGCCCTGCGCACCATCCTCGGGCCGAATAACGACACTCAGGAAAACAGGCTGGGACCTATCCTACCCTGCCTGCAGCCGGAGCATAACCGGAAACAAAAAAGGGCCGCACGCCGAAGCGATGCGACCCTCTTGCCACGCTGTCGTATCTAGCGCGGTTCGCTCATCAGTCCCTTGATGATCGCGATACAACCAACCAGCAGCACGATGGTAAACGGCAAGCCGGTCGATACCGACATCGCCTGCAGCGCGGCCAAACCGCCACCGAGCAACAACGCGATAGCAACCACGCCTTCACTGATGACCCAGAACACCCGCTGTGGAACCGGCGCGTTGACCTTGCCACCGGCGGTGATGGTGTCGATCACCAGGGAGCCGGAGTCAGACGATGTCACGAAGAACACGATCACCAGTACGATGCCGACGAACGAGGTGATCGCAGTCAGCGGCAGCTCACCGAGCATGACGAACAGTTTCAGTTCCAGCGCCGCATCCTGCACACCGGTGAAGCCATCGGTGATGAACTGGCCGATGGCGGTGCCACCGAACGCGGTCATCCACAGAACCGACACCAGCGAGGGCACCAGCAGTACCGCAATCAGAAACTCCCGTACGGTGCGGCCGCGGCTCACCCGCGCGATAAACATGCCGACAAAGGGCGACCAGCTGATCCACCAGGCCCAGTAGAACGCGGTCCAGCCTTGGGTAAAGTTGGCGTCTTCGCGGCCGACCGGGTTGGACAGCGCCGGCAGGTTGGCGACATACGCCAGCAGGTTGTCGAAGAAGCCCGTCGCGATCGCCAGGGTCGGCCCGACAATGATGACAAAGCCCATCAGCACGATGGCCAGCACCATGTTGATCTCGGAAAGGCGCTTGACCCCCTTATCCAGCCCAGCAATCACGGAGATCAGGGCCAGACCGGTAATGCCCGTGATCAGCAGCACCTTGGTTACATTGCCGGTGCCGACATCAAACAGGTAGTGCAAACCGGCAGTGGCCTGCTCGGCGCCAAAGCCCAGCGAGGTAGCCAGACCGAACAGCGTGGCAAATACCGCCAGCGTGTCGATGATGTGCCCCGGCCAGCCCCAGACCCGCTCACCGAGGATCGGGTAGAAGATCGAGCGGATGGTCAGCGGCAGCCCCTTGTTGAAGGAGAACAAGGCCAGTGCCAGCGCCACGACAGCGTAGATTGCCCACGGATGCAGGCCCCAGTGGAAGATGGTTGCTGCCATGCCCAGACGGCGAGCAGCCTCGGCGTCACCCGCCGCGGCCCCAAGCGGTGCCCAGTCGGTACGCAAACCGTCCTCGCCCACCGCAACGCCGCCAAGCGACGAGGAGAAGTGCGACATCGGCTCGGATACACCGTAGAACATCAGACCAATGCCCATCCCGGCAGCGAACAGCATGGAGAACCAGCCGAGATAGCCATAATCAGGCTTGGCGTCCATCCCGCCAAGCCGAACCTTGCCAAGCGGCGAGACGATCAGGCCAAGGCAGAGGACAACAAAAATATTGGCGGCGCCGATAAAGAACCAGGCCAGATTGCCGGTTAACCAGTTACGCAGTGCGGTAAACAGCGGTGCCACTTCGGTCTGCAGAGCAAGAGTCAGGACCACAAACAGCACAACCGAAAGTGCTGAAATGATGAAGACCTTGCCGTGAATATCCAGGTTCAGCACAAAGCTGCCGGAAATGTTGTCCTGACCAATCACGTAATCGGTATCGATCAGGTTGGCGTCGCCGGTTGGGGCCGGGATACCGTCATGGCCGGCCGAGCCGGCTACAGGGTCGTGCTCACTCAATGGTTCTTTTGCCATCTAAGATGCTCCGATGCTTCAGTGCGGGCAAACGCCCGATGACGTGCCGGCCGCACTGCGTCTGCAGTACAGCGACAACAATTGACAGCCCCGAGGGGCAGCGAGGTGCACATTAAGGTGCGCAGCAATAACATCCGTTCCGCCCTGGCGGCTGTGTCAATGCGAAGCGCTTTCCAAAGAAAAGCAGAACAATGATAGCCAGTTGAACGACATTAGTGAAATCGGAGGGACAATGCGTGGTGGGCTCAGGCGTGCAGCTCGCCCTGATCCAGCAAGGCAACAGCGCCGCGAAACAGCATCATGACCTGCTCCTCCGCCAGCGCCAGAATCTCGCTACGCCGCGCCGGTTCGCCCAGATAATCGAGGGATTGAAACAGCATATTGCGGTTCACCATGCCGGCGACTCGCCGCACCTGCGCGGCGCTGACCCGCTCGGGAATAAGACCCAATTCGCGGACATCGGCGGCCATATCATCAGCAAAGTCATCCATCTGCCGACGTACTTCGGCCCGCAGCAACTCCGACGGACCATGCAGTTCACGAATCGCGATCAACACCCTATCCCGGTGTTCATGAACGTAATCGAAATACAGTCGCAGGGTTTGCCGACATGCCGCCCGGCCCATGCTGACACCGGGCTCACCGAGGCCGTTGGCAGCATCACTCACGGCCTGTCGCCGCAGTGCACGCAACGCCGCTCGCAGCTCGGCCTTGGACTCGCGCAGCAACTGCAGACCAAGGTCTTCCATGTCACGGAAGTGACGATAAAAGGTATTGGGGTTCAAGCCAGCCTCGCGAGCCAGCTCACGCAGGCCCAGGCTGGTCACACAGCGACTGCAGGCCGCGAGGCGTTCAGCTGCATCCAGCAACGCGCGCTTACCCGCCGGTTCTGCGCTCTTTACCGCGGCGTCTGCCATCACGGGCTTCAGCTACCGGGAGCAGACCTCAGAATAGCCAGCACCTGCCGGTTGGAAAGGCCATACTCATCTATGAGCGCCCGCAAAGCGTCGTTAAACGCCAGTTCTTTCTGTAAACCGGAATCCTGCTTCATCTTTTCCAACTGGGCCAGCTGGGCAGCCAATTGACGTTCAGCTGCGCGAAACTCGGAAAGCTTGCTCATGTCGTACCTGTATAAGTGGTAACCAGAAGACCAACGACGAAGATACTACACCAGTTCAGCGTATATGCCGCTTGGCTGTTAATGAACACCGGATAAGGAGCACCGCATGGACGACCGCAACCGCAGGCTGGCAATGCCACCTCGCGAGCAGACCGCGCAGGGCCCGCAACGCCGCGTAGGGATCGAACTGGAGATGAACGGCATCGATCTGGATCAACTCAGTGCCCTCGTCGCGGCCCGAGGCAGCTACCAGATTGAACAGCCCGGGCGCTTTGAGCGGCGCCTGACAGGCGACCCGGCGGGCGACTGGATCGTCGAATTGGACTCGCAGTTAATCAAAAAAATCGGCCGCACAACTCGCCCGGAGGATCCGCGCTCTGCCGAGCTACTCGGATCGGCAGAAGACGCCCTGATCTGGGTGGCCGAGTCACTGGTACCCGTCGAGCTGGTCAGCCCACCGCTGCCACTTGAGCGCCTTGACGAGGTCAATGAGCTGATCCACCAACTCCGCGATGCCGGTGCCAAGGGCACCAGCGACCGCCTGACCAACGCCTTCGGGATGCAGTTCAACCCGGAAATTCCGGACGCCGAGAGCAGCACGCTGAATGCCTACCTGAAAGCCTTCCTGTGCCTCTACGAGTGGCTGAACGAGCGCGCCGAAGTGAACCTGACCCGGCGTATCACGACCTACGTCGACCCTTTCCCCGCCGATTACGTCAGCCTGGTTACCGACCCCGACTACTGGCCCGACCAGGCGCAGTTGATTGATGACTACCTGCAGCACAACCCAACCCGCAACCGGGCGCTGGATCTGCTGCCGCTGTTCCGTCATCTGGATGAAGCGCGCGTGCTGGCCTGCACCCAGGACCCGCTGATCAAGGCCCGGCCGACCTTCCACTACCGCCTGCCGGACTGCCGTATTGATGAGCCCGGCTGGGATATGACCGACGCCTGGAATGACTGGCTGGAAGTAGAAAAGCTGGCCAACGATCACGAGCGCCTGCAGGGCTGCTGCGCGGCCTATCAACAGTGGCAGCAGCAGGGGCTGGGCCGTCTGCTGGAAAGTTGGCCCAGGCTGCTGGAGCGTGATTGGTTGCAGCGGGGCGCGGCATGAGAAAACCGATCATCGCGATCACCGGGCCGGCTCGCGGTGCGGCAGGGCCCCGCTTTCTGGTCGCCAGAGCAGTGCGCCATTATGGTGGTATCCCGCTACAGCTCAAGCCGGGAGACGAGCAACGCAGCCGCCGCTACCACGGCGTAGTCATCACCGGCGGGCATGACATCGATCCGGTTCTCTACGCTGCCGAGCCCGAGGTAAAACCGCGCTATGACAGCGCCCGCGACCGCCTGGAGGCGGCCGTCATCGATCGGGCGCTGAGTCAGGGGCTGCCGCTGCTGGGCATCTGCCGCGGCGCGCAACTGCTCAACGTGCGCTGCGGTGGCAACCTGTTTCAGGACCTGAGGTCTCGCCGGAAACTGACCTCGCACCGCCGCACAGTGCTGCCACTGAAAACCCTCTGCGTGGAGACGGACAGCCATCTGGCCCGACTGCTTGGCCGCCAGCGTGCGCGCATCAACAGCTTGCATAACCAGGCGATCAACCGGGTCGGCGAAGGCCTGGTGATCAGCGCCCGCGATCTGGACCAGATTCCCCAAGCCATCGAGGCGCCGGGGCGGCGCTTCGTTATCGGCGTGCAATGGCACCCGGAGTTTTTGCTGTTTCTGCCACGCCAGCGCCGGCTGTTTCAGGCGCTGGTATCGGCGGCCAAAGAGTTGACCTGAAGCTGGCAACGCTTACGCGCATTCATGCTGGCCGCCGGCAGACTGGCTGAACGACATGTAAGCGATTGAAATACAGTTAAAAAGCGCCAGCAGTCGAATCGCTCCCGAGGCCAAACGTCGCTATGATGGCACGCACCTGTCCGAGGAGATGGAACACCGTGCTGTTCAAGGAAAAACTGCTACTGGCCAACTGTGACTCGGTGCACGCTCACGGCCACGAAGAGTTGCGCAAACGCTTTCTGACCGGCCTGGCCTTTGCTGATGGCGTGGTACTCCCACCCAACACCCTGATCGACAACCTCGAGCTGGCCAACGCCCTCGGCCAGATGAACGTGATCAAGTACCTCAACGAAGAGGGCAAGGGCAAATTTGTTATCCGCGGCTTCGGCCTGTCGCGCTTCGCCACGTTGCAGGAGTACTACGATGCCCTGCCCGATAACTTCATCCTTTCCAGCCTGCCGGGTCGCCCGCGCAAGGGCGAGCTGGACCGCCAGCAACGCACGGTCATGGCCGAGCGCCTGCGCAGGCTGCAGGCCGCGCTGAGCGAACTGCAGCCGGTGCTAGATGACGTCAGCGTGCCCCGTGAGGCCTTGCAACAGGAAGTCTTGCGCCGCCTGGACGCCCTGCCCGGCTCCGGCGGCTACTTTGAGCATGATGGCGACTACCAGCTGTTCCGCCTTGGCGGCCTGAGCCAGTATTCGCGCTCGGACTGGTACCTGTATGCCGAGCAGTTCTTCCGCCAGCGCGGTCAGGCGGGGCTTGAGGCGCTGCGCTTCGAATTGATCGACCCGGCCTACAACTCGCTGTTCGCCAAGGCGTCCGAGGGCTTTCTGCAAGACAACATTCGCTTTCTCCAGGGCGTGCCGGAGCAGATTCTGGACTCCAGCATTGCCTTCAAGGCCCTGCGCAGGGAAATTGAACTGGTGCAGTACCCGATCAAGGTGTTCAACTTCATCTCGAGTCTGGGGGCCGGCGAGGTGCTCAAGTTCCTCACCGACGAGGCGCTCGGCTATCTTGAGGACAAGATGATGGAAACCGGCGAGTCCTACATGACCCGCCGCAACTGGTTTGGACTGTACCCGCGCATGCGCAGCTTCATGGGTCTGGAGATCAAATGAGCACGGTTTACGAAAACCCCTGGTTCAAGGTTGTCCGCGAGGACGGCTTTCACTGGGTTGAGGAAAACGGCGCCAGCAACGGCGCAGCCATTCTCGCCGTACTCGACGGCCACAGCGCGCTGCTTGTGCGAGTGCAGCGCCCGGCCCAGGGCAAGCGCATCATGCTGGAAATTCCGCGCGGCTACGGCGAGCCGGGCGAAAGCAGCCTGCAGTGCGCCTGCCGTGAACTGCAGGAAGAAACCGGCTATCGCGCCACAGCCGCCCAACTGACGCTACTGGGTCGCTATCGCCCCAACTCGGCGATTCTGGCCAGCAGCGTCGATCTCTATCTGGCGCAGCTCAGCTCAGCAGACCTGGTCAGCGCCCCGGACGACGAAGCCATTGCCATCGAGGCCGTACCTCTGCAAGCGCTACCAGCGCTGTTGCAGGACGGTACGCTGGATGACGGCTTCACCCTGGCGGCGCTGGCACACTACTATGCGCGCGCGCAGGGCTAAGGCGCTTAGCGGCCCAGGTCGAGCCCGCTGATCCGCCGCACCGGCGTTTGCACCGCCGCCTCCAGTACAGCGGGGCGGCTTTCCAGCAGGCTGAAGTGTTTACTGGCGCGGGTAATGGCCGTGTAGACCAGTTCCTTGGTCAGCACCGGGTTGCGCGCCTCGGGCAGCACCAGCACGGCGTGCTCGAACTCCGAGCCCTGCGACTTGTGCACCGTCATGGCAAACACCGTTTCCACCTCCGGAAGGCGGCTCGGCAACACAAAGCGAATGCCGCCCTTGCCGTCGTTGCGCGGGAAGGCAACACGCAGTGCTTCGGTTTCCGCCTGACCGGCGTGCAGGGCCGGCTCGCGGATGCGCAGGGCGATGCCGATATCACCATTCATCAAGCCCAGACTGTAATCGTTGCGGGTCACCAGCACCGGGCGCCCTTCATACCAAAGCTTGTCCGCGCGCAGCAGGCCGCGGCGGGTCAGCAGATCGGCGACCCGCTGGTTGATCCCCTCGACGCCCCATTCGCCCCGGCGTACCGCACAGAGCAGCTGAAAGCGATCAAAGGCACTCAGCACGGCAACGGCCCAGGCCTCCCAGCGTGGATCCGCGGCAGGAACATCCGCGCCCGGGCGCTGCGCCGTGAGTGTGCCCAGATAGGCGCCATAACCAGGCAGTGTGCCCTCCCCCCCCAGCACCAGCGTGCTGAACGCCGGATCATTGCTGCCATTCAGGCGGCGACTCTGAATATCGGCAAAGCCACCGCGCTGCAGCAGGTCGCGCGTCGCCGTGGCGTCGCAGCGGTTGACCGCACGGGCCAGTTCGCCGATGCCGCTGTCGGCGCCAAAGCGGTGGGAGTGGCGCAGCATCGCGGTCTGCTGCTCGAGCAGATGGATCGACTCGTCACCGGGCTGCAGGCCGCTGCCTGCCAGCGACTGCCCACTCACCTGCTGCAGCCAATCGACCGTGGCCGGTGAGTAGCAACCGGCGTCGGCGCGGCGACACAGATCGCCCAGCACCGCGCCCGCTTCAACCGAGGCGAGCTGATCCTTGTCACCCAGCAATACCAGCCGCGCCTGCGGCGGCAGCGCGGCCAGCACGTTAGCCATCATTTCCAGGTCAATCATCGAGGCTTCGTCCACCACCAGCACATCCAGCGCCAGCGGGTTGCCCGCGTGATGGCGGAAGTGGCGGCTGTCCGGCAGGCTGCCGAGCAGACGATGCAGCGTGCTGACTTCGGTCGGAATCGCGTCGCGCACCGCTTTGTCGACTGGCAGTGCTCCCACTTGCCGCCCGATCGACTCGGTCAGCCGCGCGGCGGCCTTGCCGGTCGGCGCTGCCAGGCGGATACGCAGCGGCTTGCCCGCTTCCACAGCCGGGGTCTGCAGCAGCGCCAGCAGGCGCACTACCGTGGTGGTTTTACCGGTGCCCGGGCCTCCGGTGATGATGCTGAAACGCCCGCGCGCCGCCAGCGTGCAGGCGATGCGCTGCCAGTCCGGGTTCTGCTGGCTGCCGGCAAACAGGGCATCGAGCCGCGCGGGCAGATCCTCGGCCACAGCCAGCGGTTGCTCCAGGCGCTGGTGCAGAATCGATACGACCTGCCGCTCGTGCTGCCAGTAGCGACGCAGATACAGGCGTTGGCCGACCAGCACCAGCGGGCAGCTGCCCTGCTCCGGCTGCTGACTATCGACCACCCGGCTGGCCCGCAGCGCCTCGAACCATCGCTCCAGCGTGACGCCCGCCAGCACCGCCGAAGGCAGCGGCGTATCAAGCAGACTTTCCCCTTCCGGCGGCAATGACAGTGCAAAGTCCGGCTCGGCCAGCGTGGCGGAAAGATCGAGGCAAACATGCCCATGACCCAATTGATGGCTGACCAGCGCCGCCGCCAGCAGCACTGCCGGGCCGGTGTCCGGCGCCTGCTCCAGCAGAAAGCCGGCGAAGGCACGGTCAAGCGCCCGCAGCCAGCCGTTGGCCTGCCAGTCATCTAGCAGTTGCAGCAGCGCAGTTGCGCTATCGAGCTGCGCTGCGGAACGGTCAAGCGTGCCGAGCAGATCCAGTTGATCACCCTGCATGGTCAATCTCCTCAACCGGCTGACCGGCAAACAGGCGGTCCAGTGTTTCAATCAGTTCGCGCGGCGGGCGCTGATGGCAGATGCCGCCGTTCTCTGCGTCGACGCCACGGACAAACCAGTAGAGCGCACCACCAATGTGGCGGTCGTAATCGTAGTCAGGCAGCCGTGCCTGCAACTGGCGGTGCAGCGCCAGCAGATAGAAGACGTATTGCAGGTCGTAGCGGTGTTCCAGCAGCGCCCGGCTCATGGCCGCCTCGCTGTAGTCGGCCGGGGTCGCGCCCAGCCAGTTGGATTTGTAGTCGAGCACGTAATAGCGCCCTTCATGCTCCAGCACCAGGTCGATATAGCCCTTGAACAGGCCGTTCAGGCGGTCACGCTGCAGCGCCGGGCGCGGCAGGCCATCCAGCGTCATCGCCGTGACCAGCCGATCGATCTGCTGCACGTCGACCTTGCTGGCGGCAAACATAAAGGCCATTTCGCTCTGGTAGCGCGACGGCGGCAGCTCGCCCAGCGCCAGCGTGCTCTCCGGCACCAGCCCCGGGCGCTGCAGCAGTTGCCCCAGCCAGTCGCTCAGACACTCACTCCACTCACCCCAGCCACGGCGCTGGCAGCGCGGTGCCAGCCAGCGACGGCAGCGCTCGGCATCCTGCAGCGCCGCAAAGCCCTCCTGCGCCGCCAACTCCAGCAGGCCATGCAAAAAGGTGCCGGGCTGCGGGCCACGCGGGAAGCGGTGAATGGTCGCTTGCTCGCCACGACGCAGCGGCACAAAGCGGCTCTGGCGCTCGTCGTCGGCGATCCATTCGGCCAGCGCACTGTCGGTACTCTCGCCGCTGAGCGCCAGCGCACTGTAGGAGCCGATCCACCAGGAGTCGAAACGCCCATGGGATGGGCTGCGGGCATCGACCAGCGCCGGGCCATCATTCAGTTGCGCCAACCGCTCGTCACGCGTCTCAGGCGCGGCCTGCAGCGCGACCACCTCGCCGTCCGGCTCCCAGCGCGCCAACCAGTCTTTCAGTTGAATAGATGATTCCAGCGCCGCGCCACCACCCAGCAGCCAGGCGATCGCGCTGTGGTGCAGCACCGACTGCTTGTTGTTGCCGCTCTTGAGGTCAGCCATGCCCAGCCAGCAGGCGTGACGGGCGCGGGTCAGCGCCACATAGAGCAAGCGCAGATCTTCACCGAGCCGCTCGCGGTCGGCCTCGGCCACCTGATCGGCATCCGGCTTCAATACCCAGCCGTCACTCAGGCGCAGCGGCTGATCCGCCCGCACCGGGCGACTCAGGCAAATGAATGGCAGAAATACCAGCGGGTACTCCAGACCCTTGGACTTATGGATGGTCACCACCTTGACCAGCTCGGCGTCGCTTTCCAGCCGCAGTACCTGCTCTTCAGCAGCACCTTCGTCGGCCCGACGCACCAGCTCGGCCAGATGGCGGATCAGCGCCTGCTCACCATCCAGCTCACGGGCCGCGCGTTGCAGCAGCTCAGCCAGATGCAGCAGGTTGGTCAACGCCCGCTCGCCATCGTCCTGCTGTTGCAGCCGTGCCGGCAGTTCAAAGTCGTGCAGCAGGCGGTGCAGCATCGGCAGCACACCCTGGCGCTGCCAGATGCGCCGATAATCACGGAACTGGTCGACCCGTCGCTCCCACAGGCGCTCGTCCTGGTTCAGCTGATCCAGCGCCTGCCAGTTGAGGTGCAGGCTGTGACTGGCCAGCGCCGCGCGCAGCAGACGGTCGTTACCCGGCTCGGCACAGGCGCGCAGCCAGCGCAGCACATCCTGCGCCTGTTGGGTTGCCAGCACCGAATCCTTGTCGGACAGATAGACGCTGCGCACACCGCGAGCGGCCAAAGCATCACGAATCAGCTGCGCCTCGCGGCCGGTGCGCACCAGCACCGCCATATCGGCCGGGCGTACCGGCGCAAACGGCTTGTCGCTGTGAGCAAAGCCGGCGCTGCCCTGCTGCCCGGCCTGCAGCAGCGCGGTCATTTCGCTGGCGCAGCGCTCGGCCATTTCCCGCCGATAGACATCGCCAGTCAACGGCTCTTCCGACTCCAGCAGCCAGGCGGTCAGCGCCGGCGCCCGCTCGCCATTGCACTGCCAGACCTCAGCGCGCCCACGCGCCTGCACCGGCAGAAACGGCATGGGGTTGTCGTCGCCCTGGCGGAACAGGAAGGCGCCGGCAGCAAAGTGCTGCTCGGCCTGCTCGAACACCCGGTTGACCGCCGTGACCATCGCCTGGCTGGAGCGGAAGTTGGTATCCAGATTCTCGTGCCGCCCGGCGGTGTCGCCACGGGCGCGCAGGTAGGTATGAATATCCGCCCCGCGGAAGGCGTAGATCGCCTGCTTGGGGTCGCCAATCAGCAGCAGCGCACAGTCCTGATCGTTTCCCGCTACCCGATAGATGCGATCAAAGATGCGGTACTGCAGCGGGTCGGTATCCTGAAACTCGTCGATCAGCGCGACCGGGAACTGCTGACGGATCACCTCCGCCAGCCGGTCGCCATTGGGGCCCTGCAGCGCGGCGTCGAGGCGGGTCAGCATGTCGTCGAAGCCCATCTGCGCACGGCGGCGCTTTTCCTGCTCGAAGCGCACCGACATCCAGTCCGCCGCGTGGCGCAGCGCATCACCCTCGGGGTTAGGCAACGCGGCCAGCGCCTCGCGCAAGTGCGGCAGGCCGCGCAGCGCCGGGTGATCGGGCGCGCTGCCGCTTTTCCATGCTTCGCCCAGCCCCTCTTCACTAAGCCGCGCCCAAGCCGCCGGCGGCAACTCCAGCTTCACCTGCTCGGGCGCCAGCGCCCACTGGCGCAGGGTATCGAACCAAGGCGCGTAGTAGCGCTTCTGAATCTTGCGTTTGTCGACCACGCCCTGCTCGACCGCCTGATCCAGCAGCGCTTCCAGACTGTCCGCCCAATCGGCACACGGGGCCTTGAGGTCGGCCAGTTGCGCATCGCGCTGGGCCAGCGCCTGGTCCAGCAGCGCTTGCAGCGCCGTTGCCGGTTCATCTGCAGCCGGGTTGAACAGCAGCCGCGCCTTACCGAGCAGCGAATCGGGCTGCTGCCACATCTGCTGCACCCAGCTAAGCGCTGAACCCTGCAGGTGATAGCAATGCAATCGCCAGTAGTCCCGCGCGACCTCGGCCAACAGGTCGCGCTGGTCGGTTTCCAGCGTCTGGGTGAACAGGCTGCCGCTGTCGAAGGCGTGCTCGCGCAGCATGCGCTGGCACCAGCTGTGAATGGTCGAGACCGCGGCCTGATCCATCCACTGGGCGGCGATATCCAGCTTGCGCGCGGCGCTGGCGTGTTCGGTTTCGGGGATGTCCGCCAGCAACCCGGCGAGGATCGGGTCCGGCTCTTTCAGTTCGCCACGGAAGGCCTGCGCGCCTTCGACTAGCCGCGCGCGAATGCGGTCGCGCAGCTCCTGGGTCGCGGCTTCGGTAAAGGTCACCACCAGCACATCCGGCGGCAGCAGTTCACGGCTGAAGGCGCTATCGCCCTCGCCATGCCCCAGTACCAGACGCAGGTAGAGGGCTGAGATGGTGAAGGTCTTGCCGGTACCGGCGCTGGCTTCAATCAGACGGCTGCCGCGCAGCGGGCAGCGCAGGGCCAGAGGTCGTTGGTTACTCATGCGTCGCCCTCCGATGCCTGCGTAATCATCAGCCATTCATCCTCAAGTGCCTGCGCCAGCGGCTGATAGAGTGACTCTGCCCAACCGATGAATTCGTCGTTCGCCTGCAGGCTGGCAAAGTCGGGGTAGCTGCGCTGCAATGCGGGGCTGCCGTCCACCTCGCCACGGCTGAAGTCGTTGCCCTCGTAACAGAGTTTGGCAGCACCCAGACGCTTCTCTTCCTTGCCCTCGGTCAGCCAGGCAAACGCGGTTTCCACCGCGACCGGTAGCGGCCGCCTCAGGCCTTGGAGGTAGCCAAGCAACCAATCATTGACGATGCGCTCGGCACGTTCCTGCTCCAGCGGCAGCAATTGAATGCTGGCGTCGGCGCTGATCAGGCAGGTGGTGAGTCGATGGCCCGAGGCCGCGGCCAGCACATGCTGACACAGTTCGTTCAGCAGCTTGCGCCAACGCGGCACGTCTTTCTTACCGAGCAGTTTGCCGGTGACCAGTTGCACCCGCATCAGCCCATCCAGCTGGGCGCAGCGGCGCACGCCGGCGAGCCAGCTGACCACCTCAATGCTCGCTTCTGCAGTACGCGCCACGGCCTGCAACGGCAGTGGATACTCCAGCGGCTGATCCCACAGCAGCAGTTGCTCACGGAAGCGCTCCAGCTGCCCACCCAGCGGCTCGACCAACTGGGCCAGCGTCAACTCACCAAAACCTGCCAGCGGCAGACTGCCACGCTGCTGTAGGCGGCTCGCCTGTTCAACCAACAATGCCTGCCAGTCATCCTGCAAATCGGCCTGCTGCACCTGTTCCAGCAACCACTGGCTGAGCTGGTGCCGTTGCAGACCGTCGAGCGCAAAGGGTTCATCGTCTTCGGTGTTGCTTTGCTGTTCCTGCAGCCAGACTTTCAGCCGGGCGGCAAAGAAGTGCTCGACCGGGTTACGCAAAAAGCGCTGCAGCGCCAGCAGCTCGATGGGCGCTTCCAGCGTGACCGGCGCCAGCGGCTGGTCTGCATCATCGCCAGCCCGGGAGTCGTGCAGCTGACGCCACTCGCGTGCGTAGCTGAACAGCGCGGAATCGGCGCTGAAATACGCCCGGCTGAACGGCTGCAACGGATGCTCGACGGTCAGCGCGTGCAGCAGATCAGCGCCATCCACCGTGTGCCAGCCGGCGGCCAAATGATCACGCAGCTGGCCGATCAGCACCGACGGCGGCCGTTCGCTGTTGTCGCGAATGCTGCGCCCGACCCAGCTGATATGCAGGGCGTCGCGCGCTGATAGCAGCGCCTCCAGTAACAGATAACGGTCATCCTCACGGCGGGAGCGGTCACCCGGACGGTAGTCCTTGCCCATCAGGTCGAAATCCAGCGGCGGCTGCGCGCGCGGATAGTCGCCGTCATTCATGCCCAAGAGGCAGATACGTTTGAACGGAATGGCGCGCATCGGCATCAGCGTGCAGACGTTGACCGCACCGGCGAGAAAGCGCTGACTGAGCTGGCTCTGACCAACGCCTTCGAGCCAGGCTTCCGCCACTACGTTGAGCGGCAGCGCGACATCCAGCGCGACGCTGTCGCACAGCTCAAGCCAGTTGGCCAGCCCTTCGTGCAGCTGCGCCAGCAGCAACTGATCGCGGTCGCTGTCGGCGATAAAGAAGTCATCCAGCAACTGGCGCAGGCGTTCGCCCCAGACCACCGGCAGCGCCGCGTCAGCCAGCTGGGTTTCGTGGCGATCCAGCGCATCGAGCAGGCCGCTGAGCGGGCCGATCAGGGCGGCATCCAGCCCGCCGATTTCGTCATAGGGTTCGATCTCCTGCCAGGCATCGGCGCCGCCGCTGGCGTAACCCAGCAACATGCGGCGCAGACCAAAGCGCCAGCTGTTGGCTTCCAGGCCCACAGGCAAACCCAGCTCAGCGCGACGCTGCTGATCCAGCCCCCAACGGATGCCTGCGCCCTCGATCCAGCACTGCAGGGTTGGCAGGTCGGTCTCACTCAGACCAAAGCGGCTGCGCAGCGCCGGCACATCCAGCAGGTCCAGCACCTCGCTGACCGGCAGTCGGCTGTCGGGCAGGCGCAGCAGATGCTCGAGTGCAATCAACAGCGGTTCCTGTCCGCGCTGACCCTGATCGGCCAGGGTAAAGGGAATCGCCCGCGGGTCGTCACCGCTGTGTTGGCCGAACACCGCCTGAATGTGCGGCGCGTAGAGATTGACGTCCGGCACCATCACGATGATGTCGCGCGGCTTGAGGTCCGGGTCGGCAGCAAAGGCGGCGAGCAGCTGATCGTGCAGCACTTCCACCTCGCGCTGCGGGCTGTGCGCCAGATGAAAGCGGATGGACTGATCCCGCACCGGGTCGACCGCCGGCCATAATGCGCGGGACTCGGCCAGCGGCCGCAGGTGCAGAATGTCCTGCTGCAGTTGCTGCAGCAGCGTATCGCCGGCAGGTGCTTCAAACAGGTCAACCCGGCCACCGGCGATAGTGGCAAAGCGCGCTTCGTAACTGGCGCGCTCATCGTGCTGATCGAGCAGGTTGATGTAGTCACGACCCTGCTTGCCCCAGGCCGCCAGCAGCGGATGGGCGTGCTGGTGCAGGGTGTTGTCGTCCAGCTGACTTGGGCTGCCCGGCCGCCGCTGCTGACGGCGGTATTCGTGCCGCAGCAGATCCTGATCGGCAACGATATCGCCCCAGTGGTACTCGCAGGGGTTGAGGACGCAAAGCAGTACCTGAGAAAAACGCCCGATCACCGCCAACGCCTCGAGCGTCTGCGCGGGCAGCGATGAGATACCAAAGACGATAACCCGCCGCGGCAGGCTGGCCGGTCGACTGTCGCAGTCGAGCAGGTGCTGGACAAAACGCGGATGGATACCGGCACGGCTGTCGCTCAGGCGCTCAGCCCCCACGTCAGCCAGCACCGCGCGCCAGAGCGCCGGCTGCCAGCGCTCCTCGTCATCCAGCGGTCGCGCGCCGGTGCGCGCCAGGCCAATATGGTCACGCCCGGCGGCCCAGTCGTTAAGCCAGTCGGCGCGGTAGACCTGATACTGGTCGAACAAGTCGGCCAGCCGCACCGCCAGTTGGTAACGCTTGCGGCAATCATGGTCATCGGCGAGAAAGCGTTTGAGCGGCGCGAAATCAGGCTGATCCTGCAGCGCGGGCAGCAAGCGCATCAGCCGCCAGGTCAGCGGCAGTTTATCCAGCGGGGATTGTTCAGGCACGCTGTCGCGGCCCAGCACGCCGCGGTAGCTGTCCCAGAGAAAGCGCGCCGGCAATTGCACATCCAGCGCCGCCGCGATGCCGCAGCCGCCCTGCGCCGGGTCGACAGCCAGCGCCATCTGCAGCCATTGGGCAATGCCATTGCTCTGCACCAGGATGACTTCGTTTTCCAGCGGCGCCAGCGGGTGCGCCCGCATCCAGTCCACCGCCAGTTCACGCAGGGTCTCCAGGCGGTTGCCGTGGATGATCATCAAACCGGGGGCGAGGCTGTTGGCGTCCTGCATGGAAGCTCCTTATAGGTGAAGAGACCGCAGTCTATCACCGGGCAGCGACAAGCGCGGTCGCAGCTGCTCTCCTAGACTTGGCTGCCCAGAAACCGCCTCTCCCACGGCGTAATTTCGTCCATAAAGCTCTGCAGCTCCATGCGCTTGCTGGCGAGGAACCCATCGATGAACTCGGCGCCGAACAGCTCGCGCGCCAGCGTGCTGCGATCCAGACGCAGAATGGCATCGTGCAGGGTGCCGGGCAGCGTCAGCTCATCCGGCGCCTCGAACTCGCCCTGCGCTGGTGCCGACGGCTGACACTGGTTGTCGATGCCGTAGAGGCCGGCGGCGAGAGACGCTGCAACACTCAAATAGGGGTTGGCGTCGGCGCCGGGCAGGCGATTCTCGACCCGCCGCGCTTCCGGGCCACTGGCCGGAATGCGCAGGCCGGCAGAGCGGTTGTCGTGCGACCAGCACAGGTTGTTTGGCGACGCGTAGGCGTGGCAGAAGCGCTGATAGGAGTTGATGTAGGGCGCCATCAGCAACGTCAGCTCGCCCATGCACTGCTGCAGGCCGCCAATAAAGTGCTCAAAGTTCGCCGTCGCCTCGCCGGTCGCCGCATCGGTAAAGATATTGTTGCCGCTCCCCTGCTCCACCACGCTCTGGTGAATATGCATCGAGCAGCCGGGCACCCGCGCCAGCGGCTTGGCCATGCACACGGCAATCAGGCCGTGCTTGAGGGCAACCTCATGCAGCGCGTGCTTGAACAGGAAAGTCTGGTCGGCAATCAGCAGCGGATCACCATGCACAAAGTTGATTTCGTACTGGCTGACGCCCATCTCGTGCATAAAGGTGTCACGCGGAATACCCAGCGCAGCCATGGTGTCGGCCAGCTCGTCAAAGAACGGCTTAAGGCCGTTGCTGGTGCTGACGCTGAAGGCGCCGTAGCCCGCCTCGCGGCGGCCATCCAACCCGACCGGCGGCTGGAACGGCTGGGTGTCGTCACGGTTGGGCTCGAACAGGAAAAACTCCAGCTCGGTCGCCACCACCGGCGCCCAACCGCGCTCGGCATAACGCTCGACCACACGACTCAACAGCGCGCGGGTCGACAGCCCGGACAGCTGACCGTCCAGCTCCACCGCCTCGCAGATCGCCAGCGCACGTGGCCGCTCGATCCAGGGCAGCACATGCACCTGATCCAGCACCGGGCGCAGCACCAAATCACCGTCGTCGCTGCCGTAATACCGCGCCTCGGGGTAGCCGCCCATCACACACTGCAGCAGCACACCGCGCGCCAGCTGCAGTCGGCGATCTGCCAGAAAGCCCTCGCCGGTCATCACCTTGCCACGGGGAATGCCGTTCAAATCCGGGGTGACACACTCAACGTCGCCAACGCCAGCCAGACGTTCGACGAGGTTTTCAAGGGAAGCGGGGGCGTTCATGAAGCACTACCTGTGTTTGTTCGGGCCGAAATGGCGTTGCCGGATCATACCCCATCCGAGCCGTCACCACTCAAGCCCACCTGAGCGCCATACCGGCCCCAAACGCAAAAAGGCCAGCTCGAGAGCTGGCCTTTTTGTTTTGCTTGCCGATACGACTCAGAAGCTCAGAGGGCGATCGCCCTGCTCGTCCTTGATCCGGGTCGGCAGGCCCATTTCGTTCAGCAGGTTGATGAACGGCTTGGGGTCCAGCTCTTCTACGTTGACCATCTTGCCCGCATCCCATGCGCCCTGCGCAATCAGGATGGCAGCAGCAACCGGCGGTACGCCAGCAGTGTAGGAAATACCCTGGCTGCCGACTTCGGCGTAGGCTTCGGCGTGATCGGCTACGTTGTAGATGAACACTTCCTTGTCCTTGCCGTCCTTCTTGCCTTTGACCACATCACCGATGCAGGTCTTGCCGGCGTAGTCAGGCGCCAGAGACGACGGATCAGGCAGTACGGCTTTGACCACTTTCAGCGGAATCACTTCCAGACCTTCAGCGGTGGTGACCGGCTGCTCGGACAACAGGCCGAGGTTCTTCAGTACGGTGAACACGTTGATGTAGTGCTCGCCAAAGCCCATCCAGAAACGTACGTTCGGTACGCCCAGATTCTGCGACAGCGAGTGCACTTCATCGTGGCCGGTCATGTAGCTGGTCTGCGATCCAACAACCGGCAGGTCGTCGGTACGCTTGACCTCGAACATCTTGTTGCTGGTCCACTGGCTGTTCTGCCAGGACCACACCTGCCCGGTAAATTCACGGAAGTTGATTTCCGGGTCAAAGTTGGTTGCGAAGTACTTGCCGTGACTCCCTGCGTTGATATCGATAATGTCGATTTCCTCGACGCTATCGAAGTACTCGTTGACCGCAACCGCCGCGTAGGCGTTGACCACGCCCGGGTCGAAGCCGACACCCAGAACCGCCGTAATGCCCTTCTCGGCGCAGATTTCCTTGCGCTTCCACTCGTAGTTCGCATACCACGGCGGGGTTTCACAGATCTTGTCCGGCTCTTCGTGAATGGCGGTATCCAGATAGGCAGCACCGGTCTCGATGCAGGCCTGCAGTACCGACATATTGATGAAAGCCGATCCGACATTGATCACCAGTTGCGACTGTGTCTTGTCAATCAACGCCTTGGTGGCCTCGATATCGAGGGCATTCAGGGCGTGGGCTTGCAATTCACCGGCAACCTTGAGGCTGCCCTTTTCCTTCACGCTGTCGACAATCGCCTGACACTTGTCGGCGGTACGCGATGCGATATGGATGTTACCCAGCACATCGTTGTGCTGGGCGCATTTGTGTGCGACCACCTGGGCCACACCACCGGCACCAATAATCAGAACGTTTTTCTTCATTTCTTTTCCTCGAAACGCCTCCTTGGAAAGGCTGGGTAGGTTATGCCTCAGGAGAGGCTGTCCAGGTAATCCTGGAATCCGAACTCGCGAACCAGTTTCACCGAACCATCAAGTTCCTTGATCGCAATGGCGGGCATGTTCACGCCGTTGAACCAGTTCTTCTTGACCATGGTGTAACCGGCCGCATCAATAAAGGACAGGCGATCGCCGATCTTCAGCTCGCTGTCAAAATTGAATTCGCCGAAGATGTCGCCAGCCAGGCACGACTTGCCACACACCATGTACTGGTGCGGGCCATCGCAGGGCTCCATCTTGGCCTCCTGACGGTAGATCAGCAGATCGAGCATGTGCGCTTCGATCGAACTGTCGACCACGGCCAGCTGCTTGCCGTTATAGAGGGTGTCGAGCACAGTCACTTCGAGGGAAGTGCTCAGGGTAATGGCGGCCTCGCCGGGCTCCAGGTAAACCTGAACGCCGTAGCGCTCGGAGAATGCCTTGAGGCGGGCACAGAAACGATCCAGCGGGTAACCCTCGCCGGTAAAGTGAATACCGCCGCCCAGACTGACCCAGCTCACCTGCTCAAGCAGGTGGCCGAAACGCTCTTCGATCTGTCCGAGCATCTGGTCAAACAGATCAAAGTCACTGTTTTCGCAGTTGTTGTGAATCATAAAGCCGGAAATCAGCGGCAGCACGGCCTCGATTTTGGCTGCATCCCACTCACCCAGACGGCTGAACGGACGGGCCGGATCAGCAATCAGAAAGTCCGAGCTGCTGACCCCGGGGTTCAGGCGCAAGCCGCGAACCTTGCCGGCCGAGGCCTCGCTGAAGCGGGTCAACTGACTGATGGAGTTGAAGATGATCTTGTCCGAATGGGCCAGGACTTCGTCGATCTCGTCATCGGCATAGGCCACGCTGTAAGCATGCGTCTCTCCCGGGAACTTGAGCTTGCCAAGTTTCACTTCATTCAGGGAGGAGGAGGTAGTGCCATCCATGTACTGACTCATGAAGTCGAACACGGACCAGGTAGCAAAGCATTTCAGTGCGAGCAGGGCCTTGGCGCCGGAGTGTTCACGCACGTAGGCGATCTTCTCCATGTTGCATTCGAGCTTGCTCTTGTCGATGAGATAGTACGGCGTCTTGATCAATTCGTTCATACCCTCCAGCTGTCAACGCCCGGTGGCCGGGCAAGTGAAAGCGCGAAATTATAAATTAACGCGCCAGCGCTCGATAGGAAAAATCGTTGTTTCAAGCCTAGACCCCGATTGCTGCAGTTTCACTTCAATCACGTTAACCATGCAGAAAAAGCATTGCTTTCAGGATAAAAATGCATTGGCCATATATCGTCCCACAAACCTATAGTGATTGCAGTCCGGCACTGCCGGTTACCAAGAACAATCCCGCCGCTTGCACGGCGACGACTTCGGAGACACCCGATGCGCTCACGTAATGTCATCCTCTGCCTCGGTGCTCTGGCCACCGGTATCAGCCTCGCTGCCAGCGCCACGCCCAACCCCGCAACCGAAATTACAGCTGCTGCCAACCATGCGGTGCTGGAGCAGCTGCCCTTTGCCAATCAGCAGCCGTTTACCGATGCGCAGCGCGGGTTTATCGCCCAGCTGCCGGATGGCAAAGTCACCAACCCAGACGGCTCCGCCGCCTGGGACATGAGCGAATACGCATTTCTCGACCAGGAAGCTGCGCCAGACACCGTCAACCCGAGCCTCTGGCGCCAGGCACGCCTTAACGCGATCCACGGTCTGTTCAAGGTGACCGACGGGATGTATCAGATCCGCGGCATGGATCTGGCGAACATGACGATCATCGAGGGTGACACTGGCCTGATCATCATCGACCCACTGCTCTCACCCTCGACCGCCAAGGCTGGTCTGGATCTGTACTACCAGAACCGCCCTCACAAGCCTGTTGTGGCGGTGCTCTACACCCATAACCACGTCGATCACTGGGGCGGGGTAAAAGGTGTCACCAGCAACGAGGATGTTGCCGCAGGCAAGACCCATATCTATGCACCAGCCGGCTTTATGGAACACGCAGTCTCCGAGAACGTCATTGCCGGGCCAGCAATGAGCCGCCGCGCCGTCTACCAGTTCGGCGCCATGCTCCCGCCGGGCGAACGCGGCCACGTTGATACCGGGCTGGGCAAAGCGCTGTCCAAAGGTGAGCGTACCCTCATCGCTCCGACCGATACCGTGCCGGACAACGGCACCCTGACTATCGATGGCGTGGACATCGAGTTCCAGATGGCCCACGGCACCGAAGCCGAGTCGGAAATGATGATGTACTTCCCCGAGTTCAAGGTATTGAACACCGCGGAGATCACCAGCCAGCACATGCACAACGTCTACACCATTCGCGGTGCGGCCGTGCGTGACGCCAGCGCGTGGGCGCACTACATCGACCTGGCACTGGAGCGCTTCGGTGATCGCGCCGATATCGTGGTTGGTCAGCATCACTGGCCAATCTGGACGCAGGAGGACGCCAAGCGCTTCCTGTCGGTCCAACGTGACATGTACAAGTACCTGCACGATCAGTCCGTGCGCATGATCAACAAGGGCTACCTCCCGGGCGATATCGCTGAACAGCTGAAACTGCCCGCCAGCCTGGATCAGCAGTGGTACGCACGCGGTTACTACGGCACCCTGCGCCACAACGCAAAGGCCATCTACCAGCGCTACATGGGCTGGTACGACGCCAACCCCGCGAACCTGAACCCGCTACCGCCAGTGCAAAACGCGGCCAAGACCATTGAGTACATGGGTGGCGCCGACAAGGTCATCGAGCAGGCACGCAAGGACTACGACAACGGTGAATATCGCTGGGTCGCCAGCGTCATGAATCAAGTCGTGTTCGCCGACCCGAGCAATCAGGCCGCCCGAGAACTGGGAGCCGATGCCCTTGAGCAGCTGGGCTATCAGGCAGAAGCCGGCACCTGGCGTGGCGCCTACCTGATGGGAGCACAGGAACTGCGCAACGGCACCCTGCCCCCGACCGTCGGCTCACTGTCTCCAGACGTTCTGCAGGCGCTGGATACCAGCATGTTCTTTGATCTGATGGGTGTACGTCTGGACGCCAGCAAAGCCGAGGGCAAGCATCTGGTGATCAACTGGCAGGTCACCGACACCGACGAGAACTATCGCCTGAACCTTGAGCACTCGACGCTGACCTATCGCGCCGACACGCAAGACGAGAATGCCCAGGCTACGGTAGCCATGACTCGCGCCACCCTGGACCAGATCCTGCTGCGCCGCACCACCTTCCCGGAGGCGGTCAAGGCAGGCCAAATCAAGATCAGCGGTGAGCCGAATGCCTTCTTCGGCCTGCTGCAAATGGTGGAAGTGCCCTCCGGCGACTTCCCGATCGTGACTCCGGTCAGTAACTGACCTTTTAGCCCCGTTCGTACCTTGGCGAACGGGGCTCTTTTTTCTCAGGGCTGCTGCAGCGAACGCAGCAAACGCTCAGTAAAAAATCCCCGCTGCTCATTCAAATCAAACAGGCTCGGTGCAAACAACCAGGTCTGGGTCACGCCCATCAGCTGGGTGTAAATCATCAACGCCAATTGCCCCGCTGTCTGACCTTGCGAAATCTGGCCCTGCTCCTGCGCGTCGCAAACCAGCGCCTCAAGCGTTTCAATCATGCTTTGGGTCAGGTGCCGTTCGCGCTCGAGCGTTGTCAGCATTGCCTCGGTCAGCTCAGTCTTGTTGAGCAGAATCTCGAATGACTGGCGAAACCAAGCATCCTCGACCAGCAACGTAAACCAACTGCGAACAAAGCCGTCGATGCGCTCCAGTGGGGAAAGTCCAACGCTTCTCGCCTGCGCGACGAGCTGCTCCAGCGGTTCTTGCGAGTAGGCCAGCACCGCCTCGAACAGGTCGTCCTTGTTCTTGAAGTGCCAGTAGATGGGGCCTCGGCTGAAGCCGGCTTCGGTGCCGATCATCGCGAGCGTGGTATTGGAGTAGCCGTTGCGGCTAAATAACGTCAGCGCCGCTTCAATGATTTTCAGGCGGGTTTTTTCCGCGTCTTCTTTGGTTCTGCGCATGGGTGTTCCAGCAAATGCTGCGGGAGCAAGCTCCCGCAGCAGTCAGACTCATCAGAGTGCGCCGTCGGCAGCCATCTGCATGTACTCGGTATCAAACCGCAGCTTGATGTTAGCGGTATCACCCAGGGTCTTGCCATCGGGCATCGCAATGCCGACGAAGTCAGGCGAGTCGGCGCCCTCACCCAGCAGGCCTTTTTCGAAGGAGAACTGGCGCACGCTGTCCATCGCCTCATAGGCCTCATCACTGCCGATAAAGGTGACGGCGTCAGCCGGTTGCCAGAACATCTTCATGCCCGCCAGCTGGGCTTCATAGCCGGCCTGATCAGTCGCTGACGCCTCGCCGAGGAACGCACGCGCCTTCTGCCCCGCTTCGCTGTCGGTGCCCATTTCCGCCATCAGCTCAAACCAGGCACCAACCAGCGCCTTGCCCAGCGCCGGATTGTCACGCAGGGTTTCGGTATTAACGATGGTCAGGTCCTTGATATGGCCGGGGATCTGACTGGAATCGAATACCCGATTGGCGCCGGGCTGGCTGAGAATTTCGTCCAGCAGCGGATTCCAGGTCACCACGTTACGCACGTCTTCAGTGTTGTAAGCAGCGACCATATCGGCATCGCTGGTGTTGACGACTGTCACGTCGCTCTCGCTCAGCCCGACCGAGTCCAGCGCGCGGGCCAGCAGGTAATGCGATACCGACAGTTCAACCAAGTTCACCTGCTGGCCTTTCATGTCGGCGACACTGGTACTGTCCTTCATGACGATACCGTCATTACCATTCGAATAGTCACCGACGATCAGTGCCGTCGTGTCCACGCCGCCGGCCGAGGGGATCGATAAGGCATCCATACTCGTAGCCACTACACCATCAAACTGGCCAGCGCTGTATTGGTTGATCGACTCGATGTAGTCATTGATCTGCACAATCTCGACGCTGATACCGTATTTGTCGGCCCACTTTTTCATCAGCCCGGACTCGTCGATGTACTTCCACGGAATCCAGCCAGCGTAGATACTCCAGGCCAGCTTGAAGCTGTCCTTTTCCTCTGCCTGAGCAGCGGGAATGACGGCAACCGATGCCGCCAGTGCAATCATGGCGCCTGAAACAACCTGCTTGAAACGTCGTGCAAATGGAACGGACTTTTTCATGGTTCAACTCCAGATGGTTCTAGTTGGCAATGATGTGAAGGCTAGGCAGTAACTCCGCAGCAAAAACCGCGCCGTCGCCGACGCGGAACAGGCTTAAAAGAACTTCAGGTAGCGTTGCAGCTCCCAGTCGGAGACGTGGGTGTGATACTCGGTCCACTCCTGGCGTTTGAAGCTGACAAAGCTGTCGAACATCGCATCGCCAAATACCGCGCGCGACAACGGGTCTGCCTCAAAGGCGTCGATCGCTTCACCGAGGTTCTGCGGCAGCAGTTCAATATCCATCTTTCGCACCTGCTGATCGGAGTAGTTGTACATGTTCTCGCGGTGCGGATTCCCCGGGTCCATACCCTCGCGAATCCCTTCCAGACCAGCAGCCAGCATCATTGCGGCACCAAGATAAGGATTGCAGGCGATATCTGCCGCACGGCACTCAACCCGGCCGCCTTGCGACGGAATGCGCAGCATGTTGGTGCGGTTGTTATTGCCGTAGCAGACAAACACGGGCGCCCAGGTGGAGCCCGACATGCTGCCTTTGCGCACCAGACGCTTATAACTGTTTACGGTTGGCGCGATGACTGCGCTGATCGCCTTGGCGTGCTTCATCACACCGGCGATAAAGTGATAGGCCATCTGGGTGACGCCGCAGCCGTAGGTGTCTTCCCCGTGGGCGGGGTCGAACAGGTTGCGGCCGGTTTCGCGGTCGGCCAGCGACATGTTGTAGTGCGCGCCGCTACCAGTGCGGTTGGCTGAGGGCTTTGGCATGAAGCTGGCGAAGCCGCCGTGCTTACGCGCAATCTCATTGGCCATCAGGCGGAAGAACACGAGCCGGTCAGCCATGCCGAGAGCGTCGGTGTAAGTGAAGTCGGTTTCAAACTGGCCATTAGCGTCTTCATGATCGAAGGAGTAAACGTCCCACCCCATGGCGTTCATGGCTTCGACCAACTCCCCCACAATCGGCATGTTGTCCATCAAACCACGCGGGTCATAGCACGGCTTGGCTAGGGTGTCGCGCGCGCTGATCGGCTCAAAGCCGCCGTCTTCGGAGTCGCGAAACAGGAAGAACTCGGTTTCGATGCCCAGATTAAAGGTCAACCCCATATCGGCGGCCTTGGCAACCTGACGCTTGAGGATGTTGCGCGAGCACGCTTCGAATGGCGCGCCGTCCAGATACAGGTCGCTGGCGAACCACGCCAGCTCGGGATTCCAGGGGCAAATAGTTGCGGTCGCCGCATCGGGCATGGTGGCAACTTCATTGTCACTGATATCCTGCGGCACCCCGTCCAAAGCAGCACCGGTATACAGCTCAGACCCTTTCATCATCCGTCCGAGGTGACTGATGGGAACGAACTTGCCCTTGATCACGCCATGCAGGTCAACATAACCGCCCAGCGCGTACTTGACGCCTTGGTCCTGCAGAGACTGCTTCAGTTGTTCGGTGCTCGCTTGCTGACTCATGCTCATACTCCACTGATTCTGTCCGCACCTGCTGCGGCGCTTGGTACGAATCTTTCATTCAACATACATGCCAGCATGCATGTTTAATTGTGAAAACAGATTCAGTCAGTTGCCATCGATCCCGTTGATGGCGCCAATCAAGAGCAGCCCATATGTCGACATATCAAGCAGTTGAGAAAGAATTCAGCCCCGGAGACTGGCCGCTTCAGAGCGGAGAAGTGCTGCGTGATGCCCGTTTGCGATACCTGCAGATCGGCCAACTCAATGCAGCCCGCGACAACCTGATCGTCCTTCCGACGTACTACGGCGGAACACATCACGGCAATCTGCCCCTGATTGGTGCAACAGGACCACTGGGTCCGGATCGCTACTGCATCCTGATCCCGAACCTGCTTGGCAATGGCCAATCGACCTCCCCCTCAAACGCACACCCCAGTCAACGCGGCCCTGACTTCCCCGCAATCAGTCTTTACGACAACGTCATGTTGCAACACCAACTGGTCGAACAATGCTTCGAAGGAGCCACCATCGCGTTAGTAGCCGGCTGGTCAATGGGTGGCATGCAGGCGCTGCAATGGGCGTGTCTATTCCCGGATCAGGTAAAACGGGTCGCCAGTATCTGCGCGACCGCGCGCTGTTGGCCGCACAATTATGTTTTTCTGGAAGGCGTAAAAGCCGCACTCACTTGCGACGCCGCTTGGCAGTTCGGTCGATACCTGACACCCCCTACCACCGGACTGGAGGCTTTTGGCAGGGTCTATGCCGGCTGGGCCTACAGCCAGGCTTTCTTTCGGAAGGAGCTCTATCGCGAGCTCGGGTTTGACTCGATCGAAGCATTGCTGCAGTACTGGGAAGACGACCACTTGGAGCAGGACGCCAACAATCTTCTGAGCGTTCTGCATACGTGGCAGCATGGAGACATCAGCGCGAACGCTGTCTGGAATAGCGACTTCAGTGCAGCGTTGAGAGGAATTAAAGCCAAGTGCCTGATCATGCCAAGCAGCACAGACCTCTACTTCACCAGCGAGGACGCAGGCTACGAAGCAGTGCAGATCCCCAACGCAGGATATAAACCACTGGAGTCTGATTGGGGCCATTGCGCTGGCGCGCCCGGTCGTAATCCTGCGGATACACGGAAGATCCTGGATGCACTCAGCGAGCTCTTGGCCGCAGCCTGAAAACTAGCAGGGGAAGCCTAAGCCTCCCCTGCTTCGCAGCTACAACTAAGAGACACTCATAAGCTGTAGCGCAGACCTGCTGACATCAGATCAACGTCGTACTCGAAGCCATGCCAAGTGGGAGCGAGGCATAGGACGTTACTGGCTCGCAGTGCGGCTCTTGGCAAGGCGTAACTTTCCATTCGCGCAAAGAAGAACACCCCGACCATATCTGATCGGGGTGTTCG